>LJUR01000154.1 GCA_001304105.1 Deltaproteobacteria bacterium SM23_61
CGTAGCTCATAGCTGATAGCGACAAATTTTTTGCTATGAGCTATCAGCCATGAGCTAAATTGCTATGATCTATGAGCTATCAGCCATGAGCTAAATTGCTATGATCTATGAGCTACGAGCTATCAGCTATTAAAAGGAGAATGATTTGGAGATCCACCCAACTGCCATCATCCATCCGAAAGCCAAAATCGGGCCGGGGGTTAGAATAGGGGCCTACTCCGTCGTGGGGGAGAATGTCCAGATCGGCAAAGACTCGATTCTCGATTCCCATGTGGTGGTTGACGGGTGGACCAAAATCGGGGAGCGGTGTCATCTCTTTTCCTTCGTGTCCGCGGGCGCGGCTCCCCAGGCGATCCGGTACCGGGGCGAGCCCACCCTTCTGACCATCGGCAACGACAATCTGATCCGGGAATTCGTCACCATCAACCGGGCCACGGTCGAAGGAGGGGGAGAGACCGTTTTGGGAAACAACAATTTCATCATGGCCTATTCCCATATCGCCCACGACTGCAAAATCGGAAACCAGGTCATCATGGCCAACAACTCGACGCTGGCAGGGCACATTCTGGTGGAGGACTTCGCCATCGTGGGAGGGTTGGTGGCCATCCACCAGTTCGCCCGGGTGGGGTGCTATTCGCTCATCGGGGGAGCCTCCGGAATTCCCCAGGATATTCCCCCCTACACCGTCGCCGCGGGAAACCGGGCGCGCCTCTACGGCCTGAACCTGGTGGGCCTGAAACGGCACAAGTTTCCCGAGGCGACGGTCTCCGCCCTGAAACAGGCCTACCGGATCCTGTTCCGCTCCCATTTGACTTTACACAAGGCTCTGGACCGGGTGGAAAAAGAAGTTCCGGACCTTCCGGAGATCCGGCATCTCCTCGAATTCCTGAAGAACTCGAAGCGGGGCGTTTGCCGATGAAAGAGGCGATCGGGCTGATTGCCGGAGACGGGGACCTTCCGCTCCTCCTGGCTGCGGCCGTTCGAGCCCGCGGCCATTCGGTCGTGGCCATCGGACACCGGGGATTGACCCGGACTGAATTGGGGGCCTGCGTCGATACCCTCCGCTGGGTGAACGTCGGTGAACTGGGAGGAATGATCGAGGGATTAAAGCAGGGGAGGGTCAGCCGGGCCCTTTTTATCGGCGGAGTCTCCAAGGCCCATTTCTTTTCCCAGGCCAGCCCCGATGAAAGAGCGCTCCGGGTCCTCCTGCGGCTGAAGGATAAAAAGGATGATGCCATTCTCCGGGCCCTGGCCGAGGAGCTGGAAGGGGAGGGGATTCGGGTGATCAGCCCGGTTCCTTTCCTGAAAGCGGCCATGGCCGAAAAGGGCTGCTGGACCCGCCGGAAACCCTCGGAACGGGAGGAAAAGGACATTGCCTTCGGCTGGAGGATGGCAAAAAGAATCGGGCGGCTGGATATCGGCCAGTGCATCGTGGTGAAGGATCAGATGGTACTGGCGGTGGAAGCGATCGAGGGAACGGACGAAACGATCCGCCGGGGAAGTCAGCTGGGCAAAGGGGATGTGACCGTCATCAAGGTCTGCAAGCCCAACCAGGACCGTCGCCTGGACCTCCCGGTCATCGGGCCCACCACGGTTCAGACCCTGGAGGAGGCCGGGGCTACGGCCCTGGTGGTGGAGGCGGGAAAGACCATCGTGGCGGACAAAGGGGAAGCCATTCGGCTGGCGGATGAGAAGGGGATATGCCTCATCGGGATGTGAAAAACCGTAAGAGAACGGGGGGGTCAAAGCTTCGGGTCGGGGTCGTGGGGATCGGTTACCTGGGAAAGTTCCATGCCCAGAAGTATTCCCTGATCCCCGAAGCGGACCTCATCGGGTTGGCCGATGTGGTCCCCCCGAAGGCCGAAGAATGGGCGGAAAAACTCCGGACCGCCGCCTTTTCGAGCCACCGGGACCTCCTGGGAAAGGTGGATGCAGTGAGCGTGGTGGTTCCTACTGACCGGCATTACGCAGTGGCCCGGGACTTTCTGGAGGCCGGCTGCGATGTGCTGGTGGAAAAGCCCGTAACCGCCACGATCCAGGAGGCCGATGAACTGATCGCCCTGGCGCGGAGGCGCGGACGGATCCTCCAGGTCGGCCATCTGGAAAGGTTCAATCCCGCGGTCCTCGCGGCGCGGGAGAAGATTCGGGCTCCCATCTTCATCGAGTCCCATCGGCTCACTCCTTTCCGGGGGCGGGGGACCGAGGTGGACGTGGTCCTGGACCTGATGATCCACGACCTGGACATCATCCTGAGTTTCGTCCGCTCCGGGGTAAAACAGATCCATGCCGTGGGAATTCCCGTGCTTACGGACAAAGTCGACATCGCCAATACCCGGGTGGAATTCGAAGGGGGATGCGTGGCCAATATCACCGCCAGCCGGATCTCCTTCGAGGACCGCCGCCGCATCCGCGTCTTTCAGCCGGATACCTACCTGACCCTGGACTATGCCTCCAAGGAGATCGCCCTGTACCACCGGACCTTCAGCGCCGAGAGTCAGAGGTTCCAGCTTTCGGCCGAACAGATCGAAGTCGAGCCCGGGGATACATTGGAGATGGAGATTCGGGCTTTCGTTCTTGCCTGCCTTAGCCGGACTCCCCCGGTCGTGACCGGGGAAGACGGACGGAATGCCCTTGCCGTGGCCATGCGGATCAGCGAGCAGATCGAGGAAAACATCAAGAAGATTCCCTCCATCGCCGCTTTTTACGGGATCCAAGAGGGCTTCCAGGAACCTCAGTTCCAAGGGATGAGGAGTTTGAAGAAAGACTGATCCTTGTCGCCGGCAAAAAGAGACATTTTGATCGTGGCTGGAGAGGCATCGGGAGACCACCACGGGGCCCGGGTGGTGGAATCCCTGCTGCGCATGGAGCCGGCGGTCGGTGTGCGGGCCATGGGAGGGGAACTTCTCCGGAGGGCAGGGGCGCAGATCGTGGTAGATTCCTCCCGCCTGGCGGTTGTGGGCATCACCGAGGTGCTGGGAAAGTTTGGAGACCTGGCCCGGGCTTACCGGAATCTAAAAGGGCTGATCCGCGGGGGGGAAATCGGCCTTCTGATGTTAATCGACTTTCCCGATTTCAACCTGCGTCTCGCCCGGGTCGCCCGCAAGGCCGGGGTCCCGGTCTTTTATTACGTCAGCCCTCAGGTATGGGCTTGGCGTTCCGGCCGGACAAAGGTCATTGCCGGGAGGGTGGACCGGATGGCGGTGATCTTCCCTTTCGAGGTTTCCCTTTATCAGGAGGCGGGTCTGGAGGCCGAGTTTGTGGGCCACCCGCTCATGGACGCCCTGGAGCCGGAGGAAAGTGTCGTCCCGATCCTTCCGGAGGAAGAGGGCTGGAGGGGAGACCCGCTGGTCGCCCTGCTCCCGGGGAGTCGACATGGGGAAGTGTTTTTCCTTCTGCCCGAAATGATCCGGGCCGCCGAAATCATCAGCCGGCAAAGGGCGGGGGCGAGATTCTTGCTGGCCCTGGCCCCAACGATCGACGAGGAGAAAGTCAGAAAGATCCTGCCTTCTTCGGGAACCCGAATCGAGTTGGCCAAGGGAAAGACCGATCGAGTGCTGCGGGCCGCCGATTTGGTCCTGGTTGCCTCGGGAACCGCCACGCTGGAGACGGCCATCCGGGGAAAGCCCATGGTCATCGCCTACCGAGTCTCCCCCCTGAGCTACTGGGTGGGGCGGGCGATGATCCGGGTGAATTGGATCGGACTGGTGAACCTGGTGGCCGGCAGAAGCCTGGTTCCGGAGCTGATCCAAAAGGAGGCCACGGGAGAAAAGATGGCCGCGGAAGCCCTGCGAATCCTGGAGGATGAGCCCTACCGCAAGGCCATGATCCAGGGGCTGGCCGAGGTCAGGCAGAAGCTGGGTTCTCCGGGCGCCTCCGACCGGGTGGCCCGAATGGCCCTGGAAATGATCAAAAAATAGCTATCAGCTGTCAGCTTTCAGCCTTCAGCAAAACCAATCTTCATGAGGAAACGCTGATGGCTGACCGCTGACAGCTGACCGCTGATTGCTGATTTTATGAATTTATACCGGAGACTTCTGCAATTCGTCAAACCTTACTGGAAGCACCTGGCCGGGGCCATGGTCTGCATGCTCTTCGTCTCCGCCGCCACGGCGGGATCCGCCTTTTTGGTCAAACCGATCCTGGACGACGTTTTTTTCAAGAAAGACCTGACCATGCTGAAGTTGATCCCCCTGGCGATCATCGGGATCTTCTTCATCAAGGGATTTTTCGACTACGGACAGGCTTTCCTCATGTCCTACGTGGGCCAGCGGATCATCGCCGACCTGCGGGAGAAGATTTACCACCACCTTCAATCCCTGTCCCTTTCCTTCTTCACCCGCAATCCCACCGGGGTGCTCATGTCCCGCATCCTCAACGACGTGAATTTGATCCAGGGTGCGGTGAGTAATGCGGTCACCGGTCTTTTGAAAGATGTCTTTACCCTGGTCGGGCTGGTGGCGGTGATCTTTTACCGGGACTGGAAACTGGCCCTGATCGCCATAATCGTCTTTCCGGTGGCCATGGTTCCCATCGTCAAATTCGGCCGGAAGCTACGCGCATACAGCACCCGCAGCCAATCGGCCATGGCCAACCTCACCACCATCCTCCTGGAGACCCTCACCGGGGCGCGGATCGTCAAGGCTTTCAACATGGAAGATCACGAGCGCCAACGATTCTCCAAAGAAAACTGGCGCCTCTTCGGGATTCTTATCAAAGCGGTGAGGGTCAAGTCGATTTCCCATCCGCTCATGGAGTTCCTGGCCGGGCTGGGAATCGCCTTCATCGTTTTTTACGGGGGATACAGTGTTATTAAGGGAGAAGCAACGCCGGGGACTTTCTTTTCCTTCCTGACCGCCCTGCTCATGCTCTATGAACCGGTGAAGAGGCTGAGCGGGGTCAACAATACGGTGCAGCAGGGGTTGGCCGCCGCCACCCGGATTTTCGAGGTTCTTGACGCCGTTCCCGAGATTCAAAACAAACCGGAAGCCAAAGGGCTCGCTTCCGTCTCCCGGGAAATTGAATACCAGGACGTGTCTTTCAAGTACGAAGAGGATTGGGTCCTCAGGAAAATCAACCTGCACATCCGGGTGGGGGAGATGGTGGCCTTCGTCGGTTCGAGCGGGGGAGGAAAGACCACCCTGGTCAATCTCCTGCCGCGCTTCTATGACGTGACTGCGGGAAAGATCGTGATAGACGGGGTGGATATCCGTGATTACCGGGTGGAGTCCCTGAGGAACAACATCGGCATTGTCACCCAGCAGACCATCCTGTTCAATGACACGGTGCGGAACAACATCGCCTACGGCAACATCGATCAGCCGCTTGAAGAGATCGTCAAGGCGGCCGAAGCGGCTTATGCCCGGGGCTTTATCCAGAACCTGCCCCAGGGTTTTGATACGGTCATCGGAGAGCAGGGCGTCAAGCTCTCCGGCGGGGAGCGCCAGCGGATCAGCATCGCCCGGGCCCTGCTGAAGAACGCCCCCATTCTGATCCTGGACGAGGCCACCTCTTCCCTGGACTCCGAGTCGGAGATCATGGTGCAAAAAGCCCTGGAATACCTGATGGAAGGCCGGACCACGCTGGTCATCGCCCATCGTCTCTCTACCATCCGCAAAGCCAACCGGATCATGGTCCTATCCGACGGGGAGATCGTGGAAGAGGGAACCCACGAAGAACTGCTGGCCAGGGGCGGGGAATACAAGAAGCTCTACCTGCTGCAGTTCAAGGAGGGCAACCACGCGGAAACTGGCGTCCTGGAAAAGGACGAGGAGACGGTTGTGTTTCCCCGGGGAGGAGAGACCGATCTTCCAGGTCCATGACCATTTTTAATCACTTTCTCCATCGCCTGATCCGGAATCCGGGAGAAAATCTCTTTTCCAGGGTCCTCCTGGCCCCTCTCACCTTTCTTTCCTTTCTCTACGGCCTGGCGGTAACGGTCCGGGTTTTCTTCTACCGCAAAGGGATTTATCGGTCCCGTTCACTCCCCTGCCGGGTCGTCAGCGTGGGAAACCTGACCCTGGGCGGAACGGGCAAAACCCCTTTTGTGATCCTTCTGGCCGAGATGATTCTTCGCCGAGGTTGCCGCGCGGCGGTTCTCTCCCGCGGGTACAAGGGAAAATATGGCGGCCCTTGCGCCCTGGTATCGGACGGGGAGAGGATCCTCATGGATCCCATCGAGGCCGGAGACGAACCCAGCCTCCTTGCCCGGAAGCTGAAGGGAGTGCCGGTCATCGTGGGGCGGGAAAGATGGGCTGCGGGGCGATTGGCCATCGATCGGTTCCAGGCGGAAGTCCTGGTTTTGGACGACGGCTATCAGCACCTGGCCATAAAACGGGATTTGAATTTTCTCCTCCTGGATTCCTTCTCCCCCTTCGGGAACGGCAGGCTATTGCCCCGGGGGGAGCTGCGGGAACCCTTAAGCCAGATCCGTCGCGCGGACGCCCTGGTTTTGACAAAGGGGGAGATGAATGATAAGATAATTAATTCAGGGAAAAGATTCATGAATCTTTCGGAAGGGAGACCTGTTTTCCGGGTCCGGTATGAGCCGGAAGAAATTATCGTTTGGGGGGAGGAAAGGGCTTTGCCTCCCCTATACATGAAAAACAAGAGAATTTTGGCCTTCTCCGGCCTGGCCCGGCCGGAGTCCTTCGAAAAAACCCTCCAGGGGCTGGAAGCCGAAATCCTGGGGTTCGAGACTTTTCCCGATCATTATGCCTATGAGGGAAAGGACCTGGAGCGGCTGAGGGAAAAAGCCTTGCGGGCCGGAGCCGAGGCCATGGTCACCACGGAAAAGGATATGGTGCGGATCAAAAATTTTCCCCCCGGGAGGATGCCCCTGTGGGCCCTTTCGGTGCGGCACGTATTCCCGGGAGAAGACCTGGCGCGATTTGAAGCCTTTCTCTTTGAACGGTTGGGGTTCAACGCATGAAAGCGGAGGCCGAAAGGGGGCGGTCCCTCCCGGAAGATTGCTTACTAGGGTCCCTGAATCTCGTTCCTCTCCGCTGGAGGATATTTTTTTTTGAAAAGCTGGGCCGTCTCCTCTACGGGCTGGATGATCGCCACCGGCGAATCGCCCTTAGAAACCTGGCCCTGGCCTTTCCGGAAAAGGAAAAAAAAGAAAGAGAGGCCATTGCCCGATCAGCTTTCACCAACCTGGGACGGGTGGTCGCGGAGTTCACCTTCATTCCCCGGCTGAGCAAAAAAAATGTGGACCGCTATATTTCCTTCCAGGGACTGGAGAATTTCCATCGGGCCCTGGAGAAAGGCAAAGGGGTTCTTTTCCTCACCGCCCATTACGGGAACTGGGAGTGGATGGCGGCGGCGTTTCCTCTCTTTTCCGGTCACCCGACCTATGTGGTTTTCCGTCCTCTGGAAAATCGTTTCCTGGATGGAGTCGTGCAGCGACTCCGTACGACCACGGGCAACCGGTCGATTCCCAAGCGGAAAGCCATGGGACAGATCCTCAGGGTGATGAAGGCGGGAAAGACCGTGGGAATTCTGCTGGACCAGAACATGGCCTGGCAGGAGGGGGTTTTTGTCGATTTTTTCGGGGAAGCGGCCTGCACCAATACGGGCATGGCTCTCCTGGCGCTCAAGACCGGCGCCGCGGTCCTTCCGGCATTCAACCTCCGGGGAAGGGACGGGCGATACCGGGTGATCATCGAGCCCGAGCTCTCCTTGATCCGGACGGGCGACAAAGATGCCGATGTGCTCCAGAACACGCAGCTTTTCACCCGGGTCATCGAAAGGTATATCCGCAACTACCCGGATCACTGGCTGTGGGTCCATCAGAGATGGAAGACCCGTCCCTGGCAGGCCAGGCGACTGCAAGGGGTTTGAGACCATGGGGGAAGGGGTTCAACCGCCCTGGGGAGGAGTCCGGAGAATCCTCATCCGTTCGGCCAACTGGGTGGGGGATGCGGTCATGAGCCTTCCGGCGATTGCCTCGGTATGCGGGGGCCTTCCCCGGGCCGAAGTAACCGTCCTGGCCAAGCCATGGGTGGGGGATCTTTTTTGCGCCTTTCCGGGGCTTCACCGGGTCATCCCCTATCTGAGCCCGGGCGCTCATGGGGGAATCAAGGGAAGATGGCGGCTCGCGCAGGAGTTGAAGGAGAGGCGATTCGACCTGGCCCTGCACCTGCCCAATTCCTTCGATTCCGCTCTCCTCTCCTTTATGGCCGGAATTCCCCGGCGAGCGGGGTACTCCACCGATGGGAGGGGAATTCTCCTGACCCACCGGGTACCGGTAAACGGGAAGGTGAAAAGGGGGCACCAGGTCGAATATTATCTCCACCTCATTCGCTCTCTGGGCCTTCGGGCGGAGGGGGATCCTTCCCTTCAGGTTCACCGGGATCGGCTCCCGGAAGCCGAGGCGGTCTTGGAATACGCTGGGGGGGGG
>LJUR01000155.1 GCA_001304105.1 Deltaproteobacteria bacterium SM23_61
AATGGGATTGACAGGAGGGGTGGCATTCTTTTAAAATACGCTTGAGAGAATCTGGATTTTGCCTTTTTCTCCCTGGAGATACGAAGAGCTTCTATTTTTCCATTCTGCAATTATCATATCGGCTTCGGATGTTAGAAAAAGGGGCCCGCAAAAAATCTGCAGCTATTCCGCCCGAGATCGTATGGCCTATCGTTTCTTAAATCTATAGCCCTTCTAGCCGGGGTAAAAAAGCGAAAGGAGGTAAGAACCATGTCTGAAGTGTCCATAAAATTTCTGATGAACGTGAAGCTCGCCTCCACAGAAAAGAAAACCCCCCGCGAAGAAATTACCAAGGCTGTGGAGCAACTTTCCCAAGCTCTCAAAGATAAAAAAATAAAGTTGGCCGGCTGCGCCCTTGGGCTCCTCCATGAAGATCCCAAAACAGCAGACCTCCAAAAAACTCACTATGAGGTATGCCTGCCCATATCTGGCAAGCTCAAAGAAGAAGGGGAGCTCAAAGGCAAAGAATTGGAAAAGGGCGCCTTCGCCTGCATGACTCACTCCGGCCCGGCAGAAAAATTACCCGATTCCTATGCCACCCTTATGAAGTGGATCGAAGATAACGGCTACCGGGTCGCTGGATCCACTCGAGAGGTCTATCAAAAAGGAATCGGGGAGCCAGGCGGCAGCCCGCAAGAATGCCTCATCGAAATCCAATGTCCCGTGAAAAGGTAATTCTTGGGAAAGATCGCTAGGTTTTGGGTTTTCGGTATTGGGTGTCGGCGGAGGGAGAGGGGTTCATCGCTCATGGGAAGAAGGGGGCTGCCCGAAGAGCTGAGCGGCGGCCTGGAAAGCCTCGACGGGAATCTCCGACAGATTGCGGAGTTCGGAAAAGCTTCTTCCCCCCTTATAAGCTTCGTTCATTCGGCCCATGGCGTAATTGAGGACATTGACGCTGCGTCCATCCAGCTCGGGAAGGATATGTTCCAACAGGGCGGGAACAGAATAAACGACCTGGTCAACGGATGCTTCTCTGGGGATGTCGGCCTTGAGATACACTTTGTCCCGACTAAGGTAATAAAGAGTCATGGAAATCGCTCGGCCCTTCTTCTGCGGCTCAGAAGAAAGAAGGGTCATATTTCCCTGAATCCCCGCCCTCTGCGATACACTGCATTCCGCATCGACCTTCCTGGAAAAGATGATACGCATCAAATCTACCAAGCCCCTGGCCGACTGAATCATCCGGGCATCGGAGGGATCAAAAAGGAACAGGACCCGGGCGTAATAATGGAGCAGGAGGCGGACGAATTCAAACGGCTGGACTTGGGGATGATGGCGTTGGAGGGAGATGTAGTAATGATGGTCTTCGCCGGCATGGACCTGGGCGCTCACCAGCGGGACCCAGTTCGGCCCCAACCTCAAGATCCTTTTTAACCAGTCCCACTTATTTTCTCCCCAGCGACCCATATTAGGTGGAAAATAGCAACCTTCGAGCCTCCTCCCCCCTTGCGGAGGAGGAGTGAACAGGCGATGAAGGATTCACGGCTATCGATCCCGTTAGGAAAGAATCACAAGAAGAGGGTTCCTAAGAAAAAGGGGTGCACACGCACCCCTTTTTCTCAAGTTCTCTACTCTCTTAGACGAAGGACCACCAGCCGGTCTGTTTTCCCACCAGGGCGAGCACAAAGTAGGAGTAGAAGATAGCCACACAGACCAAGCCGATATTCCTCCAGAGCGGCGGCCTCACTTCCTTGGGCAGCAGCGTGTTGTTCACCACCAGCTGCTGGATGGAGCTCACGATAAAGCAGAAGCCGGCCATGTTGGCCCCGATCATGATGAGTACCATCGGTCGGGCCAGATTGATGGCTATGCAGCCCCAGGCCACGAAGATCAGGAGGGCGAGGTAGTAGAGGGCCTTGGGCCCGGCCTTCCAGGTATGGGGCTTCTTGGTGGAAGACCAGACGATGTCCGTCACCACGCGAATATAACCATCCATGACCGCAAGTTGCGTTCCATATAGGATCCAGAAACCGCAAAAGAGAGCCAGGAACCAGAGGGGAGCCCAGGATTTCGCCATGTATTCCGCCTGATAGGCTCCAGCACCTATGCCGGTGATACTCGTGCCAAAAGGAATGATCGCCACGGCGATCAGGACGCAGAGGTACATGCCGATGATGCATCCCCCGCCAAAAACCGCTCCCTGATCCCAATAGAGATACTTCCACCAGGTCTTCCAGTTAGCCATATTGCTCGCTTTAGCGGGATCGAAGATGGTACCGATGGGAGAGAGTTTGACTTCTTTTGCTCCGATGGCGCTGGGAATGGCCCCCACTAGGCTCCCCATTCCATAACCCTTATCCCTAAGCCAGCTAGCCGTCCAGATGTTCCCCATGCCCCCGGCTCCGGAATATGCTGCAAACGCTCCCAGGAGCAAGACGTCCACACCCTTGGGCATCACCCCGAAGGAGAAGAGTCCTTTGAATACCCTCCACCAGGTGGCCGCATCCACAAAGAAAAGGTTAAAAAGCAACAGGCCGGTGAAGATCGCGATTACTATGACCGTCATGATCTTTTCCAAGCCCCGTTCCACCGTCCCTCCCCAGAGCAATAATAGGACGGTCAGACCGAAAGTGAAATAGGTAAAGGCCATGAGTGTTGCTTTGTCCGGAGCCCCGGGGAGTTTTCCGACAAATGCGGCGAAGAGAGCTGCGGCAGCCCCTCCGGCCCATCCCGGCCAAGCCACCTGGAAAAACCCAAAAACTACATAGACCCAGCCCCAAAACCTGGGACCCGTTGTGATCCAAAGGATCGTCGGCCCGAATTTCGCGCCCAAAGCCGGGCCCATCAACCACTCGCCGCTGCCGATGGACATGCTCAAAGCGATGGTTCCGGGCCCCACAACGGTCCAAATGTTTCTCGCGCTGATGGGTGGTGGAGCGGGTAAGTCCGCCCTCCCCCAATCGGGCATCATGCCATGATCAACTTTTAGCTCAGCCATATTTTTCAACCTCCTTTGGAAAACTTATAAATTTACAACTGGGGCCGAGCAAAAAACCACCCCTGCATCTTGAAAAAGGCTCTTCTTTTTCCCAACCACCTCCTTTCCTCCAGCGGAAGGAAACTCCTTCCGCTCCTGCTAAAAAGACCAGGCTTGGCTAGAATCTTCGCTCGATGAACAAGGCTTCTCTCTCTCTTCAGGAAGGTGAATTTCCTAATCTGTCCATCCCCTGTGCAAAATTGGAGCGAGAATCATTGAGTAGGCTATGATAGCTGCGAGTACAATCACGACAATGGCAATCAGCAACTTTACCGTTTTCCCCATCCGTTCACCCTCCTTTATAATGAGGTACCCCCTGCTTACCCTGATTCCTCGGATGAAGAACACAAATTTAAGCAGCCCGTCGGAAAATCCATGAATCTGCCCTTGCCGTCATCTCGGGCCTTAGCTTGCACAGGAAAACATTTATAGGCCTTCAGGCCTTTATAGCCCGTTCATCGCCTGAAGGAGAAAATTCAGGCCATACAAGGCGCAGGCTTTCCCCCATCCAAAATTTATGGTTTTGAAGGAATAGGGATACAAGGCAGGGACAAAGACAACCGGCCGAGTTGCGCATTCCAGGCATAATGCATCGCCCTCGAAAAGCTGGGTTGAGCTAGTTCCCTTACCCAGGCCAGCCGCTCGTCATTTTAAGGGGCACCACAGAAGGTTCCAGAAAATATCCCCTCACCTTGAAAGCAATGATTTCTTCCCTCGAGTGAGAAGAGCTAATTTTCTGAATAAGGTAGACTTAATAAACCTTTCAATACATTTTTGCCGCTCACTTGTCAAGTAAAAAATTTAGGTAAAAAATTTAGGTATTTTCGGAAATTACGAGTTTCCATTGAATCTGGAGGGGGGTCAGCTCTTATCAGGCCCGGATCCATTTCCTCTTCTGGGCGAGGAAATCGACGAAGAGATACTGGCCGAGGTTGTTGGGGGTGGTGTAGAAAGCCCGCCCGTGGTTCACCTTGGACACTTCCTGGACGAACTGGACCAGGTGGGCGTCCTGCCCCAGCATGAAGATGTTCAGGTTGATCCCGCTGGCCGCACATTTTTTGAACTCCAGGAGGGTCTTGGCCAGGGTCTTGGGGTGGGGGGGAAACTGGAAGAAGACCTTCCCGTTTTCCCGGTGGGCCGTGGGCTCTCCATCAGAGACCATGATGATCTGTTTGTTGGGCGCATGTTCCCGGTTGAGAAAGGACTTGGCCAGGTTTAGCCCTTCTTCCATGTTGGTGTAGGGATTGTCCAGGTCCCAGTTCAAACAGGGCAGGTCTTTGCTCTTCAAGGCCCGAGCGTAAGAAGAAAAACCCACCAGGTGCAGCTTGTCCTGGGGAAATTGGGTGTGGATCAGGGTATGAAGGGCCAGGGCCACTTTTTTGGCGGCAAAGAATTTTTCGTCCCGGGCCATGGAGCCGCTCATGTCCAGCATGAGGACGATGGAAGAACGGGTTCGTTTTTCCGTCTGGTAAACTTCAAAATCCTCCGGGGACAGTCCCAGCAGGCGGCCGTCTTCGGGTTCGTAGGAAGTCCGGGATTTACGGCTCAGGGAATTCATCAGGGTCCGGCCCAGGCACAGATGGAAAGGGTCGCCGAATTGGTAGGATTTGGTATCCTCGAGGAGAAAGCTCATCCCGCTGCCCCGCAGGCGGGTCTGGTGACCCCCCAGGGCGTCCCGGGTCAGGGAGGTGAAGATGTCCTGCAGCGCACGCTGCCCGATCTTGCGCATGCCTTTGGGGGTCAGTTCGTACTTGGCCCCCAGTTTCTCGATGTATCCCTGGAGTTCCAGCAGGCGGGGGATGGCTTTGATCTGGTTCCAGAGCTTGTAGCTCTGCTCCCCCATGAGATCCTGAATCTGCTGGGCGTCGATTTTATCCAGGTCGAGCCCCCACGAAGCCCGCCGGAGCTCATGCTCCAGCTTCTCCAGCCTTTTTAACTCCTCCAGGGCGGAGGGATCGGAAGGGGACATGGATTCCTGGAGCTTTTGCTTGAGGCGCCGCACCTGCTCCAGAAAGTCATGGATCCCCTGCATCCCCTGGCAATCTTCATCCGGTTTGATCCCCTGCTGCTTCAGCAGGTCGAGGGCTTTGGTTATGTCGTTTTCCCTCAGGAGCATGTCGGAGAGCTGTTTGAGAATGTCCTCCGCATTCGCCCCCTGGGTGGAGGGGAGAGGTTCTTTCCCCCAAAAATACCGGTAGCTGATCATGGCCAAAATCCTGCGAGCGGATGAAATATATTTAATCTAAAATACCACGGAAATGGCTCCAGATCAAGGTGCCCACGCCCTTCCGCCTGTGCTTTCCCGAAAGCCAATAAATATCCAAAGCTTGCAGGCCGTGAGCGGCCTAGGATCAAGAAAAAAATATCAACCACAGAGCGCGCAGAGAACGCAGAGTTTTTTCTTTCGGTACATCTCGAAATTCGTTGGTCGAATTCTTTATGAAAGCCTATCAAGGGCCCGGAAGGAAAGCCAGATTGCGCCGCAAGCATCGGCGGGATATTGCTTTCCAAAATCTCCCCGCTTGAATTCCGCAAAGCACAGCGGGGGCGGGAAAAGAAAAGCTCGATGAGGCAACAGGACACCCCCGCCACCGCCAAAAAGGGACCGCTGCCTCATGATTGCAAGCAATATGGCTTTTCTTCCGGACCCCTGGAATCACTTGGCATTTCGCAAATACCGGCTCTTTGACCCTCAACGAATTGGGAGATGATCCATTTTTTTTATTTATTTTATTTATTTTCTTGACAAATTTTTCCGATTTATATATACATAGAACAAGAGACTGGAGACATGAAAAAGATCCTCTCGGGCATCATCATTCGCATCGCCATTATTATGGGCATTTTGGGCCTATCGCCCATTCTGCCCGGTGCCTGAGGAGTGTCTTAAAGTATAAACCAATTTAGGATCTCACGTATAGGCCATGGGCAGAATCCCTCCCATGGCCTTTTTTATTTCTCCCCGACTTATTCATCCGCAAACCGGAGGGGGGATGAAAGGGATTCCCAACCTACCGCCTTACCCCATGGGAGGCCTAGTAGACTCTCTGACATGAGGGGCCGAGGGGCCTCCCGGTAGGTTTGGAATGAAAGAAAGTGCCTCAAGTGCGCTGAAGGGCCGAAAGTTTAAAAAAAATTCGTAATGCTGACCCCAAAAAGAAACGGTTATCGTTTCCTTCCCTGATCCTTCCCTGATTGCTGACCGCTGATCGCTGACCGCTTTCTTCGTCATTTCCTTTCAATCTCCACCAAAGCATTCCCTTCAAATTTCAGAATCATCCTCTCCCCGCTCCGGCCTTCCACCGCCCACTCTTCCGGTTGCTGATCTCCCCTTTTCTCTTTCACTTGAATGACTCGACCCACCGCCTCTTTGGCCTGCTCTTTGCTCATCCCCGGGAATACCTGTCCTTCTATGATTTTTTGGCAGGTCTCAAGGCTCCAGTAGGGGTGTCTCTGCCACAAGTGTCCCGCCGGTGTTTTCATGAATTCGGCATGTTCCTGCCGCGCTTTCGCTTTCTCTCGGTCGATCTTCGCGAGGATCTCGGCGGGAATCTGCCCGACCTTCTGACTTTTCCCCCCAAGGGAAAAAACCAGTACCAGGGCAACGGCCGAAAGGAGAACAGCCAAGCCTATCCAGAGAATCGGAGATCGGTTTTTCGGAAGGGCGAAAAGGCCTCTGATCGTCCGGCCGGGAAACTCAGTCATAGGATTTTCCGACGCCGGGCGGGGTGATTTCCGCTTCCGGATTCTTTCGCAGCCAGTCGGCTCGGCGGATCACTTCCAGCGTAACGGGAACGACTTCGTAGGAAGGAAGATCCTTCAGGGGGACGAAACGGGCGTCCTGGGCATCCGAATCCGGCTGCAGGGCTCCGTCCAGAAACCGGCAGAGAAAATCCACCAGAACGTAATGATAGGCCACCCGGCCGTCAGGGTCGCGGAAGATGCGCTCCAGGACTTTGGCCAGAGCCAGGACTTCCACCTTGAGATGGGTTTCTTCAAGGATCTCCCGTACCACGGCTTCCTTCAGGGTTTCGCCCCGGCGGACGACTCCTCCGGGGATAGACCATTGCCCCAGGCCCGGCTCCTTTCCCCGTTTGACCAAAAGGACCTGTTCCTCCCGAAAAATAATTCCCCCCACCCCGACGATTGGTTGATCCGGATATTTGCGATTCATGCCCGCTGGAGAAAGCTCAAGGGGAGACAAATTTGTACTGAGGATGTTTGATGGTCAAAACCGGGCAATGGGCATGATGCACCACTTGCTCGGCCACGCTCCCGATCAGCACGTGGGACAGGCCGCTGCGACCGTGGGTGCCCATCACGATCAGGTCCACGTCTTTTTCTTTGGCCGTGCGAATAATTTCCAGGAAGGGGACACCGATACGGATCAACCCTTCCATCTTCAGGGAAGCCTTGATCTCCCGGGAGACCACCATTTCGTACTGTTCCTTCAGCTTTTTTTCCCGATCTTCCACCACGTTCTGCCGGATCCCCTTGGGGATTTGGACCACGGTGCCATCTCCGATAACCTCCTCAATGATCCTGCCCTCTTCTTCGGTGATGACGTGGAGGAAAATCAGGTCCGCTTTCGTACACTGGGCAAAGTAAGCAGCCCATTCCAGAGCAAACCCGGACTGCTTGGAAAAATCCGTTGACGCCAGAATTCGAGTCAGCTTCATAAACCCCCCTTTTCCCCTTTATTCAACCCTATTCCTCGCGGGATCTCTCAGTCTTTCTCCCGCCCCTTGACCACAAGGTAAAAAATCAGAAAGACCGCTGCCAGGCAGATCCCCAGGGCCAGGAAAACCTTGGCTCCCGCGCTGCCCGGGCGCTCTCCGCACCCGGCGAAGATCCCCCACAAGGCGATCCATGTCCATCTGCTTTTCAGAAGGTAGGCCATAAGCTTTTAAATTTCATTGCGTTTATGGCGGATTTTAAATATATTTACACCTGGCTGTCAAGGAGATTTGGGGGGCTTGCCCTCGATTTGCTTCCCGGCAAATAGCCGTAAGTCGTATCGAGTTTCGGCCGTTGCGCGGCCCGGAAGCAAGGGCATTGCGCGCCAAAACCATGAGGCAGCGTTCTTTTTCTGGGCCGGGCGGGCAAGCCATTCTTTCGCCGAGAAGCGGGGTATTCTGACGTAGGGGCACTCGGCTGGGCGCCCGATAGGCCCGCCTGACCTTGCGGAGGGAAGGGGAGATTTCCGAAGCGAATTTTTTTCCCGCCGATGCTTTTTCCGCGCAATGCCCTTGCTTCCGGGCCACAAGCTTGCTTTTTCGCAGAAAAGACAACTGCAGGAATGAAGGGCGCAAGGACTCGGGAATGTCGCTTTCAGGAGAAATGGATGCCGAAAACCAGTCGGAGGATCATACTTTTCCCTACCCTTATCCTTCTGTTCTTTCTCCTATTTTTTTTTGGACAAAGAGGCGATTCTCGGGCAGAGGGGAATCGGTTTGTCCAGTTAGAGATCAAGGGGAAGAAAATTCAAGTCGAGGTCGCCCGTACCGAGGAGGAAAAATCCCGGGGCCTCATGTTCAGGGATAAACTGGCCCCTGATGAAGGAATGCTTTTCATTTACGAACGGGAGGAGTTCCTCTCCTTCTGGATGAAGAATACCCCCCTTCCCCTTTCCATCGCTTTTATCGATCCGCGGGGGAGGATCGTGGATATCCAGGACATGGAGCCCTTCAACCTGCGGACCCACACCTCGTCCCGGCCCGCCTCGTACGCGTTGGAGATGAATAAGGGGTGGTTTAAGAAGAACGGAATCCGGGTGGGGGACGTTGTCCAGATGCCCCTTTCCCTCAAAAAATAGTTTCAAGTTTCGGGTTTCGAGTTTCAGGTTTCTACCCGTTTCGCGTTGCTGGTTTCTGGTTACCCCTTCCTCGTCTCTGCTTTCTCCCTTTTCGCCCTTTCGCTTTTTCCCCCGCATCCTCCCCCCCGCTCCCCGTGCGCTAGGCCTCCCCTTCTTTCCCAAGGTCCGGATTCTGCGGGCAGGAGATCGGTCTGCCGCTCCTCATTTCCTGGCTGCAAGTATCGCAATAAGTACAGCTGACAACTTCATCCTCTTTTCCTGTCCGCACCTTTTGCGGCCAGAAAGGATCGGCCAGGAGCTGCCGGCCCAGGGCGATCAGGTCGGCTTTCCCTTCCCCCAGGATGCGATCCGCCACCTCCCGCCTTTGAATCCTTCCCACCGCAATAATGGGAATGGACATTCCCGCCTTTATCCGCCCTGCCAGCTCGGCATGGGTCCCCTCCGGGGCGGACCGTTCGGGGATCGAGAGGGTGTCTTTCTGTCCCCTGCCGGCGGAGACATCAAGAATATCCAGCCCTTGGCTTTCAAGGGCTTTCCCCAGCTGAATGCTCTCTTCCACCGTCGCCCCTCGAGGTTCTCCGTCCACCGCGCTGTGGCGGTAGAGTAGGAGGAACTCTTCCCCTGCCGCCCGGCGCATGGCTCCGACCAAATCGAGGGCCAGGCGCATCCGCTTTTCCAGGCTGCCGCCATAATCATCATGGCGCTGATTGGTCAGGGGGGAAAAGAATTGATTGATAAAATATCCATGGGCCCCGTGGATCTCCGCCCCGTCAAACCCCACATCCCGGCAGTGGAGGGCGGCGGCGGCGAATTTTTCAACCACCGTTCGAATCTCCTCCCGGGAGATCGCTCGGCAGGGCCCTTGAACCGAAGGGGCAACGGCTTCTCCTCCCAGCTCGTTTCCATGCCAGAGCTGGATGGCAATCCGGGAGCCTTCCCCATGGACGGTCTGGATCAGCGGGGTCAGATTTTGAACCCAGCTGAGACGCAGGAAGAGATCGACCGGGGTTCCGTGGACGATGATCAACCCCGCTCCTCCCCTGGCGCGCTGGGCGTAATAGTTCGTCGTCTGCTTGTTCCTCAAGCCGAAATTCGTGACCACCGGGGCGAAGACGATGCGGTTCCGCAGTTCAACTCCTCTCACCGTCAGTGGATCAAAAAGACCGGGCATAATCCCTCCCCAGACAGAAATTCCAAATCCCAAAAAACAAACCCAAAATCAAACCAATCCTTATCTCTCGCAGAGACGACTCGCTCAAATAAAAAAGCTTTTAAATTGTTTTTTGCATTTTGCCAAATATTATCTGTCTCTGTGAGCTCTGCGTGCTCTAGCGAGGCGGGCGAGAGAAAAAAGCCTTTGTCTCTCGCAGAGCCCGCAGAGTTCGCAGAGATGACTCGCTCAAATAAAAAAGCTTTTAAATTGTTTTTTGCATTTTGCCAAATATTATCTGTCTCTGTGAGCTCTGCGTGCTCTAGCGAAGCGGGCGAGAGAAAAAGGTTTTCCAACGAGCAAGGAGTTCACCCGCGGTCGGATTCTTCACTGTTCTCTTCCGGAGAGCCCAGGTTCCGTAACTTGTCGAAGTCTTCCTCCCGGTCCGAATAGCGTTCCTGGATCTTTCGGGCTTCGCCGAGGCGGTCGAGAAAAACATCCAGAATCTTGGGGTCGAAGTGGGTTCCCCGTCCTCCTTGCAGGATGGGCAGGACCTCGGATTCGGGCATGGCCTCCTTATAGACCCGCTTGGAAGACAAAGCATCGAAGACATCGGCCAGGAGGGTGATCCGGCCTTCGACGGGAATCTTTTCTCCTTTTAATCCCCTGGGATATCCGCTCCCATCGAATTTCTCGTGGTGGGTCAGGGCTACGACCCGTGATTTTTCCAGGACAGGGGCTTTCGACCCTTTGAGGATGCTTCCCCCGATGGTGGTGTGTAGCTCCATGACCTTGCGTTCTTCCGGGGTCAGCGGGCCGGGTTTCTGGAGAATCCTGTCGGGGATTCCCAGTTTGCCCACGTCGTGCATGAGACTGGACCAGAAGATCACCTCGACTTCTTCTTTGCCCCACCCCAGGCCTTCGGCGATGAGGGCACAG
>LJUR01000156.1 GCA_001304105.1 Deltaproteobacteria bacterium SM23_61
CCATGTGCTTGATGATCGTGGTGATGGCCATTCCGAAGCCCATGGTGGCAATCGCCAGATAGGGACCTTCCAGCCGGAGTGAAGGAAGCCCCAGGATGAACCCGGCCCCGGCGGAAATGAAAGCCCCGAGGGGCAATGCGACGAAGAGGGGAAGCCCCATTTTGCTCACGAACATGACCGTGGTGAAGGCCCCGATGGCGAAGAAGCCGGCATGGCCCAGGGAGATCTGGCCGGTGTAGCCCACGAGGATGTTCAGCCCGATGGCGACGATGCAGTGAATAATGATCAGGTTCAGCAGGTAGACGGATATGCCCAGAAAGTGGGTCTCGATGATAAACCAGGGCAGCAGAATCAGAACCACCAGAAGAATGATGGACCAAGCCAGAACGGTTTTGCTCTTGAAGAGTTCAATATCCTCGTAATAGGACCTCTTGATATCCACGCATCCCACCTCGCTAGGAATAGTAACTACCACTGCAGACTGCCCCAGAAACGTTGTGATTCTATCGAATTCGGCGGAGAAATTGCAAGGATTATTTGGGGGGGAGGGAGCTTTCGGATGAGAACCCGCTAGAGCCCGAGGTAGGTTTTGCGGAGGACCTCGTCTTGCAGCAATTGCTCGCCGGTGCCTTCGGCGATAAGCTTCCCCGATGAAAGGACGTAGTTGCGGGAGGCGATCTTAAAGACCGTGCTCACTTCCTGCTCAACCAGGAGAAGGGTGATCCCAAGATTCTTAATCTCAACGATCTTTTCAAACACATGTCTCCGCAGAATGGGGGCCAGCCCGGTGGAAGGCTCATCGATACACATCAGTTTGGGCCGGGACATCAATGCCCTTCCGAGGGCCAGCATCTGCTGCTCCCCGCCGGAGAGGGTTCCGGAGATCTGGCTGGACCGCTTATCAAGCACGGGGAATAACTGGTAGACTTTTGCCAGGTTATCCTGTATTTCTTTTTTTCTCATCAGGAGATAGGCACCGGCATGCAGATTGTCGATCACCGTCATTTCCCGAAAGGGTCTTCTCCTTTCGGGACAATGAATCAATCCTCTTTTCACGATCTCGTGCGCAGGGACCTGATCGATTCTCTCGCCGTCAAAGGTCACCGTACCTTCCAGGATTACATCTCCACCCGTTGACCGGCGGGTGATCTCCCTTTCCCAGGCAACCAGGCCGGTAATGGCCTTGAGCAATGTGGATTTGCCGGCCCCGTTGGGTCCCACCAGGCTCACCAACTCCTCCCTCTCAACGCCCAGGCTCAGGTCGTTGATGATCATGGCCCGGTCATAGCAGACCTTCAGATGGCTTACTTCCAGCAGCAAGGTTAGATCCCTCCTTCGCCCAGGTAAGAATCGATCACCTCTTTATTATTCACCACCTCTTCCGGGGGGCCATCCGCGATCACTTCGCCGTAGTTGAGGACGATGATTCGCTCCACAATCTTCATCAACTGCTGAAGCTTGTGCTCGATGATAATCATGGCTGGTCCTTCGCTGTGCAGGCGACCGAAACGGCCGCCTTTGTGAAGCCGGCGGATGGATTTGCCCATGAGGTCGGTCTCGGCAGGACTCAGGCCCCCGAAGGGTTCATCCAGGAGAAGCAACTCCGGCTCCGTGGCCACGGCCCTGGCCACCTCCAGGCGCTTGAGATCACCCTGGGAGAGGGTGGAGGCCTTTTCCAGGTACATATCGGAGATGCCGGCAAACTCCAGGGCATCCATCGCCTTGGCCTCGACTCTCTTGACCCATTCACCCCTTTTCAAAGCCCGGGGGCAAAGACAGGAGACCATGACATTGGCAATAATGGGCAGACGGCGGAAGGGCCTCATGTTCTGAAAGGTGCAGGCGATGCCCAGGTTTATGATATCCCAGGTCTTAAGCCCGACGATGTTCTGGCCCTTAAAACGGATGCTCCCCGAATCGGGTTTCAGAATACCGCTTATGAGCCGGACCAGGGTGGTCTTACCGGCACCGTTCGGGCCGATCAGCCCCACGATTTCGTTCCGGTTCAGAGAGAAGCTCACGTCATTAACCGCCCGCAGCCCCCCGAAGTCCTTGACGAGGCCATCCAGTTTCAAGAAGGGTTGGGTCATATCAGATTTCTTCTGTCTCTTCCCTCAGCTCCCGGCGGGAAACCTTTCCCACGTCTGTCTTGGGAAGTTCTCCCCGGAACTCGATGATCTTGGGGACCTTGTAATGGGCCAGATTCTGCCGGCAGAATTCCATAATTTCTTCCTCCGAGATCTTCCCCCGGGCATCGCTCTGCAAGACCACATAGGCTTTTATCAGCTGGCCCACCGCAGGGTCCCGTACCCCGACCACCCCGGCGGCCTTGATCTGCGGATGTTTATAGAGCACCTCTTCCACGTGACGGGCGAAGACCGAGTATCCCTTATATTTGATCAGGTCCCGTTTACGGTCAAAAAAATGAAAATACCCTTCCTCGTCCATCCGGACCAGATCCCCGGTCCGGAGCCACTTCTTTCCTTCGAGGTCTATAATCGACTCCCGGGTCTCCTCCGGCCTCTTCCAATAACCCCGCATGATGTTGGGGCCGCTGAGGATTAATTCTCCCACTTCGCCCACCGGCATGAATTCCGTGCCCTCTACGTCCACCACTGCTGCCGTCACCCCGGGGATGGGCACGCCGAAGGAACCGGCCTTGGGTCGGTCATAGGGGGTGCTGTGACTCACGGCAGTGGTTTCGGTCATGCCGTATCCTTCCAGAATCTTGCTCCCCGTCCTCCTCTCCCAGCCTTTGATGGTGGATTCATGAAGGGTGTCCGCGCCGCAGGCGATCAATTTCAGCCGCTTCCAGTTGACCCGGTCTGTCTTCTCATAATCCTTGAGGTATTCAAACAGGGTGGGGACGCCGTAGAAGCCGGAGGCCTGGTAGCGCTCCATGGCCGAGAGGATATCATCCACATCCGGGGTGGTGAAAAGCACAATCGTCGAGCCCTGAACCAGGCCGTTGAGCATCACCACCACCTGTCCGTAGATGTGAAAAAAGGGCAGGAAAGCGATGGCCACCTCTTTCCCTTCTTCAAATATGGGCCAGAAGGAAACGGTCTGGGCCTGAAGAGAGACAATATTATGATGCGTCAAGATGGCCGCCTTAGGGAGTCCGGTGGTTCCTCCGGTATAGGGCAGGGCGGCAATGTCTTCTCTGGGCTGAATCACGACTTCGGGAGGCCGGGGCGGATATTTTTTGATCAGGGCCTGAAACTGAAGAAGGCCGGCCTCTTCCATGTACTTCGGAGTGGGCACGTGCATTTCCCCGTAGACCTTTCCCAGGGCACTCTTGGCCAGATGTTTTTTCAGCAGTGGAAGGTACTCGGCGATATTGGTCAGGATGACATTCTTGAGGGAAACGCCGGCCTTCTCTACGTTATCATAAAGGATATCCTGGCAGATGATCGTCCCGGCCTCACTGTCCTCCAGCTGATGCTTCACTTCCTTGCTGGTATAAACCGGGCTGATGGGAGTGACCTTGGCTCCCACTTTCAGGGCCGCAAAATAGGCGATCACGTACTGCGGGCAATTCAGCAGGTACAGGGCCGCCGTCTGCCCCTTGACCACTCCAAGATCAGCCAAAGCTGCCGCGAAGCGGTCGATCAGTTCCTTGAGTTCCTTGTAGCTGATCTTATTTCCGTAAAAAATCAGTGCGGTCTTGCCGGCGTGTTTATCCGCCCTCTGATCAAACAGCTCGGGAACGGATATTTCCGGAACCTCCACCTCGCTGGGAACACCCTTCGGATAATACGTAAGCCAAGGTTTGGAAAGGTAGAATTCTTTGGGATCCATATCTTCCCCTTTCTAATCCAGCTGCGCCGTACAAGCGCGGCAGGCCTTGCGGGTAGCCACGTTTCTGATCTTGCACCTGGGACACTCCGTTTCGATCTTGTCACGGATCCACGGTAAAAGACCATCCGGCATGTAGAGAAGGATCAACAGAATAACCAGGGCAAACATCAGCATGCGCAACTTGGGCCAAAAGTGGAAAAGCTCCAGCAGGGGGAAAAGGATAAACACCGCTCCGATGGGCCCGTAGATTGTGACCACCCCGCCGAATATGGCCCAAATGACAACGGTGAAGGACATGGTGATTTCCAGGTTGGCGGGGCCGGCAATCCTCATAAAATGGGCGTAGAGCCCTCCGGAAATTCCGGCAAAAAAACCGCTGAGACAAAAGGCCAGAAGCTTGTAACGGGTGGTGTTGATGCCCGCAGTCCTCGCGGCCAGCTCATCTTCCCGGATGGCGTGGAAAATAAGCCCAGTGTTGGATTGGGTTATTTTCCACATGATGGTGCAAAGACTCAGCATGAGCCCTGCCGTAATATAGTAATCCATGAGCCGAGACCCAGAGAGGCGATCCAGGCCGGAAATCCCCAGCTCACCTCCGGTGATATCCGGGATGGCGTAGACAACGCCCAAAAGGATGATGGGGAAGGCCAGGGTGGTCAGGGCCAGATAAGTCCCGCGAAGTCTCAGGCAGGGAATGCCGATAATCAGGCCGGCTAAAACCGCAGCCAGTGCACCCAGGGGAATACTTCCCCAGGGAGGCAGGTGAGCGTGCAGGTTCATAAGAGCGGCTGTGTAGGCAGCGACGCCAAAGAAGAGGGCATGCCCGAAATTCATCTGACCGGTAAAACCGGACAGGAGGTCCCAGCTGGCCGCGAAGATGGCGAAAATGTTGGCCATAATCAGGATGCGAAGCAGGTAAGGATCCTGGGTAACCACGGGCAGGAGGAGGAGAACCAAAAAGAAAAGAATAACAATAACCCGGCTGGGCAGGACGAGTACCTCCCCCCTAAAAACGGTATAAAGCTTTCTTAGGTAGAAACCTAACGCCCCCATGTCTATCTCTCTTCCTCAAAAGCAATGCCAAAAAGACCTTCCGGCCTCACCAGTAGCACCAGGATCATGATGGATAGGGCCACAGAACCCTTCAGGTAAGCGCCCATGGGTATTAAGAAGACGACCAGTGACTCGGCAAATCCCAGGATATAGGCTCCGATAAAACTCCCCTTGATGCTCCCCATCCCGCCCAGAACCACCACCGCCATCATCATGATCAGGGGGTGCATCCACATAAAAGGATTCACAATCGCCAGGGGTGCTATCACGGCGCCCGTAAAGGCGGCCAGTCCGACGGAGACCCCCATGGTAACCATAGCCACCCGGCTCTCGTTCATCCCCATCAGGTTGGCCACTTCTCTATCCTGAGCCGTGGAGCGAATGGCCAGGCCAACCTTGGTTTTCAATAACAGGGCCCAGACCGCGGCGAGCACCAGCAGAGCCACGGCAACGGTCAGCAATTGCTGGTAGGCGATCTTCACGCCGAAAATCATCCGGTATCCCTCGATGAGGTGCGGCACGCCCAGAAAGTCTCCGGTAAAGATGAGGAGCATGATTTCCTGCATGGCCATGGCCAGGGCTATGGTGGCGATCAACACCGCCGCCTCATGCTCACGTATGGGGTTTATGAACAGTCTGTAGGAGAGGAGCCCGATCAAAATCACCGGTATGATGGCCGCCAGCATACACAAGGCCGGATTCAAGCCTAATTTATGAGTGCCGTAATAGATACAATAGGCCGCCAGCATGTAAAAGGCGGTGTGGGCGATGTTCACGATGCGGGCCACGCCGAATATTAATGAAAACCCGATAGCCAGAAGGGCGTATACGCTTCCGTTAATCAGACCGCTTAGGGTTATGTCCAGTATCATATAGCTTCAGTATATTGGTCCTTCCCACCCCCCATGGCTCCCGCAATGAGGGGTAGGAATATTCAGAATTATGTGTTATTTCTTATACTTTTGGATCATCCAGGGCGGTATCTTATAGGGAACCATGCCCTTATAAGTGACGCCTTCCCAACCGTTCGGCCACCAGCCTTTCATTTTACCATCCTGCCATTGAAAGGTGATGCCGGTCGCATAACCCGGTCCAAAGACCAGATCATGGTTCTTATCAAATTTTGATTTGGGGGCGCCGGTGCCTACACGCTCGGCCTTTGCAATCACGGGAATCAACTTCTCCGCATCAATCGTCCCGCTCTCTTCGATGGCCTCACCCAGGGTGAATTTTATAGCATCATAGGTAACCGCGGTGTACGTTGGTAACTCGCCGAAGCGGCTGATGTATTTCTCGATAAACGGCTCGGTATTATCATTATAGGCAACACCCCGGACAAAGGTACTCATGGACACGGCATAGTTGCCCTTCCCCTGGGTGGCGGCCCAGAAGCCATCCTTCTGCGCCTCTACGTTTATGCCCACAAAGGCGGCCGGAACCTTGAGTTCCCCTGCCTGCCGGGCAAAAGTAATCCCTACCGAAGCGGAAAAGATGGTGAAGATGATCTGGGCATCCGCGCGCTGTACGGCAGTGAGTTCGGCGGTCACATCGGTCGCTTTATCTGACGGCCTCCAGACGCCGACCAGCTCCATACCCATTTTGGGTACATTCGCCTCGATGGCCTTAATCATCGGGTCGATCCACATCGCCTTCTCCGCAACGATGGCTACCTTCGCTTTCTCGATCCCCAGCGCTTTTTTCAGCATCCCATTGACCGTTGCCAGGTTGATTAAGCAAACCTTGACCAGATACCGGGAATTGATGGGGGTTACCCGGAAAAAGTATTTATACCTGTTATAATCCTTGCCCACCCGCGCGCAGATTTCAGGATGGGCAGCGCCGCAACCCAAGAAAATCTTCTTGTAGTCCATGGCAATGTCCTGCATGGCCAGGACGGCCTCAGATCTGAAACCGCCCACAACGAAATTCACTTTGTCCTGGGTCATTAAACGCTCCATGGCGTTGGTGGCATCGGTCATGCTTATAAACTCGTTGGAGTCGGCCTTGACCAGTTCAATTTTCATTTTCTTTTTGCCTACCTGGAGGCCTCCCTTGGCATTGATCTCCTCCGCGGCCAGCGTGGCCCCGTCCCAGTGCCCTTTGCCCTGCATGAAATTCATCGGGCCAATCACGCCGACCTTGATGACGTCGGCCGCATTCGCAGGGATGCCAGTTGCCATGAGCAAACCAGCCATGAGCAAGAGGCCGAATACAAATTTTGACCTTTTCATGTGATACCCTCCCTTCTCTTAGTTTTTGGTTACAAACCGCCGAGAGATGCGCCCTATGACCCATTCCTGGTTGATGAACAAGCAGCTGCGCCAGAACATCATGAGCTTCCTGTATGAAACATGGAGCGGTAGGCCCTAAAAAGGGTCCCCCACAATCCTGCTCGCTCCATTAAATACATTTGGGTTTACGGCTGACCAAGAGACCACAAGCGCCCGAATGGGCACATGGCCCTTCCGGATGACTGGGAGGACCCCTCCGGGCACCTCCTGCCGGGGACTTCTTTTCCTGACTAACTGCGTAAGTTCAGAAACTATATTACCAGGGGGTTCATGAACGGGAGGGGAAAAATCGCTTTTATCATAATGAATACCGGGAGATTGTCAAGAGAATTTTTCCGGCTCATCTATGAAATTGATCGTTCGCCATTCTTACTCATATCTTGCAGGCAGGCTTCCAGATGAACGAGGTTCACCACGTCTTCCCGGTTGTACACGAGCAGCGCCTGAAGGGCGTCTTTATCATCCGTGTATATATACCTTTCCCAGAGGCGCATGGCCTCCAGGCCATCGATCCCCTTGGTGGTCCGTTCGATCCCCAGCCGTTCTTCCACCCGTTTCAGCCCCCCATAGAGATTCCGCTCCCAGCAGTCGTGCATCAGGTCGCGGCATCGAAAAAATCGATTGAGGTCCAACTTGACCAGACGCTTAATCACCGGCAGATCGAACCGGGCCCCATTATAGGTCAGGATTTCCGACACCCCTTCCAGCGCGTTCCAGAGATTGGTCCAATTGGCCTCGTCTCCGATCAGCTGGATCATCCGGGCCGGGGGGCGGAAGATTCCTATGACGGTGATCTCCCCCCGGAAAGAAGTCTCGATGTCCAGGTAGGCTTTCATAACGAGCTTTCAGCGTTCAGCACTCAGCGATCAGCAAAAACAAAGAAAAATTGTAAAATTAATAAATTGCTTTTGCTGAAAGCTGACAGCTGATCGCTGGTCTCTTCTTACCACCTTTGCTTTTATCCCCGATTCTTCTATAATTATTGGCATGGAGCATGGAGCTTGGTGCAAGGAGTTAAAAAAACAGGTGGTTTTCGGTTTGTTCTCCATGCTCCCTGCTCCCCGCTTTTTTGAAAGGGATTGAATGGACTCAAACCTCCCCGATGCTTTAATCCTCCAGCACCTGGAAACCCTGGCGGCCCGGCTGGAGATCGAGGTCC
>LJUR01000157.1 GCA_001304105.1 Deltaproteobacteria bacterium SM23_61
GCTTTATCCGGCGGCGCCCTCGTTCTGGACCCAAAGGGTGAAATTCTGGCGGAGAGTCAGGGCGGGGGAGAAGAGATCGTTCTCGCCGAGCTCAAAAGCGATACCCTTCGTAGGGTCAGAGAGAATTCGAAGGGATTCTTTCTGCCAAGACGCCGTCCCGACGTATATAAAAGCGAACTATAGCAGGGAGCAGGGAGCGAGGAGTAAGTAACGAATAACCATTAATGAATAACCCGTAAGAAGCAACGAGGAACGAGTAACGTGTAACGAATAACGAATAACGAATAACGTATAACGTATAACCTGTAACTAAAAACCCAAGGAGGAAGAAGGATGCCGACCATCAATTTGGCGGGGAAAACGTACGAAGTAGACGAGGATGGTTTCCTGCAGGAACTCGATAAGTGGAGCGAGGATTTTGCCAGCGCTTATGCCAAGGAAGAGGGGATCGATGGCGCCCTGACCGACGAGCACTGGAAAGTAATCAACTACCTGAGGGATTATTACGCCAAGTTCGGCATTGCACCCATGATCCGCAAGCTCTGCAAGGAAACGGGTTTCGACCTAAAAAAGATTTACGAACTCTTCCCCTCCGGACCGGCCAAGGGAGCCTGCAAGCTGGCCGGCTTGGCCAAGCCGACAGGGTGCGTTTAAAGATTTGGAGAGCAGTGGCGGGTTTGAAACCCGCCTGTAGGGCGTTTGCAGGGACGATCACGCGAAGCGCGTGAAGGCCGTCCCTGAAGAGTTCTGTGTAGGGGCACGCCGATGCATGCCCCTGGGCAAAGGTTGCCACAAGCAAATTTCTCCCCAGTCGACTTGTAAAAGGATAAAAACCGTTGCCAGTTTCCGGTTGCCGGGGTTCGGCCCTTAACGGGCAATGGGGAACTGGGAACGGGCAATATTTTTGTGAGGCACTTTCATTATGGACCTCATTACTCTGAAGCACGAAAAAGGTCTCTGTTTTTCCGTCCAGGTCCGGGGGCACAAGTTCCTGGTGGATATGCCCAAAGAATCAAAGGGGCAGGATCAGGGACCTTCCCCCTCCGACCTGCTGGCCGCCTCCCTGGGGGCCTGTATGGGAATGCACATGGCCCTTTACAGCGAGACCGCGGGTTTCTCCTGCGGGGGGATGGAGATGAACCTGGTTTATAACCTCGTTGACGAGCAGGGCCGGAAGAGAATCCAGACCGTTACTATAGATGTGGCCCTTCCCAAGGATCCCGGCGAGCGGAGCGCAGCCCTTCTCCGGGCGGCGCAAAACTGCATCGTTCGTAACACCCTGGAAAAGGCGCCGGTGATCGACGTGGAGATCAGCCCTGGGAGGTGAGAGTTGAGAGTTGAGAGGTGTAAAAACCAGGCATTTACAACTCTCACCTCTCACCTCTCACCTCTCAACTTACTTTTATCTCCAGAATGGAAATTGAATCCATGACTCTGAAAGACTTTCTCGAAGAGAAGAGGGAAATCATCCTGGAGCGGTGGCTCGACCGGATCCTGGAGGATTATCCTGCGCATACCCAAACTTTTTTCCGGGGAAACAAAAGTCCCTATTCCAACCCGGTCGGGTTTACGCTGCGGAAAGGTATGGAAGGGATCATCGACCAGATCTTGCGGCCCCTGAGCGTCGAGGAAGCCCGGGCCATCCTGGAGCCGGTCATGAAAGTGCGGGCAGTGGAGAATCTTCCTTCATCCAGGAGGGGTAATTTTATTCCCCCGCTCAGAGAAATCGTTTTCGAAATCGTAAAGGAAGGAAGAAGAAAAGACCTTTTGGGCCAGGATTGGCTCGATTTGAATTCAAGGATCAACCGGCTCGCTCTCCTGAGCATGAACCTCTACTCCGAATGCCGGGAGAAGGTGAATCAGCTGCGAATCAAGGAAGGGGAGAAAAGGGCAGGGGAGGTTCAAGGTCGGAGGGCTGAAGTTTGAGCCTCGGGATTTCTTTCGCGGCCCTTATCCTTCTGATTCTCATCGCTCTGGGCGGAGTGGCCGGGATCGAAGCCTATTCTCTTTTCGGAATCATCATCCCCTATGCGGCTTTCATCGCCTTTCTCACGGGGGTGACCTATCGAACCGTGGTCTGGGCAAGATCCCCGGTCCCTTTCCGCATCCCCACCACCTGCGGCCAGCAGAAATCCCTCCCCTGGATCAAGTGCAGTTTCCTGGAGAGCCCCCCTAACACCGCGGGGGTGATCGGGCGGATGGCCCTGGAGGTTCTCTTTTTCCGTTCCCTTTTTCGAAACTCAAAGCTGGAGCAGAAAGAAGGAAAGCCGATTTACGGGGGAGCCAAGTGGCTCTGGCTGGCGGGGCTTGCCTTCCACTGGGCTTTTCTCATCATCGTCTTCCGCCATCTTCGCTTCTTCTTCGAACCCGTTCCCGGCTGCGTGAACCTGGTGGCAACTCTCGACGGCTTATTTGAAACCGGAGTGCCCACTTTTTTTCTGACCGACGCCCTATTCCTGATTTCGGTCACTTACCTTTTCCTGCGAAGATTGGCGATCCCTTCTTTAAGGTACATCTCCCTTCCGGCGGATTATTTCCCCCTGCTCCTGATTTTGGCCATCGGCCTTTCCGGTTTCCTCATGCGCCATGTTTACAAGGTCGATCTCTACAAGGTGAAGGAACTGGCCCTGGGATGGGTCCGGTTCCAGCCCCAGATTCCGGAAGGGATCGGATGGATTTTCTACCTTCACCTCCTTCTGGTGAGCGTTCTTCTGGCTTATTTTCCCATAAGCAAGCTGGTACACATGGGGGGAGTCTTCCTGAGCCCCACCAGGAATTTACCCAATGACAACCGGATGCGCCGCCATGTCAACCCCTGGAACTATCCGGTCAAGGTCCATCCCTACGAGGAATATGAGGACGAATTTCGGGATAAGATGAAAGCCGCCGGAATTCCCGTGGAGAAAGAATAGCAATGTCCCTGGCCAAGATTCCCAAACCCGAAGAAGCGAGCAAGGTAAGCCTACGGCCTCCGGCCAGGGGATGGATGGAGACCCCGGCGGAGTTCAAACCGGGGACCTGGTGCTACAGCGCGGCCCCCAAGAACCTCAAGGCCCTGGGCCTGCCCAATCCGCGAAGATGGCAGCCCTCGGACGCGGACTGGAAACTTCCTGAAAACTGGCAAGAGATCATTCTCCAGGGGATGAAGGAGAGGCTGGAACGAAACCGTTCCTTCCGGCTCTTCATGGACATCTGCGTCCGTTGCGGGGCCTGCGCTGACAAGTGCCATTTCTTCATCGGCTCCGGAGACCCCAAGAACATGCCCGTTCTGCGGGCCGAACTTCTCAGGTCCGTTTACCGGAGGTACTTCACCTGGTCCGGGAGGCTCCTGGGGAGACTGGCCGGGGCCAGGGACCTTACGGTGGATGTCCTGAAGGAGTGGTTCTACTATTTTTATCAGTGTACCGAGTGCCGCCGCTGTTCGGTCTTCTGCCCCTACGGGATCGACCAGGCAGAGATTACCATGATGGGCCGGGAGCTTCTCAACCTGGTAGGGTGCAACATCAACTGGGTCATCGAACCCGTGGCCAACTGCTTCCGCACGGGGAATCACCTGGGTCTTCAACCCCATGGGATCAAGGACTCGCTCGATTTCTTCGCCGAAGACATCGCCGACAAGACGGGGATCAAGATCGAGGTTCCCTTGAACCGAAAGGGGGCGGAAATCCTCTTCGTGACCCCTTCGGGGGACTACTTCGCCGACCCGGGAACCTTTACCACCATGGGGTACCTCATGCTCTTCCACGAAATCGGGCTGGATTACACCTGGTCCACCTATGCCTCCGAAGGGGGGAACTTCGGCCTCTTTACCTCCCATGAAATGATCAAACGATTGAACGCCAAGATTTACGCCGAGGCCAAACGGCTGGGGGTCAAGTGGATTCTGGGGGGAGAATGCGGGCACATGTGGCGGGTCATCCACCAGTATATGGACACCATGAACGGCCCCGCCGATTTTCTCGAGGAACCGGTCTCTCCCCTCACCGGGACTCGTTTTGAAAACGCCAAATCCACCAAAATGGTCCATATTGCCGAGTTCACCGCCGACCTGATCCGACACGGGAAACTGAACCTGGACCCGACCCGGAACGACCATTTGAGAATCACCTTCCATGATTCCTGCAACCCCTCCCGCGCCATGGGCCTCTTTGAGGAACCCCGCTATATCATCCGGAAGGTGTGCAACCATTTCTACGAGATGCCCGAGGAAACCATCCGGGAGGAAACTTTCTGCTGCGGAGGGGGGGCCGGGCTGGGGACCGACGAAAACATGGAGATGAGGCTGCGGGGGGGACTGCCGCGGGCCATGGCCGTCAAACACGTGAAGGAGAAACACGGGGTGAACCGGCTGGCCTGCATGTGCGCCATCGACCGGGCCACCCTGCCGCCCTTGATGGAATACTGGGTCCCAGGGGTGGAGGTTACCGGGGTTCACGAACTGGTGGGCAACGCCCTGGTCATGAAAGGAGAGAAGGAGAGGGAAGTGGGACTGCGTGGGGAGCCCCTGACGGGCAAAGAAGGGGACAAGAATGTATAACCGCGGGAAGATCCTGCCCGGCCTGGTGATTTTTCTGGCCCTCCTCACCTTCCCCTTCTGGTATGAGAAGGGGGGGACAGCGCCACCGGCCCTCCCGCTGGACACCCCTGAAATCCAGAAGCTCTCGGTCAAGAAATGCGTCGAACCAACGCCGTTCATGAAGGCCAGCCACATGGAACTCCTCAATCAATGGAGGGACGCGGTGGTGCGGGAAGGAAATCATCTCTATGCGAACCACGAAGGGAAGAAGTTCTCCATGAGCCTCTCCCAGACCTGCCTGGGCTGCCATTCCAACAAGGAAAAGTTCTGTGATGCCTGCCACACCTTTTCCGGGGTCAAGCCCAAATGCTGGGGCTGCCACGTGGTTCCCAAGGAGGGGCGAACATGAAGGTCAGCCGCAGAACCCTCCTGAAGATTGCCGGAATCAGCCTGATGGGCGGGGGAGTCAGGCCGGCCCTGGAAGCGCTGGGGGCCGGAGAATCTTCGAAAATCGTCGCCAGTCCCAACCGGCTAGTGGGAAAACGCTGGGCCATGGCGATCGATACGAAAAAATGCCCCCCGGGATGCCATGACTGCATCGATGCCTGCCACCGGGAGCACAACGTTCCCGACTTCGGAAATCCCAAGGATGAGGTGAAGTGGATCTGGAACGAGCCCTTCAAGGACGTTTTCCCCGCGCAGGAGTATCGTTATATCGATGAAGGGCGGAAAGAGAAACCGGTCCTGGTTCTCTGCAACCACTGCGACAACCCGCCCTGCGTAAGGGTATGCCCGACCCAGGCGACTTTCAAACGCAAGGAAGACGGGATCGTCATGATGGACTACCACCGCTGCATCGGGTGCCGGTTCTGCATGGCCGGGTGTCCCTATGGGGCCCGGTCGATGAACTTCCGGGACCCCCGTCCTTTCATCAAGAAGATCAACCCCCAATTCCCCACCCGGACCAAAGGGGTGGTGGAAAAATGCAATTTTTGCGAAGAGAGGCTGGCCAGAGGGCTTATCCCTGCCTGCGTGGAGGCCTGTAAGGAAAAAGCCTTGGTTTTCGGAGACCTGGAGAATCCTGCGGCGGATATTCGGAAATTGCTCAAGGCCCAGTTGACTCTCCGCCGCAGACCCGAGCTGGGGACGCAGCCCCAAATTTACTATATCGTGTGAGGACGCATGCTGGAGAAGGCGCTCATTGGAGACCGAAAATACTGGACCTGGGTTGGGTTCCTCGTACTTCTCATCGGGGTGGGAGGCTTTTATTACCTCCAGCAGCTCGATTACGGCCTGGGCATCACCGGCATGAGCCGGAACGTATCCTGGGCGCTCTACATTGCCCAGTTTACCTTCTTGGTCGGGGTGGCGGCTTCCGCGGTCATGGTGGTTTTGCCCTACTACCTCCACCACTACAAGGCCTTCGGCAAGATCACCATCCTGGGGGAGTTTCTGGCGGTGGCCTCGGTGTTCATGTGTGTCACCTTTATCATCGTCGATCTGGGGCAACCGGCACGGGCTTTCAATGTCCTGCTCTATCCGACTCCCAGTTCCATCCTCTTCTGGGACATGGTCGTGCTGAGCGGCTACCTCCTTCTCAACATCCTGATCGGCTGGACCGTTTTGGCGTCGGAGAAAAAATCCATCTCGCCTCCCAGGTGGGTCAAACCGCTGATCTACCTTTCCATTCCCTGGGCCATCAGCATCCATACGGTCACCGCTTTCATTTACGCCGGACTGCCCGGCCGGAGTTTCTGGCTCACGGCCATCATGGCCCCGCGATTCCTCGGGTCGGCCTTTGCTTCGGGCCCCGCCCTCTTGATCCTTCTATGCTTTATCCTGAGAAAGTTCACCCGCTTCGATGCCGGAAAGGAGGCGATCCAGGCCCTGGCCAAGATCGTCACCTATGCCCTGATCGCCAGCATATTCTTCGTCCTCATGGAAATCTTCACCGTTTTCTACAGCCAGGTTCCCGAGCACATGCAGTATTTTCAATATCTCTTCGTGGGCCTCCATGGGCACTATGCGCTGGTACCCTGGATGTGGGCGGCGGTTATTCTAGCGGCGATAGCCCTGGTGCTATTGATGAACCCGCGGGCCCGTCAAAACGAGACCCTTCTGGCGATGGCCTGTGCTGCGGTTTTCTTCTCCCTCTGGATTGAAAAGGGACTCGGACTGGTGGTGACCGGGTTCATCCCCTCCCCGTTGGAAAAGATTACCGAATACTATCCCACCGGCCCGGAAGTGGCGATTACCGTGGGAGTATGGGCGATGGGGTTGTTGATCCTCACCGGGTTGTACAAAGTGGCGCTAGCGGTCAAAGCGGAAACAGAAGAGGGATCGTCGCGCTCGAGCGCGACTTGAGGACCGTCACGCCCAAGGCGTGACTCGAGGATCGCCCCTGCGGGGCTTGAGGATCGGGAGCTGAAACTCCCTTGAGGCGGAAAGAAAAACTTGACTTGGGAGCGAACATGCCGATTTGGGAATACGCCGGGAGTCGAGTGGAAGTGGACGAGGAAGGGTACCTGGTCCGGTTTGAGGACTGGAACGAGAATGTGGCCTGCGGCCTGGCCGAGAGGGAAGGCATCAGCACCTCCTGCCCGCTGACCGAAGAACGAATGACCATCCTGCGGTTCATGCGGGAGTATTTCGAGAAATTCGACGCCTTCCCCATGATTCAAAAGGTATGCAAGAACGTGGGGCAACCGCGAACCTGCACCTACGACCAGTTCATGGATCCCCTCCAGGCCTGGAAGATCGCCGGCCTTCCGAAACCAACGACTGAGGTTTTTGCCTACCTCCGACATAAGAAGTGATGCAGGAATCATTCGGGTGATTGGTCATCCCAGCGCCGGGCTCCTGCTATGACTCAAGTCATGATCAAAATCCGGGAAAAGTAATATTTTAATAATAGGGGAGCTGATGATGAGTCTGATCTTCTTAACCTATTTATGCTGAACGATCTTCATCGTAGCCGCCGGGTTGCGGATCCATAGACAGATGAGACTGCCCCTTCACTTGCGCTGGGAGCTGTATCCGGTTCAGCATGAAGCGGGGAAAAGGGCTGAATACGGGGGCTCCTACATGGAAGAGGTGAACTGGTGGGAGAAGAAAAAGAAGAGTTCCCTCTACAACGAAATTCGCTATATGGTCCCCGAGATTCTTTTCCTCCGCGGCCTAAAAAAAGAGAACCCCCGGTTGTGGAATCTTTCCTTCCCCTTCCATTTCGGCTTTTATCTGATCATGGGAACGCTGGGGCTTCTGATCCTCGGCGCCCTTTGCCTGGTCCTGGGTCTTCCCGTGGCCCCAGGTCAAGGCCTTCTTGGTTCTCTGATCTACTATCTCACCATCTTATCGGGCTTCCTCGGGTTGAGCCTGGGAACGGTGGGAACGGCAGCTCTCTTCCGGCGTCGTCTGAGAGACCCGGAATTGAGGAATTATTCCTCCTTTTTCGATTATTGGAACCTGGCCTTTATCTTTGCCTTTTTCCTGGTCGGCCTGCTGGCCTGGCTTTTCCATGACCATGCCTTCGACGGGGCCCGGGCTTATGTCTATTCGCTCCTGACTTTCGGGGGCATCCCCGCGGGGATGGCGGGGAATCGAACCTTTTGGGGGTCTCTCTCCATCGTTTTGGGTTCCTTGCTGATTGCCTATATTCCCCTCACCCACATGTCCCACATGTTCATGAAATACTTCCTGTACCACTCGGTGAAGTGGGAGGACATTCCCAATACGGGAAGCAGAATCGAAGGTGAGGTCCTGGAAAACCTGGGCCTGAAGCCGACCTGGGCCGCCCCTCACATCGGCGCCGACGGGAAACAGACCTGGGCGCAGATCGCAGCCTCAGCCCCGAAGGAGAAAAAATGAAAGCGCCCTTGATCAAGCTCCAGGACATTGCCAGGCCTTCCAAGCGGCTGGCCCAGATCCGGGCCGAGGATCTTCCTCCCCTTCCCCCCCCTTACGAGGATTTCAACCAGAAAAATCTCACCGAGCTGGGCGAGGAAAAGACCGCCAACGTGGAGGCCTCTCTGGATGGGACGATTGCCATCGGCATTCCCAAGCCCAAGACGAAAGAGGAGGAGGAAAAATACCTCCGGGCCTTTCTTTCGGGGTTGCGGAAGCTCTTTGAAAAAAAGAACAACTGGACCTTCCTCCAGCCCCTCCTCCTATCCATGGAACATTGTGCCAAGTGTCAGACGTGCTCGGAAGCCTGCCCGGCTTTCGAAATGAGCGGAAGGCAGGAGATTTACCGGCCGAACTACCGGGCGGAAGTCCTACGCCGCATCTACCGAAAGTACATCAAGCCCTTTGGCAAGATATCGGCCAAGCTGGCGGGGGATATCGATTTGAACTGGAACACCATCGCCCGGCTGGCCGAATTGGCCTACCGCTGCACCCTTTGCCGCCGCTGCGCCAGCGTTTGCCCCATCGGGGTGGACAACGGCCTTATCACCCACGAAATTCGCAAGCTCTTCTCCCAGGAATTGGGGATTGCCCCCAAAGAGATTCACGAGAAGGGCAGCGTTCAGCAAATGCGGGTGGGGTCCAGCACGGGGATGAACCCCATGGCGGTCAAGGACAGCGTGGAGTTTATCCAGGAAGAGATGGAGGAGATCACCGGATACAAAGTGGAAATTCCCTGGGACAAGGAGGGGGCCGAGGTCCTCCTCCTTCACAACGCGGGCGAAGTCCTGGCCTGGCCGGAGAATGTGGGCGCCTTCGCCATCATCTTCCAGGCTGCCGGGATCTCCTGGACCCTTTCCTCCGAGGAGATAGGATACGACGGGGTGAACTACGGGCTCTGGTACGACGATGTGCAATTGGCCCGGGTGGCGGTGAAACACGCGGAGATCGCCCGAACCCTGAAGGTCAAGAAGATCATCCTGGGCGAGTGCGGCCATGCCCACAAGGCCCTCACGGTCATCGCCGATCGGGTGCTGACCGGGGACCTGAACATCCCCCGGGAATCGGCCCTGGTTCTTCTGGATGAAATCGTAGGGAGCGGAAAACTTAAATTCGATCCTTCCCGGAACGATTTCCCGGTAACCCTCCACGATCCCTGCAATGTGGTGCGGGCCATGGGAATTGTGGAACCGCAACGGCGGATTCTGCGGAAAATTGCGCCCAAGTTCCGGGAGATGACCCCCCACGGCGTTGACAATTACTGCTGCGGGGGCGGCTCCGGCTTTGCCATCATGTCCGGCTACAATTTCGCCGAGTGGAGGACCCTGATCAGCAGCCGGAAGAAATTCCTCCAGATCCTGGACGCTTTCAAAAATGAACCCCTGGAGATTCCCAAGTATGTCTGCGCTCCCTGCTCCAATTGCAAAGGATCCATCCGGGATATTCTTGAGTATTACCAGGCCACGGAACGCAGCCACATCTATTATGGCGGGCTGGTGGAACTGATCGTCAACGCCATGGCCGAAATGAAAAAACCCATAATCAGGTTCGAGGGGTGATTCTCCGAATATCCCTTGTTT
>LJUR01000158.1 GCA_001304105.1 Deltaproteobacteria bacterium SM23_61
TACCAAGCTCACCTTCCGCTTTCCCAGATGGGGGATTACCGGTTTGGATGGCTTTTTCTATAGTTATCTTGACATGTTAAATGCCAAGTCCGTCTTCCACGCCGTCGTCCAGGCAGAGCAAGAAGGCTTTGATGCCGCGATGATAACCTGCTTCGGTGACCCCATGTTATGGGCCATCAGGCAGGCCGTAGATATTCCGGTCGTGAGCCTTGGTGAATCATCCATGCTCCTAGCCACCATGATGGGATACAAGTTCGGGGTTGTTACAATCTCACCATACAATATCTATGAACAGGAACATACCATAGCCAAGTATGGTTTGACCGAGCGATTGGCAGGTATCCGACCGAACCCGGAACCTGGCGACGAGCAGTCAGAAGCCCTGATAGATGCCCGCCATGCGATTGAATCTTTTAAAAAGGTAGGAAGGGAGCTAATAGCAGATGGCGCCGAGGTCCTTATCCCAGGCTGTGGGTTGCTCTCACCCGCATTGCGCCTGGCTCCGGGCGCTGAAAAGGAGTATCCCAATGGTCTGATTGAGGTGGATGGCGTGCCTGTAGCGGATGTCATGGGGGAAACCATAAAGATGGCGGAAACGCTGGTCACGTTAAAGCGCGCCGGTTCCTGCTGGATCAGCCGTACTATAGATCACTGTTTTTCATGGAGGATGTGATCCGATGAACAAATATACCGTACTGAATCCACAGGGGCATCGCGCCCCCATACAGCATTCCCCCCTGGCGCCGCGACTCGATTCCCTCGATGGTAAGACCATCTATATTGTGGATATGCGCTGGCCTTACACGGAACAGTTTACCAAAGAACTGCGGGATATTCTGGCTGAAAAATATCCGGGAACAACATTCATCCGAAGGGAAAAGGCGGGGCCCTATGGTGAAGCCGACCCCGAACTCTGGAAGGAGATCGGAAACCGGGGCGATGGGATAATTATGGCAATCGGTCATTGAAGCACCTGTGCGCCGGCGGTCGTCGTGCACTGTGCTTCATTGGAAAAAATGGGGGTCCCTAATGTATTCCGGGCTGGTCGGTATGCCTGTCCGGTTGATTAACGTCCCCTTTCCCATCTCCCGCCTCTCCAGGGATCGATGTCGCGACGTCGTCAACGGCAATGATCCCGTAAAGGGCAGGCCCATCATCGAAGAACTGATCAGCGCCCTGACCACCCCTTTGAATGAAGGGGAAAAGCGATCGGACATAGAGGAGAGAACCGAACCCCGTTTAATCGGTCCCGACACGGAAGACAATATCAATCAGCTCTTTATCGACAACATATGGACTGATTTTCTCCCCATTGTACTCCCCACGGAAAAACGGGTGGAGGAGATGCTCAAAGGAACCAGCCACGATCCCGATGAAGTGGTGGGTGAAATGCGCTCCGGCTATGAATCCTGTACCTTTACGGTAGAACAAGTTGCTGCCAACGCCGTGATGGCGGGAGCGAAACCGGAGTATCTACCGGTAATCTTGGCACTGGCGGAATCCGGGGTGCCGGCCATCACCACATCCACACAATCCTTTGGCCGGATGATTGTGGTGAACGGGCCCATCGCCAAGCAAATCGGAATGAATTCCGGAACCGGTGCGTTGAGCCCTATGAACCGGGCTAACGCGGTGATCGGCAGGGCGGCGACTCTAATAAGTATCAACCTAGGGGCCGGGGCGGTACCGAACCGGACCTACTACGGCTCCCAGGGTAATATCACCGACTATAACCATGTAACCTTTGCTGAGAATGAAGCGTTTCTGCCTGAAGGATGGGATCCTTTCCACGTGCAGATCGGCTTTGAGGCGGATGAAAGCGCCGTCAGCATCTTCCACGGGTACACCATGTGGCACTGGAAGGATACATTTGAGAGAAGAAAAGTCGATGCCCTTATCAATATGGCAGGCAGGCCCCTGCCCTCCGGCGCCTATAAAAGCGGTATCAGCTTTCTGCTGGATCCGATTGTGGCCAATGATCTTGTGGAAGAGGGATTCGCGACAAAAGAATCGGTGAGGGACCATATTTATGAACAATGTCTGATATCCCTGGACGAATATTGGCAATACCATCTCGTGGAGGGGTTCAGTCGAAGAATGGCTGAAAAGGGTGTTGAGCCCTATGCCTTATGGCTGACCCAATCCGGGGATACGATGATCAACCGGTATCGCAGCCCTGATGAAATCAGTATCCTGGTTGTCGGCGGACGGACAAATGACTTCTGGCAGGCAGGGGACTGGCATCTCATCGGGAGCTTTTCGGTTGATGAGTGGGGGTAGACAAACCAGTGGAGACAAGGAATCCTATTGAAAGTGGACAGTCGGTAAGGATACCGATACTGGGTAGCCGACATGACCGGCCTGTACCGATAGGGACACCCGTTAAAGCACTGATTGAACGCCAGGCCCGAAACCCCTCAACCGTCACCTATAGTCTGGAAACAACAGTCCTTGAGGTCCTGCGGGGAGAAAGGGCCCGGGAGAACATCCGAAAAGCGGACCTCGCGGATAAAGAGCCGGACCCGGGTTTCGAATATCTGATGGCGAGAATCAGGTTTAAGTACGCCCCAAAGGCGCAAGGATTGCCTGAATATGAACCGTACGAGGTCGAACAAATTCAATTCAGGGCTTGCTCCCATGATGGTTCCACGGAATATGAGATCCCAAAATTGAAACGACAACCCGACCCGGGATTAATAGGTCTGTCCATTGCCGTCTATGAATCCCGGGAGGGATGGATCGTCTTTCAGGTGCCTTCGGAGGAGAAGGAACCGCTCCTCGCCTTTGACCGGGATGCCACGGAAGGCCGGCTGACGCTGAAAACGGTCCGGGGTTTGTTATGGTTCAAGCTCTATCATTTCGACCCCACGAATCTGGATGACGACTGCGTTGAGTGTGCTCGGCCCGGTTCCTGAGACATGAGAGGGCAGCGGAATTTGAACATCCGGCGTATTGGAATACTGGAACAGTGGAATAATGGATGAAAAGAAGACCAAGTCAGGACCAAGTGGGGCATCCGGAAACAGCCGTGATCGAGCGGCCTCTTTGGGGACAACCGTCAAAACAAAGATTGAGCGGGGAGACCGGTATTCGGCTCCGGAGATATACAACCTTGAGATCACTGTCCTCGAGGTGGTCCGGGGAAAAGAGGCGTGGGACCGGATAAGGGCGGAAGGAACCTTCCAAGACGATTTTAAAGCGGGTTTTGAACCCTGTCTCATTCGGATCAAATTCGGGTACTTTAAAAAGGGACGGGGATTCGGCCATAATAAATCGCCCTATGAGATCCCTGATGACGCTTTTAGGGCCCTGTCGCAGGATGGAGAGACCGAGTACCCGATTCCCTCTTCTCCAGAGCAACCCCGGCCCCGGCTATCGAAAACCCCGTTTATTTCCGGAGACATTAAGGAGGGGTGGATCCTCCTTCAGGTCCCGGAGGGAGAAGAGAGACCCCTTCTCACATTCAAACGGGACTATCGAGAAAACGCCTACGGATTTTGGGGACCGGTGTGGTTTCAGCTTTGGACGTGATGAATAAACACCCTGATGGAGGGATATGCGATGTTGGCGGTACGGTACCATGAACACGGCGGGCCCGAGGTCTTACAATGCGAAGAGGTAGAGACTCCGAGGCCGGAAGAGAATGAAGTGCTCATTCGTATTGAAGCTGCAGGTGTGAACTATGCGGATACAGTACGGCGCAACGGCGACTATTATCCCGTACCTACGGTCTTTCCCGCCATACCGGGCGGCGAGATTGTCGGCAGCATCGAGGCCCTTGGAGCGGGCGTGGATCACCTGGAGATCGGGACCAAGGTCTTTGCCCTCATTAATCAGGGGGGATATGCCCAATATGCGGCTGCTCCTGCCCGCGGCATTATCCCGGTTCCTGAAGGTCTCGATCCGGTCCCGGGTCTCGCCTTGATCGTCCAGGGTCTCACCGCGGCTTTGGTGTTAAAGGATTCGGCGGCATTAGGCGCGGGAGAGAGCATTCTCATCCAAGGTGCGGCAGGAGGTGTCGGCATCCTTTCAGTACAATTGGCAAAGATATATGGTGCAAGGACGGTGATCGCCGCCGCAAGCACCCCTGAAAAGCGTGAATTGGCCCTCAGAATGGGGGCTGATCTCGCGGTAGATTATACCCGTCCCGACTGGCACCAACAGGTGCTCGATGCGACCGATGGACGCGGTGTACATATCGTTCAGGCGATGACGGGTGGGAATATTTTCCAGGAGAGCTTTGAGTGTCTCGCAAAATTCGGCCGGATGATCGTATACGGTTTTGCCAGCAGGGAGCCGGGCACACTCAACCCTGAACGCTTGTTACCCTCCAATCACACCATACGAGGCTTTTTCCTGGGCGATTATTTTAGTCGAAAACCAGATCTGATCAACGCCACCTTGGCTGAATTAGCCGATTATGTGTCTGACGGCCGGCTCAGGATCCATATGGGTGGCGCCTTCCCCTTATCCGGAGTCGGTGAAGCCCATCGTCTTCTGGAAGGAAGGCGGACCCAAGGGAAGCTGGTTATTCTACCCTGGCAGGATGATTGATACGGTCTGAAAAAGGAGAGATAGGACCATGCCCCTAAGAATTTCAGTGGACAACGGCGGGACCTTTACCGATGGAATCCTCCTCAATGAAAAGGGTGAGACCGTCACAGCCAAGGCCCATACCACGCCTGAAGATATTACCCTGGGGACAATGGAATGCATGAACCGGCTGGCTCGATCCTCGGGGATGACCCTGATGGATCTATTGGGGCGGACCGGTACCATTGTTCTTGGAACGACCCTGGCAACCAATATCGTGGCCACCCGCTCCGGCGCTAAAGTCGGGACCATTACCACCAAGGGATACCGGGACAGGCTGTCATTTCTTCATGTCGCAAAGGCCGACCTGGGGGGAGACAAGAAGGCTACCTCAGCGGAACTGTTCAGTTTCCGCAGTGAGTACCCCAAACCCTTGACACGCCGATATCTGATGACCGAGGTGGAGGAGCGGGTTAATTTCCGGGGAGAGGTCCTGACCCCCCTCAACGAGGAGGATGTTCGTCGATCCGTGAAGACCCTTAAGGAGCAGGAAGTGGACGCCATCGCCGTGATGCTCCTCTTCTCCCATCTCCATCCGGCCCACGAACAAAGGATCGGTGAAATCATCCGGGAGGATTTTCCCGAAGCCTATGTGTCCCTCTCATTAGACGTCCTGCCGGTCATGGGAGAGGTCTCCCGATGGAGCACGACCATGTTCAGCGCCTATGTGGCTCCTAAAGTGATCGCGTATGTCTCCCAGATCAAAAAGTGGCTCGAGACAGAGGGATTTGGTGGAGGACTCCTCTTTATGCAGAGCAACGGCGGAACCGCAACAGCAGAGGTCGTCTGCGAAAACCCGGCGGCTCTCCTTCTATCCGGTCCGGCCGCTGGACCTTCCCTGGGTCGTCATATTGCCGGGTTGCATGGTATCGAAAATGTGGTCACGGCCGATATGGGAGGAACAAGCTTTGATGTCTCTCTCATACCGGAAGGTCAAATCAACGTGACCCGTAAAAAAGTGATCGATGGAAAGAAGTTCGGATTGTTTACCGTGGATGTGAATGCCGTCGGTGCCGGCGGGGGCAGCATCGCCTGGATAGACCGTCTAACGGGGCGCCTCGATGTCGGTCCCCAAAGCGCCGGCGCTTTCCCGGGACCCGCATGTTACGGCAACGGCGGAACCGAACCCACCATCACAGATGCCAACGTGGTTCTTGGATATATCGATCCGGATTATTTCCTCGGTGGGGAGACCAGATTGAGGAAAGATCTTGCGGAAAAGGCTATCCAGGGAAAAATCGCAGATCCTCTGGGTCTGACCGTTCCCGAGGCGGCCGCAGCGATCTACGACGTGGTGAATGCGAAGATGGCCGGCGCCATTGACGTGGTATTCAGCAAGCGGGGGTATGATCCAAGGGACTTCACCCTTTGTGCAGCGGGCGGGGCCCTGCCGGTTCATGCCGCAAGACTTGTGGAGGAGCTCAGGATAAAAGACTTTATCGTCCCAAAGGTCGCTCCGGTATTTTGCGCATTCGGCATGCTGTATGCCGACATCAGGCATCACTTCACCCGACCCTATTATCGTGAAGCCGGTTGTGCTGAGCCGGAAGAGATGGATGCCCTTTTTGAAGAGATGCAGAAGGAAGCCCTGGACACCTTCCAGAAAGAGGGAATAGGGAATCGCCATATCATTATCGAGAAATCCATGGACATCTGTTACACTGGGCAACGACGTGAGCTGACGGCAACAGCGCCGGACGGACCGATGACATCTGAATCATTAGAGAGAACCATCGAACTCTTTCATGAACGGCACGGCAAGATCATCGGATATTCCGATCCCGGGTTTCCCGTGGAAATCGTGCGACTGCACCTGGCGGGAATCTCCCGGGTCTCCCCTCCTCGCCCCCGGGAAATAGTGCGCGGAAACCAAGAGGCTTCCCAAGCATTAAAAGGAACGCGAAAAGCCTATTTCAAGGATTTTAACGACTATACGGATACTGCCGTCTATGATGGGGATAGGCTCCTTGCCGGAAATCGTTGCGAGGGACCCTGCATCATTGAGGAAAAGATGACCACCCTGGTGGTTCCCCCTGGAATAGCAATCAGGGTCGATCAAACCGGTAATTACACGACGATCATGGAGGCATAGTAGAAATGGCCCAAAAAGAAGCGAATCATACGCCAAACGGAAATAGAGGTGTTGACCCGACGACCCTCTCGGTCCTGTGGAATAAATTCGAAAGCCTTTTGGATGAGTCCGGTGAAAAGGTGCTCCACGGAACCCAGTCATTTGTTCTCGCCCTTGTCCGGGACTTTGGTCTGGGTCTTCTCAATCCCAAGGGAGAAATTGTGGCTGCGGCGGCCTATGTGGCGCGGCATATTTTTACGGCGGCGGAATCCGCAAAAAATATTATTAACAAATTCGAAGGCCGGTTCGAACCAAATGATTTGATCATCGGGAATGACCCTTACATCATCCGCAGTGGTCATCTGCCGGATTGGGCCTTTGTGCGTCCAATTTTTTACAAAAAGGAACTGGTCGGATTTTTCCAGTTCAGGGGACATATGGCCGATACGGGCGGTTTCCTTCCGGGCGGATACGGCCCGGGGGCCTATGACATCATTGCCGAAGGTCTGAATATCCCCGGTCTGAAGGTGATCAAAAACGGGGTTGTCGACGAGGATCTCTGGGAGCTGATCTGCCGGAACGTCAGAAACTCCAGACAGGTGGATATGGATACCATGCTGATCAACGGGGCCATGATGCAGGCGGAGGACGAGATCCTCAGGCTGTTTGAAAAATACGGACCCGATACGGTCATGGCATTTATGGAGGAGATGATAGATGCCGGAGAACGGGCGGCACGTGCTGAAATCTCAAAAATGCCTGATGGGGTCTATTATGGTGAATCCGCCTCGGACTGGGACGGAACAACGGACAAACCGGTGCGGATCAAGGTAAAGATGACGGTTAAAGATGATGAATTGACCTTTGACTTTGACGGAAGCGATCCCCAGGTCACCTTTGTCAACAGCCCTCTGGGCAACACCATCTCCATTGTCATGGAGTCATTTTATGCCATGATCGATCCATCCGCCCCCAAAAACCAGGGCAGTTTCCGTCCGGTTCATGTCATCGCCCCTGATGGGACGGTAGTCAATCCCACCTATCCGGCGACCGTCGGGGCCTGCGGGATCAACATAGGCGAACCTCTAATGGAAGCCTGCAAAATCGCCCTGGCCCAGGCGGTTCCGGATATGGCCACAGGGGGATTCGCCAGGCATAGCTGTCCCATCAATATCGGCATGGATCTAGATGAGATCGACCCCCGGACCGGATCGGTCAAACAATATATGGCGGAAACCTTTGCCAGCGACGGCAGCGGCGGGGCCATGAAAGGGTTCGACGGCTGGCCCGGTGTGGGACCCGGATCCTTTCTCGGCAGCTTCATGAGGCCGGATATCGAGTATTTCGAGTCCGAGGTCCCCTTCAGGGTTTTGAGATACGAATTCACCCGGGACTCCGCCGGGGATGGCGAATACAGGGGGGGGCCGGGGGTTTACGTTGAGATGGCCTCCGACACCAAACCGGGGCATCCCTCATTTCTCATGACCGGAAACAGTGACGGGATGGAGGTGGCCGCCCGAGGGCCTACAGGGGTTGACCTGGAAAAACTCGAGATGTGGATTGAGAGTCCTGACGGGGAAAAAAGGGTGCTCCGTACCATGGTAACCGAGCCCATCCATTCCGGAGAGGTCTGTTTTACCAAAGCCCCCGGCGGGGGTGGTTGGGGAAATCCATTAAACCGGGATGTTAAGAAAGTGCAGGATGACGTTATTGATGGACTTGTTTCCATGGAAAAAGCCAGACACATTTATGGAGTGATCATCAATCCCGAGAATTTCGAGATTCAACTTGAGGAGACTGAGAAACAAAGAAAAGAGATGAAGAAAAATCAAGGTTGATAAGGAGAAGTTTCTGGAATCTACTCGATTAATCATAGATAAAAAAGAGATTAACCATTAAATTCAAGATAATATTGGATACTAAATTGGAACTGTGATCCGCATCTTCCTCCTGTGTTATCATCCAGATCTGTGAACAACAGGCAGTAACGGTATAGTATATAGTGGAAGTGCAAGGAATAGTCATCTTTATTCTAAAAGGGAGAAAATCATGAGTAAGTTTAAAAAAGATATTATTGTGGTCGCAGCCGGGCCGGCCGGTCTTGCTTCTGCAATCTCGGCGGCGGAAAAAGGCGTAAGTGTGATCGTCTTTGAAAAGGGAGCCACCACGGGCGGTACCGGGAATATGGGCATGGGGCCATTGGGTATTGAAAGCAATTACACGCGGGCCAAGCAGTTCAGGCCCACAAGGGATGAGGCCTTTGAGATCTTTATAGATTATACACACTGGCGTGTCGATGCCCGGCTGGTCAGGGCCTATCTGAACAAGTCCGCCGATACCATTCACTGGCTCGAGGATGGAGATACTATTGAGCTTGAGTCCGATAGGGGTACCAAAGTCCAAGGGGTACTCAAGCTCAGAAAAGGACAGCATCCAAACATGGTAACCATTATGGGCACTGCCGGTCACTGGGCAAAAGGACAGCCTATTGCCCGCGGCAAGGGC
>LJUR01000159.1 GCA_001304105.1 Deltaproteobacteria bacterium SM23_61
CCGGCCCCCACCCCCAGGCCCATGCCCGAGCCCGCCGCGGCGCCGATCCCTCCCCCCCCTTCCGCTTTGGCCGCGTCTCCCATGGCCTTGGCGGCCTTGAATTTCAGAAAGTCATCCAGGCTGCCCACGGCCTGCATTCCGCTGCGCTCATCGATCATCTTCTGGACGTTGTCAGGGGGGGTGATGCTGTTGACAAAAAGGTCCACCAGTTCCAGCCCGTACTTCTGGAAGTCCTGCCCCACCAGGGCCTTCAGGGCGACGCCGAACTCGGTGTACTGGCGGGGAAGCTCAAAGATGCTCTTCAGGGCCTCCCCCAGGAGGTCATTCAGCCGAGAGACGATGACGTCCCGAAGGTAATCGGAAATTCCCTCCGTCTCAAAAATCCCCTGGGTCCCGACGACGGTATTGATGAACAAGAGAGGTTGGATGACCCGCATGGTGTAGTTCCCGAAGGCCCGCAGCCGGACGATGCCCAGCTCCTGGTCTTTGAAAGCCACCGGCTCCTTGGTCCCCCACTTCAGATGGGTGAAGACCTTCAAGTTCACGTAAAGGATCTCGATCCGGAAGGGGCTCTTGAAGCCGAAGGGAAAACTCAGCGCCTTGGTCAGCAGGGGGATATTCTGGGTGGACAGGGTGTGCCTGCCGGGGCCGAGAACATCGTATCCCTTCCCATCCCGGAAGAAGACCGCGGCCTGGTTCTCCCGCACCACGAGCTGGGCGCCGAACTTGATCTCAGCGGACCCGGTTTCGGGAAGCCGGTGGACCATCTCCCGGCCCGACTCGTCAAACCACTCAATCACTTCCAGAAACTGGCTCATCTCTTTCTCCTCCCAGGCTGAAAAGTCTCGTAAGGAACCGCACAGCAGAGATACTGGAATGGTGGAATAATGGAATATTGGAATGTTGGGTTCTGGTCGCTCATTTTCCTACCCATGATTCCACCATTCCATTACTCCATTATTCCTTTTCCCATTCTCTGCGCGCTCTGCGTTCTCTGCGGTTAATGGCGGTTCTTATTTGTCTTGGGGCGGTGCGGGGGCGGCCATGATCAGCTCTTTCCGCTGGTTGAACTGCTTCTCCAGGACATCCAGGAGGGCCTCCGCCTCCTCGATCTTTTTTTCCCGGGCATAAGGCGAACTGGCCTGCCCCACTTCCTCCACCCCTTTCTGAATCCTCTCCAGATCGTCGGCGAGCAGAAGGTCGAAGGAGTAAAGGCGGTCCAGCTCATCCTCCCGGATCTTCTCCAGGTCGAAGATCCCGCTGTAGCCGTAGCTTGCGTAGCGGATCGTATCCGCCATCTGCTGGAGGCGGGAAGAGAAGCGGTCCAGTTTGGCCAGGGATTCCATCTGCCCCTGGGTGGTCAAATCCAGGGCGATCTTTTTGGCCAGAGAGCGGGATTCCTGCAGGCGGGAAGCCAGGTGCTCCCGGAGCTTCTTATCCGTCTCCCTGCGGTGCTCTCGCTCCAGGTACGTGCGGAGACCCGGAATTTTCCTCATCCACGTCTCGACGCGATCCGCCAATCCTTTCGGCTTGTCCATGGGACCTCCCCGACCCCGGGTTGATCGTATGCCGTCGACGAACCTGCCGTCATCGGCGATTCTTCCAGGGGGATAGCAAGGTATTTATGAATTTATCGGCGAGTTTTCGAAATTCATGAAGCATTTTCGAGCAATGGCTCCTCGGCGCGGGGGGATGGGGAAACTCCCCTCCCCCTGACCAGGATTTACCACAACCCCAGGACTTTCCACCAGATAAAGCCACCCCCATGGGCAGGGGAGTCAGGATCGACCCCACGATGGTGGCCACGAAGATGGCCAGAAGATGCCAGGCTTCCGGCTTGACCCCTGTGGGGATCGGCAGGAACCAGATGATAACTCCGACCAGAATCACGATGATTCCGCGGAGCAGGGCATTGCCCCTACTTCTCTCTTTTCCGTTCATTTTTTCCCCTTTATAAAGTAGCCTAAAAACAGGCGATGCCTGTATCTTGTATGTTACTCGATCATTTCCGATTTACACCACTAAAAATTTGCATCTTCCATGGCCAAAGCAAAGCCCCTTCACAGGGAGAATCAGAACCGGACCCGCACTTTGTACCGCACCTTGACTTCCTGTCCCTTGGCCACGGGCACAATAAAGCGGATCAGATTGGCCTGGATTTTCTCGTAGGAATGGGTGTTGGCGATCATCTCCCAGTCCCCGGGAATGGGCTCCTCCACCAGGATTCTTGCATCCTCATTCTTCTGGTTCCTCAAAGTGACCTCCATGGTAATTTCGTGGAGCCGGGTCTCCAGCTGCTTAAAGCCGGTCTGGACTCTCTCCGCGGCTATGTCGAAGGCCTCCCCGACTTTTATTTTCATCCTCTCATTCCGGGCGGTGTGCTCGACCCGGTCCTCGCCGGCAAACTGGAGGGACCCGTCCTTGTCCTCCCGGTAAACACGCACGATGCCCCCGGGGAGGGGGTTCCCCAGCCGATTTTCCGGCCTGTTCGCCAGTTCCAGGAAAACCCCCACTTTCGGCTTCTGGCCCCGGGCATCGTACCGCCTCCAGTAATAATGGGGTTGGCCTTTTAGGACGTAGAGTTTATTCACCGGAACCTGGGGAGCGTTGAAGAGGAGCATCTGCTTGGTCTCATTGTCCCGAAGGGTCGTTCCCCGCTCCAGCGTGTAAAGATGGTATTCAAAGAAGGACTCCTCCCGAAACTGGGGAGGGGCTGCCTCTCGGGCTAGCGCCGCCGCCCGGGGAGCGGGGGAGTAGGGCATCTTCTCCTCCTTGACCCGCTGCACATCCCCGGCCACCAGTCGAAGCAGGGCGTTCCGGTATGTGGCCCCGCTTCGATTCTCCAGGGTCACCCACCCGGTCAGGTCAACCTGGGAATCGGAAGGATTGAGAATGGCCAGGTAATCGGCCTTCCAGTTAAGACCCTGGGTCAGATAGGTCACTTCCATCCTTTGGGGCTGGGCCAGTTTGTTCTCCAGGAGCCATAAAAAAGCGGGCTGGAGGATCAGGCCCTCCGGAATCTTGGAAAGGACGATTCGTCCGGGATGACCGAGAGATATCTTCTCCCCGATCTGAAAGATGTTTCCTCCCTGGGTGGAAAGGAGCGTCGCCTCCACGGTCTCTTCCTTTTTGCTATCGGGGTTCAGCCAGACCAGGTCGACCTTCTGGCCCACAAACTTTTCCAGCAGCCTTTTCTGGCTCACCAGGTCGTATTCATAATTCTGCTCCAGGATATTCAAGCTGGTGCCGTCAACCAGGGATTTCAGGCTCACGCTGGCGGGCTCGATCTTGCCGGGCACATCCATGAATTTCAGGTGGTGGATCCCCTTCTGGATATAGACCAGCCGGGTTTCCTTCACCAGCCCGATGTTGGAATTGTAGATGGTGAGGGCCACGGACTGCTGGTCCTTGATGCTACTGGTATGGGTTGCGGCCAATCCCCCGGCCGCCAGGATGACGAGCAGCCACAGGGGAAAAAAGATGCTCGTTTTCTGAATGCTCTGTATCATGGGGTCAACCTCCTTGCTGGATGTCTACGGGTGAAGCTGAGAATGAACCATTCTACCCGAGGCGGCAGAAAAGGGGAAGAGACCACTCAAATTGCGCCCCGAACCACGTAAGGTTCGGGGCAGGGTCCTGAATCCTATGTGGTTCGGAGCAGCCCTGCACTCCGCGCAGTGCAGGGCGGATTGCCGCCTTGGATCGGGGGGAGAGGCTTTAAGCTGAAGGGATCGGGATCAAGAATAAATGACCCGGGAAAGGATCCAGCTCACTACGCTGATCAGGATGGCCCCGAAGAAGGCTCCCCAGAACCCGGCCACATGGAAACCCCCCACCAGCCCAGCCACCAGCCAGAGCATGAGCGCGTTGATCACCAGGAGAAAGAGCCCCAGAGTGATCAGGGTGAGGGGAAGGGTCAGCAGGATGAAGAGGGGGCGGATGAAGGCGTTTACGATTCCCAGAAGAAGGGCCGCCCCCAGGGCGGACCAGAGACTGTCGACCCGTACCAGGCTGGGAAACAGGTAGGCGATGGCCAGGATGGCCACCATGTTGATCAGCAAACGGATGAGGAGTCTGGTCATCTTCTCTCCCCCTTGGGAATGAAAAGTAGAGCTTCGGAATACAAGCAAGGGCCCCTGCAATGAGCGGGGTGCCGGAAAGCAGACCTATCCTATTCCAGATCAGGTTTGGGGGCAAGAGTATTTTCTGGGGCTGGATGTGCGCCCACAAAATCCAACGGGGTAGGAGCACCCTTCGTTTGCTACCCGTGGGGTTTCGCAAAGGAAGGCGGGCCCAGAGGCTAGGCCTTCGAAAGTGATCGGAAAACGAACCCTTTGGCAGCATCCCCAGTGAATCCCCCGTGAGCTCCGGAGGAACCAACGCCTATCTGGGCAAGCGCAGCGGTCCGGACCTCGGCTCCTGGCACCAGGGTTCGACTTTATCAGCTTATTTCCGTGACCCGACACTAGCTCCGTTCCACGAATTCCACGATGTTGCCGTCCGGGTCCTTGACCATGGCAATCCGCGTTCCGGGACGGATCTCGGTCTCCGCCAGGGCGAACTCGATCCCCTTGTTCTTGAGCTCGGCGCAGAGTTCAGAGAGGTTGCTGATGACAAAGGTTACATAGCGAAACCCCAATTGTTTCTCCAGGCCGATGGCCCCTTTCGGGGGAACGGTCTTCGGCTCGATCAGTTTGAAGTCGCTGGTGCCGAACCTCAACCGGTGGATGGTGCCGAACCAAGCTGGGTTGCTGCCGACGGACTCCAGCCCCAGAATGTTCTGGTAGAAGTTCAGGCTGGCCTTGATGTCACCGGCAATAATGCCGAGGTCCAGAGAGTCCTTCGCCCGCTTCATCATAAAAATGTCTCCTTTCTGGAATCGCTTTCCCCTTTCCCGGATTGGTCTGGGTAATCCAATCACGGTTCCTCTGGGGGAAGACTCAATGTACTAGATTCAGGAGGGGCCGGTCAATCCTATTTGCCGGTTTGCCCACCCCCGGGTTCTTGTGGAGAGAACCCATAGAAGAGAAAAGCCAGGAGAAGAGAGGTAGGCTCATGGGGTTCAGGCTGAAAGAATTCAGATCATCATCCTAAGGCGGTTATGCTTCCATCGGGTCGGGCCTGTCCGGAGGAGATTTGCATGGAAAGAAGGTTTCAGCCGGTCTTTCCTCTCAAGCCATTTTCTCGCAGGCCTCTCTTTGAGGAGGATGGGCGGGAAGGTGATTCGAAAACAATGATCCCGCCGAGCCTGATGATCCGAATTCTTTCAGCCCGAACCCCAACGGGCACGAAAAATGGGAATGGGGGGGATTCGCCGGGGCGGGAGATGGAAAGGGCGGTTCGAGAACCGCCCCTGTGTTGCCCATGGTATTTGGAAGAGATGGTTAAAAGCGGACCTTTAGCGCGGCGAAGGGGCCATCGAGCTTGAAATCGGCTTTGTTGTCGTCATACTCCAAATCCATCTTCAGGAAGCGGTAGCCCACGGAGATTCCCACGTATTTCACCGGGTTGATATCCAGGCTGGCTTCGGCATCGAGAATGTATCCATATCCCCCCATGGGCAGACCCGAAATTTTTCCCGTTAAACTGACCCATTTTATCGGGATGACCCGGCCGGAAAGGCCGATCATGGGAATGGGCACGGTGGCGTCATATTTCTCATCCAGGGCCATGGATGGGGCCTTCATCTCCATACAGAAATCGGTCAAGAGCACGTCGAGGGTCAATCCCAGGAACCCGTGTTTACTGGCGATCAAGTCGTATTCGTACCCCCCCTTGAACATTTTCATTTCCAGTTTCGACTGTACCCGGGTCCCGGCCGTATAGGTCTGCCCGTTGAACTCAATCGTCCGGGTCAGGGTTGTATCCGCATCCCATTTCAAAGGAAGGTACGAGAAGTTGAACTTATGCTTCCCGAAGAATTTGACCTGGCCCCGCGCCTCGCCAAAATCTTTTTTTTCGTCAAATCCCAGGTCGTCCACCAGCTTGACATCGGTCCCGATGTCGTTCTCCACGATCTTGACCGTTGAATCCAGCTTCGGCTTCCAGTACCGGCCTTCCAGCTCGAAGTTGTAATCTTCGGCGTTAAAAAGGTCATATTCGGCCCAGGAAACGGCCGGGCAGAGGAACACCACGGCTGCGAGTATGGCGATGACTTTCATTCTTTTTCTCCTCCCAAGCGTGTCAAAATTTCGACCTTCGCGGACTCTTACCTCTATTTCTTTTGTCTCTGAAAGGGCCGGAGCCAAAGGGCCGGGGAAACCCGGCGGGCCAGGATCATCAACAATATAACCCCCAGGATGTCTAACAAAACATCACCCACGGAACCCTCCCGGCTGGGGATGAAGGTCTGGTGATATTCGTCCAGAAGGCCCACGGCCACAGCCGTCCAGGCGGCTAGATGATAACGATATGCAAAATTTGTTCCCGGTTTGGAGGCAAAAGCCATAAGAAGAAGGCCGGTTAGAACTCCGTAGAGAGGGATGTGCAGGAGGCTGTAAGGATTGAATTCGCCGATTTGAGAAGCGGCGGGGGAGTCGGCCAAAAAGAAGATCCCGAATATGTAGACCGCGGATAGGACGGTGAAAAAAGGGTTCATCTGCCCGGCTACCGACTTCCTCCTATTTCCTGGCGGGGAAAAAGAAAAAGCATGCGATATTATGAAATCCTTATCACGGGTTCCAGACCCTGTCAAATTAAATGGAAAATCTTACTCACGATTTCTCTCGAGCCCTCTTTAGGAATTCATATCTCTCCACCAGGCCCAAATAAGCCCTGACCGCACGCGGCAAGGAGGGGTAAGCCGCCACCCGGCGGTGACCACGGGCGGATTCATACCCCGGCGTATGCTGGATCACGTCAGAGGCCAGGAGAATCGGCTTCCCATATTTGCGGCCCAATTCCTGAACATCCGCAAAAATCATCCCTTCTTCCTCGATCCACTCCTGCCCCGCCGCCTCCATCCCGTCTTCATCGGTCACCGACCAGGATTTCAGGAATCCCCCCCGGGCGGCTCTCCATCCGAGGCCGAGCAAAAGCACTCCATCGAATCGATTGGAATCCAAGAACAGCTCGATAGAGGTCAAAAGGTCCCCTTTTCGGTATCCGGCGACCATGTCCACGGGATTCATCCGGTTCCACCAGAGAGGGAGAACTTCATCCAGCTTGCTGATCATCCGCGGGGTTAACGCTTCAACGATCAGGCCGGCCTGGGAGCAGTAATCCGCGGCCAGCACACCCCATCCCCCTCCCAGGGTCACGATTCCCACCTTCCTCCCCCTGGGCAGGGGTTGGGTGATAAGAGCCGCGGCCACGTCGACCATCTCTTCGATGGTCTCAGCCTGAAGGATCCCCGCCTGCCGGCAAAGGCCGCTAAACAGGTCGGCTGAACCGGCGAGCGCCCCGGTGTGGGAAAATGCGGCTTTCATGCCCGCCTGGGTCTGCCCGGCCTTTACCATTAGAAAAGGTTTCCTCGCCGAAACCTTCCGGGCGGTTTGGAAAAATCTCCTTCCATCTCTCACCCCCTCCAGGTAAGAGAGGATGACTTCGCTCTTCGGGTCCTCGGCCATGAATTCCAGAAAATCCGGGGTCTGGAGGTCGGCTTCATTCCCGCTGCTGATGATCCGGCTGAAGCCGAGGCCCAAGAGACGACCCGCTTCCATCAGGGAGGTAGCCAGGTTTCCGCTCTGGGATACGACCCCCAAAGGTCCCGCCGGGGGAAATTGCGGCGGCATGTGCGCGTAGAGGGAAGAATCCCAGGTGCTCACGATCCCCTGGCAGTTGGGGCCGACCAGGCGCATCCCCAGGCTGCGGGCCAGGGCGACCATTTCCTCTTCCAAATCTTTTCCCTTCCGGTCGACCTCCCCGAATCCCGCGGTGATGACCACCCCCACCCGGCTGCCGTTTTTCCCGCATTCCTGGATCACCATCGGCATGTCCGAAGAAGGCACAACCAGGATGGCCTGATCCACAGGTTCTGGAACCATGGCGATCGAAGGATAGACTTTGAAGCCCAGGATCTCAGACTCTTTCGGGTTGATCGGGTATATCCTGCCCGGATAGCTTCCCTTCGCAATGTTGAACAAAAGGTTGAATCCCCATTTTTTGGGGTCCTTTGAGGATCCCACCAGAGC
>LJUR01000010.1 GCA_001304105.1 Deltaproteobacteria bacterium SM23_61
CTTGAAAGAAGGAAAGATCGCCCGGGAAATCTCTGAAAAAGCGGAGGTCGCCGACACCCAGGGAATGGAAGAGCACCTATAAAATTATGAGGGGGACCTTTTGAAGGAGCAGACCTCGGGGCAGCAAAGGGCGCCGGACAACCAATCATACGAAAGCGGGAAGACTTCCGGGGGGATTTACGGACCCGCAGCATCAAGGACGGCCTGGCGGGATCTTTTGGCCATAGGAATCGCCTTCCTGGTGCTGGCCCCCATCATTTCCGTCAACCGGGTCACCGACTTCATGATCTTTTGCATCTTCGCCATGTCTTTTGACCTCATGTACGGGTACATGGGGCGGCTCTCTTTCGGCCACCTGCTCTTTCTGGGAACCGGAGCTTACGCCTCCGGCCTTTTCATCAAATACTTCAGCAGCAACCCGCTCCTGGCCATGTTGGTGGGAATCCTGGCCGCCTGCCTGCTGGGCATGGGGATCGGGCTCATCATGGTACGGGCAACCGGAGCCTGCTTTTCCCTGATGGCCCTGGCCTTCAACCAGATCGGCTTTTTCCTGGTTCTTTCCCCTCTCCGGGGGATCACCGGGGGGGAGGATGGCTTCGGAATTCATGCCCAACCCCTCGGATTCTTGAATTTCGCCAGCAAAAACACCATGTTTGTGGTGGTTCTCGGCGGTATCCTGCTCACTTTTTATTTGCTGAAAAGGCTGACCCTGTCCCCTTACGGAATTATGATCCGATCCATCAAAGAGGACGAAACCCGGGTCAGGTTTCTGGGATACAACACCTACTTCTACAAGTGGCTGACCTTCGTGGTGGCGAGTTCTGTCGCCGGCTTTGCCGGTGTCCTGAGCGCTCTGAATTACAACTATGTGAACCCCAACGTGATGGATGTTCACCAAAACGTAGGGGTGGTCTTTGCCTGCCTGATCGGGGGGGCGGGAAACATGTACGGGGCCATCATCGGGGGGGTCGCCTACATGATGATCAGCAACTACCTGGCCATCTATATCCACCGCTGGGAAATGTTTCTGGGTTTTTCTCTCCTGATCATCGTCTTTCGATTCCGTAAAGGAATCTGGGGAAGCCTTCAAGGGTTGGGACAATACATGCGCGGACCGAGGTCGGTCCAGGTCCAGTAGGAGAGGGCATGCTATACACCGTTCTGTTCGGGTTTTCCATCGGGGCGATCCTCTATTTCGTTTCCATCGGACTCTCCCTGACTTTCGGAACCATGCGGGTGATCAATTTCGCCCATACCCTGACCTACAGCATCGGCGTCTACATGCTCATCACCTTTATCCCTGCGGTGAGGAGCTTCATTCCCTCGGCCGCCCTGGCCATCCTGGCGGTCATCCCCATCAGCTATGTCATCGAACGGTTCGTGATCCGCCGGCTCTATGGAGAATCTCTTGACTATACGTTCATCGCCACCTTCGCCGTCACCCTCATCGGGGTGGATTCCATCAAGTGGATCTGGGGAGTGAATCCCTATCCTTTAAGCGATCCCCTGGGGACGTACCTCCAGATCGGCACCCTCACCTTTCCCATTTATCGCGTCATCATCATCCTGATTGCCGTAATCCTGTTCTTCGCCCTGGAATTATTCTTCAGGAAAACGATCGTCGGCAAAATCGTCATCGCCGCTCTGGAAGACGTGGACGGGGTCCGGTGCCTGGGAGTCCGGGTGGATAAATACTTCGCCATCGTGTTCATCCTGGGGAGCGCCCTGGCCGGGCTGGGAGGGGTCCTGTACGCTCCCATCAGCGCCGTCCATCCCTACATGGGCCTTTCCGTCCTATTGCTGGCCTTTGCCGTGGTGATTGTGGGGGGAATGGGAAACCTGCGGGGGACTTTTATCTCCGCCTTCTCCCTGGGCATGGTCATGGCGGTGACTGCCCGGTATTGGTCCCAGGGTGCAGAGACCATGGTGTTCATCGTGATGGCCGGGGTGCTGTGCTTCCGGCCCATCGACATTTGAAAAGGCAAGCACGAATTCCGAATATCGATCCCGCGAAACGCGGGACCGAAACAAGATCAAAATCCCAAAATTCAAATGACCGAAAATAAAAGATCTTAACCGCAGAGATCGCGGAGCACGCAGAGGTTGAAATGGCCAAATGCTCAGGGGCAGGATGCGAGGGCAAAAACGCCCCCTTTTCGCATCCTTCCCGGAACGTCAAAACCGCGAAGGCTCTTTCAAGGAGCGATCTTTGCGACCTCTGCTTCCTCTTCGTTCATCCTCTTGTCCTGATCCCCGGAGGACGAAACGACAAATCGGAGTCCACATGCACAAAATGATTTGTGTTTTTTTGTCTTTATGAAGAGGAAGCTCTGCGTTCTCTGCGTGCTCTGGTGATATTGTTTTCTTCATCCCGGAGGGCGCAGAGACTTTCATATTGGCCACCGAGGTCACAGAGGGCGCAGAGGTACAAGGGCCGAAATTTGAAATGACGGAAACAAAAGAAATAATGTAGGGGCGCGCTGCGGCGCGCCCGGTTTTGAATTCGGGGTTTTGGTAATTTGGACCCGTTTCGAAGTTCGTCCTTCGAACCAAGGGCAGCTGTTCTATTCCGGCTCTATCCCGGCAACAGGACGAAAGGAGGTTCTTATGAAGGGCGTATGGGGAAAAGTATTAAGGGTTGACCTGACCAACGGCACCTGCAAGGCCGAGGCTTTGCCGGATAAGGTGTATGAGTATTTCCTGGGCGGGGCGGGCCTGGCGGCCTACTTCATGTGGAAAGAGTGCCCGGCGGGCACAACGACCTTCAACCCGGCCAACCGGCTCACCTTTGCCGGCGGCCCCATGACCGGAGTGAAACAGACCGGGGCGGCCAAATGGAGCGCGGGAGCCATCTCCCCGTCGATCCACATGAACGCCGATTCGGCGGCCACGGCCAGTTTCGGGATCGAGATGAAGGAGACGGGGTTCGATGGAATCGTCGTTCAAGGCCGGGCGGAGAAGCCGGTTTATTTGGTGGTGGAGGATGGCAAGGCCAGGATCAAAGACGCCCGGAAGCTTTGGGGAAAAAACGCCTACCAGACCGAGGACGGCATCAAAGAGGCGGAAGGAACCGGTTTCGAGGTGGTCACCATCGGCCAGGCGGGGGAAAGACTGGTCCGCTATGCCAATATCCAGACCCACAAGAAATCTTTCCTGGGCCGCTGCGGCCTGGGCGCGGTGATGGGCTCCAAGATGCTCAAGGGCATCGCGGTCAAGGGATCCCGGAACTGCCCGGTCCATGATGCGGCGGAGCTGACCCGCCTGAACAAGGAGATCAACCGGCGGGTGGCCGACCTCGACGCGGCCCAGCCCGAGTTTCTGCAGTTTAAACGATTGGGGACCGCGGGAGCCACGGAGCTCTTTGCCCCCCAGGGAAACCTTCCCATCAGGAACTATTCCCTGGCCCGGTTCCCCAGCGGCGAGAAGAACCTCCACGGCAGGGAATACGTGAGAGTTCTCAACGCCAAGCCCTGGCCCTGCAAGTACTGCGTCATGCAGTGCCACAACCTCTGCGAGATCAAGAAAGGTCCTTACGCCTACAAGGGTAAGGGACCGGAGTACGAGTCCTTCGCCATGATGGGTTTCAACACCATGGTGGACAACATGGAAGCGGTGGCCTACGCCTGCGAGCTGGCCGATCTCTACTCCATGGACTGCATTTCCCTGGGGGTGGTGATCGCCTGGGCCATGGAGTCCTATGAGAAGGGGGTCATCAGCCAGAAAGATACCTACGGCCTGGACCTGAAATGGGGCAATGCCGAAGCTCTGGTGGAGATGACCAGGAAGATCGGAGAGAGGGCGGAGGGGCTGGGATACCTCCTGGGGGAAGGCACCAAGGTTGCCGCCGATGTTTTGGGCAAAGGCTCAGCCGATTGGGCGGTGCAGATGAAAGGGCAGGAGATCGCCGCCCACAACTGGCGGGCCCAGTACATCTCGGCCCTGAACTATTGCACCGGCGTGGCCTCCGGCCCCAACCACGAAAGGGGCAACTCCCAGCACATCTGGGTGGGCCATGTTCGGCTGCCCGAGTGGGGGATCGACGAGGTCAAGAACGAAGAGCGCTGGTCCTGGGAAAAAGCGCCGGAGCGAAATGCCATCTTCCACGACTACTGCAACGTGATCAATTCCGCCTGCCACTGCAAGTTTCACGAATTCCGGGGATACACCCTGACCGACATGCTCAACACCATCAATGCTTCCACCGGGTGGGGATGGAGCATCCAGGACCTGCGAAAATGCGGGGAGCGGATCACCACCCTCCAGAAACTCCTGAACATCCGCTACGGCTGGAAGAAGGAACGCGACTTCCAGTACCCCAAGCGGTTTATGGAGCCCGTCCACGAAGGGCCGGCGGCGGGCAAGATCCCGGTGGGACTCGATCAGGCCATCCTGGAGTACTACCGGGTGAGGGAATGGGATGAAGACGGGAAGCCCACCCCGCAGCTGATCAAACGGCTGGGCATGGAGGAATACGCAGGGGAATGAGAAGGCCTACGAAAAATCCCCCTAACCCCCTGAAGCTACGGAAAAATTAAGGGAGCGGAAAATTGGGGAGCCTGGGGATGCCCGGGGGAGGGGAAATTTCCTGCCGCCAAAACAGGCGCTTATTTCTGCGTGGCCCGCTCGGTATCGAACCCATGGAAGCCCTAAGGATCCTTTGTTTGGATTTATAAGAGTCTCCGCAAGTTGTCCACGTCGCTCTGCGGAAGCCCGGGCATTGCTTCACGGCCTTGTATCTCCCGCCGGGTTTTGACGGCAGGAAATTTCCCCTCCCCCGGGCAACGAAAAAAGAGGCCTTTCCCCTCCGTTCAATTATTTCACAGCTTCCCTTTATCCAAGGGGGGCGAAGGGGGGGGTTCGGCGGTTCCCCGGATTCGAAGGGCTTAAATATCCGATCGCTTCCGACTCCTCGGAAAACCGTGACTCATGAAATTAAAGATCAACTCCGTAGAACAAGATTTCCCCCCGGGGACAAAATTGATCGACCTGGTCAACAAGGTCCGGGAGGCACATAAGGACAACCCGGTCATCAAATCTCTGGTTGAAAGGACCGGAAAGGACCACATCACCTTCGTCTACAACCGCCGCGTCGTAAAGCCCCCCCAATATGAGTCCATCGATCTGAAAGAAGGCGATGAAATCCGCTGGATTCTTCCTTACGCCGGTGGATGAGGTAAGGGGTGAGGGGTAAGAGGTGAGGGATAAGAGGTTAGTGGTAAAATGTTTTTACTCCCAGCTCCTTGCTCCAAGCTCCACGCTGATTTTTTATCCGTGTTCATCCGTGTCCCAATAAAAGCCGTCAGGCGCAAGGCGCAAGGCGTAAGGCGTAAGGCGTAAAATGTTTTTTACTCTCAGCTCTCCGCTCTTAGCTCTACGCTGATTTTTTATCCGTGTTCATCCGTGTCCCATTGAATTTTTTGCCTATTCGATGGTAACCTTCACCCAGAATTTTTCTATGGCCTTCCCGACCCCTTCCCAGGTCCGGTAATAATCCATTTTTATCTCCGTGATTCCAGGTTCCTTGGTCCGGAAGGTCCAGATGCCCAGAACCGGCCCGCCCACCCGGCCGTCGGACGCGGCCCTGGTTTTCTCCGAGACAAGCTCCAGATGGCGCGCATCAGGACCCTGCACATACCACCAGTATCCCGTTCCTCCTATCCCGGTCAGCTGGACCTGGACGATCTGGCCGGTCTTCAAGGTGATTTCTTTCCCGTTATCCTGCTTCTGCAGAATCAAAGCCGGTTCTTTTTCCATGGCTCCAACCGTGCTGATCCCCCAAAGAAAGATGAAAAAGGTGAAGGCCCAAATCGTTCCCCGGGAGACGAAAAAATTTTCCCCTCTTTTTTTCATGGCAACGACTCCCCTTGGCCTGAATAACACAAACGTAAAAAATAAAAGGACCTGACCTCCTCCCTAACCCTCCCCCCTCCCCGTCGAGAGCCTCTGGGTCGAACGAGAGGGGGAGGGGAGGGTGGGGGGTAAAATTAATTAACGCGTTTGTATTAGAATCGGGGTGCGGGCCCATCAATCCTGCTCGGCGAAATAAGCGTCCTGCACCCCTTCGAGCAGCTGGAAGGATTGGACCCGGATGGAAATGATTTCCGCCTCCGGCTCATCCACCAACTCCCTGAGCTCAGGATGCCTGGCCAGGAACTGCGCCCGGATCACCTTTTTCCTGATCGGCTCGAGTTTCTGGAATACGCCGCTCACGGTCAGGGCCTTTTTCTGGCCCACGGCCCGGTTGCGGTCTTCTACCCGGGTGTCGATCAGTATACTGACCCAGGGATTTTCCAGAAGGTTCCTGTATTTTTTCGTCCTTTGATTGGTTACCATGAAAATTTCCCGGCATTCAGGATCGACGATATAGGACATGAGCGAGCAATGGGGTTTCCCCCGGGATACAGTGGCCAGGACACAGGTATCCTTTTCCCGCAGCAGGGTTTTCATCCTGTCGATCAAAGATTTACCCTCCTTTCTCAAACCTTCCGACAGAAAGGGAGACCATCTCCTTTATACGCTTAGTCCGGGCATTATGCAAGCCCGGCAGACCTTCGCCCGGGCCGCCGCGCCGCCCCCTTGAATTCGGCAGCGAATTTTCGACTCAGGACACCAGTGTCGTGTCCCCAAAATAATTACAAAACGATATGGGCTGTTCTCCCCATCGAGTGGGTGGAAACGATACCGAAATATTCTCCGCGCCCAGGGGGTGCGTCCCGCCCATGGCGGGACAGAATCGGCGGGAACAACCTGGATTCAGGAGCGGTTGCTCGGGTTCCGCGAGGCACCTGTCCCCGATCCCCTTTCGGCAACCGAATCCCTGCTCCGAAGCGATTCACAAAATCACTATCAGACGTGAACCGATGAAAGAACAAGCGCCTCATTATGTTCCGCCATGGGCGGGATGCACCCCCTGGGCCCCTCCCGAATCCCCCCGCCTTGGCAGTGGGCTAGGCCTTCGTAAGTGCTCCGAAAACGGACCCTTCGGCAACATCCATAGTTAAAACCCTGTTGCCCCAAGAGAGACCACCGGCTCATTTTGGCAAGCCCAGCGGTCTGACGCTCGTCCCCTGGAACCAGGGTTTTACTATGGGCGCTTATTTCTGGGGCACAAGACTAGGGATTCATTCGTTAAATTGGCACATAGCTTGCAAGATATCTAATTGCCCAAAACCATCCGGTTTTTGGAGATGTGTGGGGAAAAATATATAAAATCAATGGGTTAATATATTACTGAACCCCCAGGGGAAGTCTTTCTTGCCCTCATTTTGAGCAAAAACCCTCCCCGGGGGACAAAAATGTAACGGCCAATTATGCGGCGCAAGGAAAGAAATTCCCGGTAAAAAATGGGTCCGGGGAGAGAAAAGGGATTTCCCATAGAGGGAGAACGGGCGGCATGAGTAAAATGTACCGCATATTCAAAAGAGCCACGACCCCGGTCAGCATCATGGTAATTCCCCACGGAACCCCGAAACCCCTGCGTTTGAAAATCCCGGTCATCGGGATCCTCCTGTCTCTCCTTCTTCTGGGGGCGGGCGCGGTTCAAATCTGCGGGCTGGTGATGGACGGCCTGAAATATCCATTTTTGGCGGAACGGGTCGAATATTATGACCAACAATTCTCCCAGTGGAATTCAACCGTGACCGCCATCCGGGAAGTGGAGAGCGATTTCCGCCAGGCCTTTTCCCTCAAATCGCGGGATCAGATCCTGGAAAACGTCGACACCTCCTATACGGGGTCCATAGACATCCAGGCCCTTATGAAGGAGCTTCAAAGGACGGTGGAGACCGTCGATGAGATCAAGGATTATCTGCGCATCCAAAAAGACATCTATCTGGCCACCCCCAAGGGATTCCCGGTGGAGGGGAGAATTACTTCCCGATACGGGAGGAGAGAGGATCCTTTCACCGGCGCTAAGAGCTTTCACTCGGGGGTGGATATTTCGGCCAGCCCCGGGACTCCCATCCGGGCCACGGCCGATGGAATCGTGATCCATTCCGGCCGGACCCAGTACAGCGGGTATCTGGTGGTCCTGGAACACGGGTGCGGTTTTAAGACCATTTACGCCCACAACAAGAAAAACCTCGTGAAGGTGGGGCAGACCGTCAAGCGGGGGGAGGTCATTGCTTACGTGGGATCCACCGGGAAGGCCACGGGCCCGCATGTGCATTATGAAGTTTGGGAAAAGGGAAAGAACGTCAATCCGAAAAGATACCTTAAGGGGAGGTCCTGATGTTTGCCAGGGATCCGGAGAAGATGGAATCCTTCCTGGGAGCCGATTCGATTTTCAAGGGGGAGCTGAAGGTAAAAGGCACCTTGCGGGTGGATGGCTCCGTGGAGGGCCGATTGAACGCCGACTGCGTGATCCTGAGTGAGAAGGCCTGGGTAAAGGGGGAGATTCAGGGCAAGAAACTGATCATCGGAGGAAGCGTGGAAGGGAACCTTCGGGCCCAGGAGCTGGTGGAGATCAAATCCAGGGGAAAGGTCCTGGGGGATATTTCCACCCCCCAATTCGTGGTCACCGAGGGCGCCCGCTTCAACGGAAGAATCGAAATGGAAAAAGAAGGAGCCGAGGTGATCGATCTTCCGCTGAAAGGGCAGGAAGCCTGATGATTCTGGCGGAAGTGCATGGGAATCGAACCCACCAGCCGCCTTGCTCAGACGGCACACTGGATTTGAAGTCCAGGAGGGCCACCAGTGCCCTGTCCACTTCCGCTGCGGGAAGTATACTTTATTAACCCCTCACGAGCAATATTTCTTCCTTTCGTCCTTGGTTGTTCTTTGCTCCACGCTCTATGCTCCTCGCTCTCCGCTGCGATAGGCGTGACGGTCCTCAAGGCCCACAGGGCCGATCAGTCTTTATCGCGCCCTTTTCCTTTACCCAATAACGAATAAAGTATAACGAGTAACGTTTTTTGCTCCGAGCTATGAGCTAAATTGCTCCTCGCTTTATTTGATGTACCCTTTCCCCTTCAGCCCGTCATAAAGACCCTTGGCCTTGTTCAGGCTGTCCACGATCAATGCCGAAGTCATGGTGGCCGAAGAGATGGCGTCCACCTGGGGGTTGAAGTCCGTGGGCTGGAGGATGGAGCGCCCTACCAGCCGGCCTTTCATCGTTTCGATTTCCTTGGCGTCCCAGTTGGCGTTATCCAGCTTGGTCACCTTCAAGGGCAGGAAATTGACGACCATCCCCTTTTCGTTGAAGGTGAAGAAGAAGTGGGTTGCATGGCAAATATCACAGATGGGTGCCCGGCTGGCGAGCTTGGCAAAGAGATTGGATTTTTGGCCTCCCGCCTGAATTTCTCCCACGTAGATCTCTTCATCATCGGGCAACTTGACCTTGGCCACCTTCAGGAGTTTCCACTTGGGGCTGAACATGGATTCCTGAGCCTTTTTCAGCAATTCCTCCTCGCTGTAACGGAGGGAGAGCTTTTTCGCCTTGGCTTCCTGGAAAGAGGAATCCTTCTGCTGTTTGGCCAGCGTGGCCCAGTCGGCCCGCAGGGCATCCTGTATTCCTTTGATGAAAACGCCCGGGGCCTTGGTCAGGCCGATTTTGGCCCGGGCTACGACCATTCCGGAATCGCTCTTGCGGATGATAAGGGTAAAGGGTGTGGCCCCGGGGTCGCCGATGGCCTCGTAGGCCTTGAAATTGGAGTCGGGGATCATGGGGAAGGGGATCTTTTTCTCGGCTTTGAAGGAATCCAATTCGGTTTGGGTGTTCCCGACCCCGATGGCGAGGAATTTGACTTTCCCCCGCAATTGAGGGTCCTTGCCCACCGTTTCAAAGACCTGGTTCATTACCGGAGCCTGAAGCTGGCAGGAGAAGCAGTGTTTGTTCATGTACTCCACCACGAGGACATCGGCCTGGATGTCTTTCAAGGAAAAAGCGTCTCCCTTCAACAGGCCGAGAAATTTCGTGGGAAGACCGAGATATTCGACTTCCCCGCGGGAAAGGGTCATGGGAAAGGAAAATTCGGGAAAGAAATCCCCGGCGGTAATGATCTTTCCTTTCTTCGTTGCCCCTGCGGGGGAAAATAATAGAACCACGGAAAGCAAAGACACCCAGAGAATGACCCACCGTTTCATTTATGCTTCCTCCTCGAAAAAACCTTTTAACCTAGTATAAGAGATAACCAGGGACTGTCAACAGAATTCAAATCATAGCCTTTTTCGTCCTGGTCTTAACCTAGTAACCAATAACAAATAACGAGTAACGTTTTTTTAGCTTTTTGGTTCTTGCCTAAAGCGAAGCCCTGAACCTAGTATGGTTCAGGGCGGAGCGCTCCTCAAGGGCCGCAGGCCCGCTCCTCAAGTCACGCCCATCGCGTGACGCTCCTCAAGGCCCGCAGGGCCGATCCGTCTTCAATCCGCGAAGCTTATTGATCACCCTCCGCCACCTTGGTAGAATTCATAGAAAATGCTATGCTGGATTGGAATGTCCAGATTTGGCAAGGCAAAGTCATGGGTTGAAGTGAAAGTCGGCGTCCCTGCCTCCTGGGTGGAGGGGGTGTCCAATTTCCTGATCGAGCTGGGCTCGGGGGGGGTGATCCAAAAGGATGACTCCACCGTCCTTGCCTACTTCCCGGATCTTTCCTCCTTTCCGGGGAGAAGGAAGAGAATCAGCCGTTATCTGTCCGACCTTTCCGCCTCCGGGGAAAAATTCATCTTCCAGTGGCGCCGCATTCCAGAAGAAAAATGGGGGGAAAGCTGGAAGGCCCATTTCAAGCCGCTTCATGCCACCCCGCGGATCGTGATCCGGCCCCCGTGGGAGGAATACCGGGGGAAAAAGGGGGAGATGATCCTTACCCTTGATCCGGGGATGGCCTTTGGGACCGGCACCCACCCTACGACGCAGATGTGCCTCCGGGCTTTGGAGAAGCTAATCCCCGTCTTTGCCCGTCCGCCCTCGGTTTTAGATTTTGGGACAGGATCGGGAATTCTGGCCATCGCCGCCGGAAAGCTGGGGGCTGGAAAAATCCTGGCCCTGGATGTTGACCCGGCGGCCATTCGATGGGCCCGGCGAAATGCCGCGCTTAACCGATGGAAAGAGGGGATCGATTTCCGGATGAGTCCGGCCAGAGCCCTCCGGCGGCGGTTCGGGATTGTGGTGGCGAATCTTCTGCCCCAGGAGCTTTGGCAGGCCTCCTCTTTTCTCGCGCGGAGGGTTTCTCCCCGGGGTTTTTTGGTCGTCTCCGGGATTTTGAGGGGGCAAAAGGAAGAGACGGCCTCGGCTTTCATGGCCGGAGGGCTTACGGTTGAATCCTCGGAGGAGAAGAAGGGCTGGGCCTGCCTGACGCTAAAAAAGCATAGAGCATAGAGCAGAGAGCATAGAGGAAAAAGCATAGAGCATAGAGCACAAAGCAACAGCCGGAATGATACTCGCAAGTCGCGAGAGCGCAAGTCGATAAAAACATTTTTATCATCACGCCTTGCGACTTCCTTTTTTAACCGCCCCTTGCGCCTTACGACTTGTGCCTTGCGAAAATTGGAAGGGGGAGAATGAAACACCGGCGTTTTCGGATCTACCCCGAGCACATCCAGGGACAGCGAGCGTTCATCGACGACCCCCAGGAGATCAGGCACATCCGCAACGTTCTCCGACTCGGAGAGGGCGACCCGGTCAGCCTGTTTGATGGAGAGGGAAAGGAATACCGGGCCTCCATCGTCCAGATTACCCGGGGGAGGATCATTCTTTCGCTGAAACCGGAAGCCCTTTCGGTCCCCATGGAATCGCCGGCAGAAATCATCCTGGGGGTGGCGGTGCTGAAGGCTCCCAAATTTGACTGGCTCCTCCAGAAAGTTACCGAACTCGGAGTGTCGGAAATCGTTCCGTTCTCTTCCTCCCACGTCGTCCCGCGGTTGGGAGGGGGCCAAACCGGAGCCCGCGGGGCCCGCTGGGAAAAGATCACGGCGGAAGCGGCGAAACAGTGCGGCAGGGCCGCCATCCCCCGAATTCATCCCCTCCGGTCCTTTGAAGAAGCGCTGGCCTACGATGCAGGGCGGGCAACCAAAGTTCTTTTGTGGGAGAAAGAGAGGGCGCTATCGCTCGGGGAAACCGTGGCCCATTCTTCCAGGGTTTTCGTTCTCATCGGTCCTGAAGGAGGTTTTTCCGATGCCGAGGCCCTTCAGGCTCAGGGCGCAGGTTTCCAGCCCGTCCGCCTGGGGCCGCGGATTCTTCGGGCCGAGACGGCGGGGGTTGCCATTGTTGCCCTCCTGCAGTTTATCCTGGGAGACCTGAATCAATAAAAAATGACCGCCGACCGCCGACCGCAGCTCATTTCTCTCGCCCGCTTCGCTAGAGCACGCAGAGTACACAGGGACGGCAAAATATTCAATAAGATAACAACAAAGTCTTGCCTCATTTTCTATTCTGGGTCGTCTCTGCGAACTCTGCGTCTCTGTGAGAGACAAAGACCTTTTTTCTCGCCCGCTTCGCTCCGAACCATATTAGGTTCAGGGCTTCGCTAGAGGCCACAGAGATCACAGAGACAACTAGAATTTGGCCAAATGCAAAGAAATAAAGAGTCACAGAGCTCAGAGGGAAAGGACTCAATGTCCTTTTGCCTTTAGAATTTCCGATAATATTTATTTCCTCTGTGCCCTCTGCGACTCTGCGAGAGGAAAAGGCTTTTTTCTACCCCCCGAAAAGAATTTCCTTGCCTCGATCGGTCCCCGAATCTATAATTTCCTTAGAGAAAATAATTTGGGCGGATAATTTTTTTATTGGGAAACCAGAATGAAGTGTAAACGTTGCCGGGCCACAGTTCCCGATGATGCCGACCGATGTCCTTCCTGCGGTCAGGACTTGACCTCCCTCCGCCAGCTCCTGAGCGATTTTTACGGCGAGGAGCCAACCCGCCCCGGGGATGGCGATGCCCTTCCCCGGGAACCGGTGGTGTTTGCAGCCGAGAAGGAACTCCCCCCCGCCGTTTCTGCTGAAGAACCCCGTGAAGAGATCCGCATTGTCACCGGGCCGTATCCCGAGTACGATCGAGACTTTTCCCTCCAGGAGGCTCTCCTGGAGAAAGAAACCGGGGAAGAGGGCGAGGAGGCTTCCACCTGGGATCGGGCCCTGCGGGGCGGCTTCTGGCTTCGGTCCATGGCGATGGCTGCGGATTTGCTGATCCTCCTCCTCCTGCTCGCCATCTTTGTGGTCCTGGGCTTTCTGACCTTGAGCGCAGGAGCCACAGGTGGCAGGGAGATCACCCTCCTCCGCCAGATCCGGATCATTCTCCCTGTCCTTCTCCCCCTGGGCTTGGCTCTCATGCTGGCCTACTTTACTTTTTTCCACGGCACCTGGGGCCAGACGATCGGCAAGATGATCTTCGGTTTGCGGGTCGTCCGAACGGACGGGCAGCCGCTTTCTTTTGCCCGGGCCCTGGCCCGGGCCCTGGGCTATCTTCTATCCGCGGTACCCTTCTTCCTCGGCTTTCTCTGGGTCGCGTTTAGCTCCAGCAAACGGTCCTGGCACGATGCCCTGACCGACACCATGGTCACGCGGGAACAATAGAAAAATGAAGACCGATTGGCCCTCCGGGCCTTGAGGAGCGTCACGCCATGGGCGTGACTTGAGGAGCGGGCTTGCGGCCCTCGAGGAGCGGCCTTCGGCCTTGAGGCAGAAACCAAAAAGTTAAAAAAACCGTTACTCGTTACTGGTTACTCGTTACTCGTTAACGGAGCGGGCGAGCGAAAAAGACCTTTGTTTCTCGCAGAGGCCGCAGAGTTCGCAGAGAAAAGGCGCCTTTAGATTTAAAAACCCAAATGGTTATTATTTCCCTCTCTGTGTACTCTGTGCCTCGAGCGAAGCGGTCGAGAGAAAAGCCTTTGCCTTTCCCAGAAGCCTTGACCGTTAAGGGAGAGAACAAAAAAACACTTGACTCTTGAGACTGCGGCATTATAATTTTCTCTCGGATATGGAAATTTTCCGTATCCGGTACCGACCGTTGAGGATGCCGAGATAGCTCAGTCGGTAGAGCAGCGGACTGAAAATCCGCGTGTCCCCAGTTCGATTCTGGGTCTCGGCACCAGAAATAAAAAGGGGTTAATCCCGTTCAAACGGAATTAACCTCTTTTTTTATCCTCAATCTTTATCCTTCCGCCTAACATTCTTGTAGTGCCTCGGGTCCTTAAAAGGTTGTCCCAAGTCAAGGTGGATCCCTCAGACGACCCCCCAGATTCAACCCCGTTCACCGGATCACCAAAGCTTCATATCTTCTTGACAAAACAGGCCTGCCTGGATAAAATCAACACCCCGGTACTGGTAATCGCTGGTATTTCTATCTACTGAAAAATAAAGCGGAAAAGCCAGATCAGAAATAGGGGACATCCTATAATCCCCCTGTCAAGAGAAAAGTGGAAAGCTAGTAAGAATCAAGAGATACAAAACAAGCCATTTGCAGAATAAACTTATCCCTCGAGCCCAGGCAGGGACTTTTTGGTTCTTTCGACGAATCTCTCACTTCGACGAACTTTAGACCTAATCGTTACTTTTATCCGGTGTGGCGGACAGACCGCCCATCCATCATCCCTAATCCAGATTCCAAAGTTCAAGGGAGAGGCCCAGGATTGTCCCGCCCGAGGTCCTTCGCCTCCACGTTGTGTCTTGGGCTCTCTCGTCGAATTTAAAAGCTCTTATTCCAGGCTCAGATAATCTGGATTGAAAGGCTCCTTCTTCTTCATCAAGGTCCAGGCAATGATCAACAGCTTCGCCGCCAGCTTCACTCGCATCTTGGTCTTGATCCCAGGCTCTCTTTCTCGACCCCGGAGCTGATTCGTGAAATAAACGATAAAGTGCCGATCCCGGATCGAAGCAATGAAAGCCGCCTGGTACAAGGCATAGCGAAGATCCGCTTTGCCCTTCTTGGAAATGACCGGGACCGCACTCTGAGAAGTCTTCCCACTCCGTTCCGCACTCAGGTCTAAACCGGCCATCTTCAAAACCTGTCTCCCATTCTGAAACCGAAACGGATCCCCGATCGCCCCCAGAACCTTCGAAGATACATCCGGACCAAAACCAGGAATACTCAGCAAAAATTCATACTCGGGAAACTGGGAGCAGATCTCTTGAATCTTTTCCTTGACCTCCTCTATCCTCTGCCGGATCTGCTTCAGCCCCTCCACCATCACCTTCGCCTCAAACTCAACCGCCGACCCTACCTCGCGGCCCACCGAGTCCACAGCCATCTTCCAAATAGTCTGCAGCCGCTTCCCCTGAGAGGACCGCACCCGATCCGAACTTACCCTCTGGACAAACTCCTCATACTCCATACCGGCGATCTCCGATGGGTCCAAACACCAATGGACTACCGCCAATGCCGTGCTCTCCGATTGCTCGTAGTACCGATCCAACTCCGGAAAATACTTCGCTACCAGATGATTCCGAATCCGCACCCGATACCCGTGCTCCTCCCTCTTCAACCGCCTCTTCAACGACAACAAATCCCGCAATTCCTGCAACTCCCCCACCGGAAACTCATAAAATAGACACTTCCCCTGGGACATCAAATCGGCCACATTCGCCGCATCCCGAGTGTCATTCGTGTCCCAACGCCCATCCAGGGTCTTGCGATTCTCATGCGCCGCCACCCCAGAGACCAATACCACCCCCTGCCCACACCGGATCAAATGCTCTCCCAAGGGCTTATGATAATTCCCCGTAGGCTCCATCCCGAAAACCACCTTCTTCAGCCCCTCCTGAACCTTCATCGCTTCCGCCTGCCCCAGAAGCTTCCGAAATCCCGCCAGGCTATTCTCAAAAACCAGTCGCCTCAAAAGCGTCTTCCCGGTGGCCGTGCCAAAAAAAGCATGATGATTGTCTTTGGCCACATCGATGCCCACCAGCAAATACTCCCCCGATCCCCGTACCTCTTTCCGGAATTGACGAAACTCCTCCAATCTGCTACCATTTTCTTGCTTCATAAGAAACCTCCTGTGGGAATAGTTTTGGGTTGTCGGACCCTATGCTATCTCTTTACAGGAGGTTTCTTTTTTCCAAAAGGTGGAGTAACATACCAAATAAATTTTTCTTACCTCACCCTTTGGAGTCTGTCCAACCATCAGTTCGATATATAACGTTGGTTCTAAGTGACCTTGCGCTTCGGACGATCCGCGAGCTTCGGCACTTTGGGTTGCGTGTTTTATGCTTGGTGGAAGTTGAGTGGAATCTGGGGCGTTGAAAAGAGATTTGAATTGTTTGAACGCACTATTTCAGAGGAGGTAGGTCTTCAAGTAAACGCGCCAAACTGATGGCCTGGATCTTCTTGCCAAGTTGGAAGGTCGTCTCTCCTGCATGAATAAGGCACAAGGATTGCAGCTTGAGATCGGCCAACGCACTGCGCATCGATGGCGTAATGGTCGGAGAACTGGTCCGCTTGAACTCAAACCCTAATCGCTTCCTGCCCCTGACAACGAGCAGATCCAGTTCGGCCCCTCCGTGCGTAGCCCAAAAGTAGCATTCGTCTCCCCTGGCCTCCAGCTGGCGTATGACCTGCCCCATGGCGAATCCCTCCCAAGAGGCTCCTACCTTGGGGTGCCCTTCGAGATCCGCCAGCGTTCGAAGGTTAAGCAGGGTATGCAGCAGGCCGCTGTCCACCAAGTATATCTTGGGAGCCTTAACCTGCCGCTTTGAAATATTTTCATGCCACGGCTGTAACTGGCGAATGACCAAAGCCGATGTCAGCACATCCAAATAATTCCGCACTGTTGTGTCGGCAACGCCAAAGGAACGCGCGAACTCGGAAGCATTCCATGTCTGACCATGGTAGTGACTGAGCATGGTCCAGAAGCGACGTATCGTGGTCGATCGGATGTTTATACCCAGTTGGGGAAGATCTCTTTCCAGAAAGGTTCGTATGAACCCTCGGCGCCACTCGTCACTTTCAGCATGACTCCGGGCGAGAAAAGATCGCGGAAACCCGCCTCGCACCCAAAGCTGCATAGCGTTTTCGACGCCCACCTCATCGAGGGAGAAACCACCCAGTTCATGGTAGAAGATGCGACCCGCGAGCGTCTCAGAGCTCCGGCGGATCAAATCGGGCGAGGCACTACCCAGCAGCAAGAAACGCGTTGATGCCTTAGGCTGATCGACCAAGACACGTAGAACCGGGAAAAGATCTGCTCGCTGCTGGATTTCATCAATGACCACAAGCCCCTTCCGTTGTTTTAGCGTCAGCATCGGATCGGAAAGTCGTGCCAGATCCTCCGGGTTCTCCAGATCGAAATAGGCAGGTGGTTCTTTGGTCTCTGCGAGAAGCGAGCGTGCGAGCGTTGTCTTTCCGACCTGACGGGCTCCGATGATTGCAATCACCGGATGTCGCCGGAGTAATTTGCGGACCGTTTCAATCTGTCGAGCCCGATCGATCATAGCTGGAGCTTACCTTGAAAATTCGGTCTTGTCAACCGATATTTCAAGGTGGCATTTTCGGGCCACTGAAGCATCGGCGTCGAATGCAGCCCTCTTCGAATGAAATGGAAAGAAGGGGACGTTGGTTCTAAGTGACCTTGCGGATGTCCTCGTTGCGCGTTACGTAAGGTACCGGTCCTAAATGATATCTTTTAGCCTGTGGACCAGGGAAGTTGGGAACCCCCCCGGGGATCCGAGGGATGTCCGTGCAGAAGGTGCTTAAAGATTTGAGAGGGAGGGCAAGAAATTATAGGCCCATAAAAGAATCCCACTCCTTCAGCGCTGCCCAGCCTAAGGCATTGAAAATTGTGGGAAATTCTCTTGCGGATTCAAAAAGATCTGGATTTTTGTGAAAAAAATAAGTTAAAATGCGAACGAAGTAAATGGATTTCCAGCCGTAGGAATTTAACTCACTTACCCAACCCCAAACCTTCTGGAGGGAAGGATGGCCAAGAGAATCCAGAAGGTGCCTTTCTAAGGCTTCCGGGGGGAATGGTTTTCCCTGCGGAAGCCTTTTGTCTTTTTGTCTCGATGCATAATCCCAACTGAAATTTCCAAAAGCAAGGGACTCGAGGAAAGTAATCTTTGCGTGCGCAAGGCTTCTTGCCTGTCTTCTTGACAGGCATCGCTGGGGGGCGGGATAGCCTCCTGACACAGACGTCGCCAGAAAGCAGAATTGAAAATGGCAACATTTTTGATTTCGGGCATGATGGTGAGTTGCATGCAAAAGGGAAAAAGAGATTGGATCTTATAAACAAGGGAGGTGATCAACATGGCAAACGGGGATGAAAAACCGAAAATCCGGTCCATGACCCTGGAGGATCTGGATCCAATCCTGGCCATTGACCACAAGATCAGGGCAATGGGGAAGGCCATTACCTACGCGAACCTGACAACCGAGCGGCTTTTCACGATCGACAGGAAATCAGGTCGCCTGGCGAGGCCGGTCAGCTATGTTGAACTGATCACGGGAGATGTGACCGGGTTGCTTGAATTCGGGTTGGTGGCAGAAGTCAAAAATCACGTCCGGGGATTTATTTTGGGGCGCGTGGGACACGTGGGGGCATCGGGAGCCCAGGTTGGCTTGATTCTTATTCTGGGCGTGCACCCGGATTATTGGCACAAGGGGATTGCCAAGGAGCTTGTCCGTGGGATTTGTGATCAATTTCGGAAGAAAGGGATCCGAGCCGTCCATATCGGCATCGATCAACGGGATAAAGACCTGATCGGATTCTTCGAGGGCATTGGTTTCAGCGTGGGGCACTTAATCGACTATTCCAAGAGTTTATGAAAAGGAGACGATGAAGGAAGAAGGTGGAATCATGGGAAAGTAGGGGACGTTGGTTCTAAGTGACCTTACCAAAACCACCCTACTTCCCCCCCGGCATAACCCATTTCCCGCACGAGCGTCAGGCTAAGGCCTGACTTGAGGAATGTGCGGCAGGGCGCACTCGAGGAGGGGCCTGCGGCCTTGAGGGAATAAAAATCGGGAAGACGTTATTGGTTATTCGGTATTTGTTGGAAGCCTTGCGAAAAAGGATCAAAAAGGAAGGAGAAAAATCATTTTTGACAGGGAGAAGAGGGTGTGATAATTTAGTTTTTTGGGTATGGATATCATTCCATAGCCCCAAAAATCCGATTTCGCAGCTCTGGGTAGAAATAATGGAAAGAAAGTTTCCCGGAAGATTCACGATGCTATTCAAGCTCTTTTCATTTGCTTTATTCACTGCACTCCTATTCGTTTTTCCGTTCGTTGCGGTTGGCGCCCAACTCACCGTGGCATGGGATCCTAACACCGAAGCGGATCTAAAAGGATATCGGGTATACTACGGGACGGCTTCACGAAGCTACGGGCCCCCTTTCGATGTGGGCAAAGCAACGTCTTACACCTTAACGAACCTTGCCCCAGGACAGAAATTTTTTATCGCCGTAACCGCCTACGACACATCAGACAAAGAAAGTGCTTTTTCAAATGAGGTAAGTGCCACGACACCGGCCCTCGAGGGGATCAGGGCTCCAAATGTGCTCACGGGTCCCACAAGCGGAAGGACAGCGGTTGCCTTAAGCTATACGGCAGGAGGCTCTTCTTCCAGTCTTGGCCATTCGATCCAGTATCAATTTGATTGGAAGGGGGACGGGACCGTTCTGTCACCCTGGGGTTCGGCTGTTCAATCCAGGACATGGACTGCCGGGGGTACTTATCGGGTCAGGGCAAGGGCACGATGTGCAATCCATACCAACCTGGTTTCCGGCTGGTCTGATTCTCTTTCCGTAAGCATCGGTGTGCCCAGATATCTAAGTGCGGCTGGATCTCCAATTATAAACAGTTTTGCGATCGAAAATGGATCGCCGACCACCCATACGAGGAGAGTTATCCTTCATAATGTAGCCACCAACAAGCCCAGGTACTACATGGCGAGCGAATCATCGGAATTTTCCGGAGCCAGGTGGAGGTTCTATTCCCGGAGACCGAAATTTCCACTCAGTGCGGGCGCCGGGAAAAAGACCATCTATTTTAAAGTGAAAAACAGGTTTGGTGAGTCGCCGGTGGTTAGTGGTACAATCACGGTGAGAGAAGAAGGGATTCTCGTCCCGAATAACTAATAACTTATGACGTATAACGTTTACCCCGTCATTCCATCATTCCAATATTCCAGTATTTTACTATAGCGGGGACCTCCTTTTCCTGCACGATCCGTTCTTTTTTTGCCGGGCCGCCTCTTCAATCCCTTTCCAATTCCTCCCGTATCGCGGCGGCCACCCGGGAGGCGCCCCCTTCCACCAGACCGGCTGAGGAAATCCCAAAGCGCTCTTTTTCCAGGGCCTGCCGGACGGCTTTTTCCAGGAGAAGGGCCTCCTTCTTCCGTCCAAGGTAATCCAGCATCATTCCGGCGGCCAGGATCTGGGAGAGCGGATTGGCTTTGTTCTTCCCCGCGATATCCAGGGCCGAGCCGTGGATGGGCTCGAAGTAAGCCCGCCCGTCGCCGACGTTGGCGGAGGGACACATGCCCAGACCGCCGATGGTGGCCCCGCCCAGGTCGCTGAGGATGTCCCCGAACATGTTTTCGGTGACCAGTACCTGGAAATGCTCGGGGCGCATGACCAGCGCGGCCGAAGCCGCATCCACATAGATATTTTCCGCCTCCACCCCCGGGAATTCCCGGGCCACCCCGGCGAAGATCTGACGGAAGAAGTAGAAGCTGCGGAGGACATTGCTCTTTTCCACCAGGGTGACCCTCTTCCGCCCGTCCTCGGGAGCCCCGGGGACCTTTTCCATGGCCATCTTGAAAGCAAACCGGCAGATCCTCTCGCATCCTTTTCTAGTCAGAAGGAGGGTGTCGCTGGCGGCCTGTTCGGTGATGATTCCGCGGCCGCGGGATAAGTAGAGGCCCTCGGTGTTTTCCCTCACCATGATGTAATCGATGCTTCCCGGCGGCCGGTCCTTGAGGGGGATGGCCACCTTGGGAAAGAGCTTGACGGGGCGCACGTTGGCGTAGAGGTCGAAACCGCTGCGCAGCACCCCGCCCAGGACGCCGGCTTCCGTTCCGTCCGGTAACCGACCCCCCGGCAGGCCCACCGGCCCCTTCAGGGTGGCATCGGCCTTGCGGATCGCCTCCAGGGTTTCCGGAGAGATATTCACCCCGTTCTTCTGGTAGTATCCCGCGCCCGCTTCATGGAAGGCATAGGCCAGACGAAAGTCCCCGGCCAGCTCCTGGATTTTGTCCAGCACCTGGACCGCGGCATCGAGGAGTTCAGGCCCGATCCCGTCGCCGGGGATCATAACAATATTGTATGTTTTCATAAATCCAAACCTCAGCTTTCCTCTTTTAATCGTTCCATTGTAAATCAGATCGCGATTCCAGGCAAAAAATTTCCAAACTCACCGGAATCCAAATCGACAAATGAAAATGCCCATCAGGAATTGAACCCGATGGGCACTTTTGAATCCTCGCGCTTCTGTTCTCGGGAAAGGACGGCTAACGTCTTTTCCTGACCGCGGCTGCCAATCCCAAAATTCCCGCACCCAGGAGAAGAAGGGAGGCGGGTTCGGGAACCGCTTGATTTACGGTCAAATCCACCTGTGTTTTGTCGTGAACAAAATGGCACCCATAGCCAACCCAGAACCTATCCTGGCCCAGAAAGCTGTCCAGGGTTACATTGCTAAGGCTTCCTGCATCCCCGCCGTTATAGAGAAGTTTATTGTTCAAGATGTCCAGGGTGAGGGTAAAATATACGTTTTGCGGGACGTCATAACTGGCTACCATGACGGAATCGCTGTGAGGGGAGGCCAAAAAAGAAAGGAAGATATCGATGGGATGACCGTTCGTACTATCTCCGTGGCCGAATAGAGTGATCAAGAAAGAATCGACTGAATTCTTGTAAGCGTCATATTCAAATACAGTCCCGCCGACATAAGTCCCTCGAGTGGTAGAATCAGGAAAATAGAGCTTTACCCAGTATTCCGGGTCAGTTCCATTATTATCGATGGTAGTGGTAACAGCTTTAAAGTCTTGATATCCCAGCGTAGCTGCTTGGGCTGACTGGAAGGATAAAACCAGCATGAAGGCCAAAAGGGGAACGGCGAACTTTTTCATGGATCTTTTCTCCTTAGTGCATTCGTTAATCGATCATCGCTTCAAATTTTAACCTTAAAATAAGCAAACCCGATGCCACCCTGTTTCGGCGCGGATTTTTACCCCGAGAAAACACACAGTTGATTGATATATTTATCTTTTTTATTTGTCCGGGAATAATATATATAGATACGGAAATTAATAAAAATTGTAAATATTTTTGACGATTTGAAGACCCACCTTCTCTTTTATAAAAAAATAGTAAAAAATATGAGCCCTTAAAACAATAAATAAAGGATATCCATTATGGAAAATATTCCGACAGATTTCACAGAGCTATGGCCTTTTTTTTATGATTCCCCGGGCTTGCCTGCGCAGGGTGAACCGTATTAGTATGATACCAACAGGGGGCGCGGGAGGACCCGGCTATGCTGAAGAAGATCGAACCACCGAAGACCAAGGCCTGGCGAAACCTGACCGACCATTTTAAAAAGATGAAAAACGTTCAGATGAAAGACCTCTTTGCCGACGACCCCCGGCGCTTTGAGAAATTTTCCCTCCGCTTCCAGGACATCCTTTTGGACTACTCCAAAAACCGGATCACCCCGGAGACGATGAATCTTCTTTTTTCCCTGGCGGAGGAGGTGGACCTGCGGGACGCCGTGGAGAAGATGTTTACCGGGGACCCGATCAACGAGACGGAAGGGAGGGCGGTGCTCCATGTGGCCTTGCGGAATCTGAGCAACACTCCCATCTATGCGCAAGGCCGGGATGTGATGCCCGAAGTGAAGGCGGTCCTGGAAAAGATGAGGAACTTTTCCGCGAGGGTGATTTCAGGGGAATGGAAGGGATATGCCGGGAAAAGGATGACCGATCTGGTGAACATCGGGATCGGCGGCTCGGACCTGGGCCCGTTCATGGTGACCGAATGCCTGAAACCCTATGCCCGGGAAGGTTTGAATGTTCATTTCGTCTCCAACGTGGACGGGACCCACATCCGGGAGACCCTGAAACGGCTGGACCCGGAGACGACGCTTTTCCTCATCGCTTCCAAGTCCTTCACCACCCAGGAAACCATGGCCAATGCCTTTTCGGCAAGAGACTGGTTCCTGGCCCGGGCCAAGGATCCGGGGGCCGTGGCCCTTCATTTTGCGGCCCTCTCCACCAACCCGGAGAAAGTAAAGGCCTTTGGGATCCACCCGGACAACATGTTTGTCTTCTGGGACTGGGTGGGGGGGCGCTACTCCCTGTGGTCGGCCATCGGGTTGTCCATCGCCTGCTATATCGGTTACGAAAATTTCTCCGACCTCCTGCGGGGAGCCCAGGAAATGGACCGCCATTTCCGGGAAACCCCCTTCGAGAGAAATATCCCCGTGATCCTGGCCCTGATCGGAATCTGGTACAACAATTTCTTCGGGGCGGAGACCGAAGCCATTCTTCCCTACGACCAGTACATGCACCGCTTTCCGGCCTATTTCCAGCAGGGGAACATGGAGAGCAACGGAAAATCCGTCGATCGCAAGGGCCAGAAGGTGCCCTACCAGACGGGTCCGATCATCTGGGGAGAACCGGGGACCAACGGTCAGCACGCCTTCTATCAACTGATTCACCAGGGGACCAAGCTCATCCCCGCCGATTTTTTGGCCCCGGCGATCAGCCACAACCCGCTGGGGGAACATCACGCCCTTCTTCTCTCCAACTTTTTCGCCCAGGCCGAAGCCCTCATGCGGGGGAAGAGCAGGGGAGAAGTGATCGAAGAATTACGGAGAGAGGGGAAGGATGAGAAGGAGATCGAAAGACTCTGGCCCTACCGGGTCTTCGAGGGAAACCGGCCGAGCAATTCCATCCTCTTCAAAAAATTGACCCCCCGGGTCCTGGGAAGCCTCATCGCCATGTACGAGCACAAAATCTTCGTTCAGGGGGTCATCTGGAACATCTTCAGCTTCGACCAGTGGGGCGTGGAGCTGGGCAAACAGCTGGCCGGAAAAATCCTTCCCGAGTTAACGGATGACCGCACGGTTCATTCCCATGACCCGTCAACCAACGGGTTGATCAACGCCCTCAAGGAAATGAGGAAAAATGGCAGGGGGAGGGAGTAAAATTTCTTCCGAGGAAAAACCGAAAGGGTGGGTTACCCGCTTCGTTTCCGACAACCGGACGGCCTTTGCCCTGCTGGCGGCTCTGGTAACCCTTGCCCTGGCATACCGGATCCGCCTCACCCATAATTTATTCACTTACCCGATCAAGCCCTTTGATTTTTCTCCCGACTCTCATCCCATCCGGTTTGCCCTGGGCTATGGGTATTCCGATCTGTCCTTGATCCTGACCTGTTTTTTGCTTTTCCTGCTCCTCTCCCAGGGGCGCTTTCTGCTGAAGGGCCGGGGGGTCTTCGTCTTTTTTCAGGTTGCGGGGCTGGTTGTCCTCCACCTGGTCCTGGCCTGTCTCCTGTTCCTTCACCTGGGCCATTTCCGCTTTCTCTTTGACGCCCAGACCGGGTTCGATTTCGGGGTGATCCTGGAGTCGGTGTACAGCGTCTCGACTTTTGACATCCTGAAATTTCTGGAGATCCAGGACTGGGTGTTCCTCCTCCTTCCCCTGGGGGTCTTCTGGGCGGTTTGGCTGGTTCCCCCTGGGGCACGGGCCTGGGTCGGGAAAAGTTGCCTGGCCGCCGTGGTTCTCTGGGGAGCTTTCTCCCTCCTGGTTTCACCGGGAGAGAAGAAGGGAGTTCCAACGGAGCTCCGGGTGAACCCCAGCATTTTCTTCGGTTCCGACATGGCCGAGTATTTGAGGAGGTCCTCGACCCAATATGGAACGGTGGTCAAGGGGACGGAAACGGGTTCGGGGATCAAACTCACCGGGCCGCTCTACGCCCACTCGATCCGGGGGGTGAAAACCCTTCCTCCTCCCGCCCGCCGTCCCTGGAATGTGGTCTTCCTGGTCCTTGAGTCCGTGGGGACCCGCTACATGCTGAGGGGCTCCGACGGGAGTCCGGTCCCCATGCCCTTCCTGAATCAGATGGCCAAGGAGGGTTGGTTCCTGAAGAATCATTACAGCCCCTCCAACGTGAGCACCAAGGCGCTGTTTTCCATCCTCAGCGGCCTCTACGATTTTTTCAGCCGGGCATCCCTGGGAGTGCGACCGGACGCCCAGATTCCTTCTCTCTCCAGTTTCCTGGGCCCGAAATACGACTCCTTCCTCGTTACTCCGTCCTCTTATGCCTGGTACTTTCCGCTTCCGTTCTTGAAGAACGGGGGGTTCCGGGAGATGCATACCTACGAAAACCTGGCCTTCAAGATCCGGGAAGAACTGAGCACCCTGGGCCGGTACATCGCCCGGGATGAAATCCAGACCGTGGATTTTTTCCTCCGGCGAATCAGCAGGGCGCGGGAACCCTTCCTGGGGGTGTACGTGAGCTTTGTGGCCCATTTCCCCTACTTCGACTACGGGCCCGAGTACCGCATCGTGGAGAATGACGGGAAATCGATCAGCCGCTACCTTAACAACCTGTGCCTCCTGGACCGGATGGTGCGGCGGATCTTCGAGCACCTGAAGGAACAGGGCCTGCTGGAGAGAACCCTCCTGGTCATCGTGGGCGACCACGGCCAGGCTTTCGGGCAGCACCGTCCGGACAATTATCTGCACTACCGTTACAGCTACAACGTGAACCTGGAAGCCCCGGTGATCTTCCGCCAGCCGGCCCTCTTCAAACCGAAGGTTTTCCGGGTCCCCACCAACCATGCCGATATTTTTGGACGGCGAGTCCTTATTCCAGCGGAAGCTGAGCCGGAAGTACCTCTTCTTTTACGGGCAGGAAGAGAGTATCTCCTCGCTGAGTACGGAGGGGATCAAGGTTCAGGTTTCCCTGAAGAAGGAACGGTGCTGGGCTTTTGACCTGAAGGCCGACCCCGGGGAGAAGAATCCCCTGGGGTGCAGTCCTTACCAGGCCCAGCTGGAGGCGCTCCGCGGTTTTGTCCGCCACCACGATGCCAGCCTGGCCCGGTACAACGCGGACAACCGGGAAGGGAAAGATTTCCAGGGACACCGGCATCCTGGATTGACAGGATCATTCCCTGTGCCGGGAGCGAAAGGAACCGCTAAGGTCGTGTCACGGAAATAAGCTAACAAAGTCGAACCCTGGTGCCAGGAGCCGAGAGTCGGACCGCTGCGCTTGCCAAAATAGGCGCTGGTCTCTCTTGGGTCGACGGGGGACTTATTTCGATTCGTCCTGAAGGGAATATTATTTTGTTCGTTTTATCTCCAAATTCGTTGAAAGCCAAAGAGCTGGTCTTTTCAGAATTTCCTGTGATTTCATGGGCCCGGAAGAAAAGCCATCTTGCTTGCAATCATGAGGCGCATACCCGCTACGCTTTGCGGATGACCAACAGGCGGTTCATAGAAAGCGGATCTCCCGCCGATGCTTGCTGCGCAATATGGCTTTCCTTCCGGGCCCTTGGCAGGCTTTCCTGAAACATTCGATCAACGAATTTGGAGATGACCCTTTTGTTCTTACATGAGCTTATCTCTATGGGCCAGGGTCTCCTTGCGGATTACAGGGGGAACCCGATTTAATCGGGTTTCCTCCCGCCGATTTTGGCGGCGCCCATCGATCCTCCGCCCGGGCCATGGGAAAATGATGAACCGAATTTGTGACTCAGGACATTAGCGGCTAGCGGAAGAAGCCAAATTGGAAGGCTAGCAGGGTTTCCGGTCCAGGTCGATGATCTCCATCCGGTTGTTGGCCTGGGGGTGTTTGGCCGAAGGCCCCTCGGTGAGGACGACCAGATTTCCCTGGACCTCATGGTCCTGCATCCATTTGCAGACATAGGCGTTCCAGTCGTCGGGATGATCCGGCTCGCACATGGGATACACGCCGTAAGAAAACTGGAGGCGCTGACAGGTGGACTCCTGGGTGCTCACCGCGGTGATCCATACGGGAAGCCGGAAGCGAGCGATGGACCGGGCCGTGGCCCCGCTGTGGGTCGGAACAAACACGGCGGCCGGGGCGACCCGCTCCAGAGTGGTTTCCACGCTCAGGGCAATCAGGTCGGTGAGGCTGATCCGGCCTTTTGGCCCGATTCCCCGGAGGGTTTCCCGGACATAGGAGGGAGGCCGGTAGGGCTCGATGGCGGCGGCAATCCTGGCCAGCATGGCCACCGATTCTACGGGATACCTGCCCATGGCCGATTCGCCGGATAGCATGACACAGTCGGTGCCGTCCAGAATGGCATTGGCCACGTCTGTGGCCTCCGCCCGGGTCGGGCGGCGGTTGTCGGTCATGGATTCCAGCATCTGGGTGGCGGTGATGACCGGCTTGCCCAGCAGTTTGGCCTTGCGCATGAGCTGCTTCTGCACCAGGGCAATCTGCTCGATGGGGATCTCCACCCCCAAGTCTCCCCGGGCGATCATGATTCCGTCGGCCTGCTCGAGGATTTCGTCGATGTTGGCGAGGGCGCGGGAGCGCTCGATCTTGGCGATGATGAAGGGGCTGAACCCGAGGGAGGCGGCGGCCCGGCGGACATTCTGAATGTCCTCTCCGGATTCGACAAAGGACTGGCTCACCGCGTCCACCCCGTTTTCCAGGGCAAACTGCAGACAGCTCCGGTCGTGGTCGGTGAAGGCGGTAATCCCCAGGTCGATTCCCGGGAGGTTCAAGCCCTTGCGGGAACGCAGCTCTCCCCCCACGATGACCCGGCATTGCACTTCCCGGGCCATGACGTCCAGGACTTCCAGCTGGATGAACCCATCGTTGAGGAAGACCAGGTCTCCCGGTTTAACGGAGCGGGGAAGGGTGGAAAAGCTCACCGAGACTCTCCGGGAGTCTCCCGCGACCTCTTCGGTGGTGAGGGTGAAAGGTTCTCCGGCCTTCAATTCAACCGGCTCCCGGGCGAACTGGCCGATCCGGATCTTGGGCCCCGGCAGGTCGGCCATGATGGCCAGCCGAATCCCGGTGGCCCGGGCCGCCCCGCGGAGATTTTCGATCACCCTTTTGTGGCCCGGGAAATCTCCGTGGGAAAAGTTGAGCCGGGCCACGTTCATCCCTGCCCGGATCATCTCCCCCATGGTTTCGGGGGACTCGGATGCCGGGCCGATGGTACAGACGATCTTGGCTTTATGCGTGGGCAGTTTCATTCTCTCCCCTTGCTTGATTTTTTTCCCGCAGATTTCGGATTCTTCAGGCCAGCCTGCGTTGGTCAGAGCCTCCAGGAAGCCTGAAGGGTGGTCCCCCGGCCCTCGATGGATTCGATGGAAAAGGAGCCCCCCGAAAGTTCCGTCCGTTCCCTCATGCTGGTCAGGCCGAAGCCGCGTCCGGGCCGTTCTTCCGAGCGGACCTGCCGGAGATCAAACCCCGACCCGTTGTCTTCGACCCGGAGATAAACCCGCCCCTCTTTTTGCCCCAGGGAAAGGCGAACCCGCGTGGCTTGACTGTGCTTGGCGATATTGTTCATGGCCTCCTGCAAAACCCTGTAGATGACGGTCTTGAGGGGGGCGGGGACTTCGTTCTCCTGGATCCCGAGGTCTGTTTCGATCTTGATTCCGGCGTAAATCTTCTGGTATTCCCGGCAGAACCAGGAGAGGGTGGCCAGGATTCCAAGGTCGTCGAGGATGGGCGGCCGAAGGTCAGTCTGCATCTGGCGGACTTCCTCGACGGCATTCTGGAGCATGGGAACCATCCCTTCCAAAGGATGGAGGTCGCAGGAAATGGAGTCCTTCTCCATCAGCTGGAGACGATTCTCCAGCATGAACTTGAGGGCTGAAAGAGATTGCCCGATCCCGTCGTGAAGCTCCCGGGCGATCCGTTTCCTCTCTTCTTCCTGAACGGAAAGGAGCTGAACGGAAAGGGCCCGTAGCTCTTCCTGCGACCGCTGGAGCAACGCTTCGGCCCGCTTTCGCTCGGTGATGTCCTGAACGGTACCGATCATGCGGATCGGACGGCCTCCGTCGTCAAAGGTGACTTCTCCCCGTTCGTGAACGAAACGCTCGGATCCGTCCGGTCTTACGATCCGGTGCTCGATCCCGTAAGGAACAGAAGGATCAGCCAGGCTCCGGTTGACGGCCTCTTCCACCCCTCCCCGGTCTCCAGGGTGAATGAATGCCAGAAAGGCATCATAGGTGGCCCCGAACTCCTGCGGAGGAAGGCCGAAGATCCGGTAGACTTCGTCGGACCAACTCAGTTCGTTGGTCTCGATGTTCCAGTGCCAGTTACCCAGGTGGGCGATCCGTTGCGCTTCGGCCAGGCTCTCATCTTTTTTCCGGGCCGCTTCTTCGGCCGATTTTCGTTCGGTGACGTCGCGGTTGCTGACCCGGTAACCCAGGAATTCCCCTTGCGGGCTTCTCACCGCCTGGCAGGCATGCTCGATCCAGCGGACCTGGCCGTCCGCTCTCCGGATGCGGAACTGGATATCGTGATGGGAGACGCCCCGCCGACTTTCGCGGAAATGCTGGTCCCAGACTTCCCGGTCGATGGGCAGGATGACTTCTCTGGTTAAGGATGGATGTTGGATAAACTCCTGGGGGGAGTATCCGGTGATTCTTTTGCAGGAAGGGGACACGTACCGTAAGGTTCCGTCGGGGTTGGCCCAGTATTCCCAGTCGTAGTTGAATTCGGCCACTGTCCGGTATTCCAGTTCGGCCCGACGGAGCGCCTCTTCGGACTGCTTGCGGGCCAGGGCGCTGGCGAAAATCACTCCCACCAGGCGGACCCGCTGGATCAGCTCTTCTGGCCAGTGCCGCTCGGCGCGGACCGCTCCAAAGGTTACGGCGCCGAAGACGTTTTTCCCCACGGCCAGAGGAATCACCAGGGAAGACAGATTCCGGTACTTCTTCAACTCCTCCCGATCCTGCGCCGCTTCCTCCGGGAGATCTTCGACCCGCGGAATGACCAGTATCTCGCCCTTCCGCAGCTTTTCGCTGAGCCAGGGAAACTTCTGATCGTCAAGGACGGCTGCGGATTCGGGAATTCCCTTCATCCCCCAGAAGTATTTACGGGGAATCCGGGTCCTGTCTCCGGAAAAGATGTACACTCCCCCGCGGTCAACTCCCAGAAACTCGACGATTTGACGTAATCCCTGTTCGATCTCCTGTTCGATCTGTTCAACCGGAGGATGGACCAGGCGGGTGGAGATTTCCAAAAGCACCTTTTTGAAACGGATCAATTCTTCGAATTGCCGTTCCTTTTCCCGGAGTTCCTCGACCTCCCGCAGCAACCGGGCATTCTCCCGGGTCAGCTCCCGAATTTTTTTCTCCGGAGCCTCATCCGGACCTTTTTTGCTTTTCAGCGAAGCTTTTTTCGCTTTCGCCATGAAAAGGCCCCTTTTTTATTATCCCTTCCGCAAAGCATCCCCCCCACCTTTACCCTGTGGAGTAAACTTCCATACTCCACAGGGCAAGCCCTCCCCCTCGAGGGGGGAGGGGAGGGAGGGGGTGATTTCTTCCGGTTGCGGCTCTGCCGCGCAGGGGAATAAGACGCCAATATTCCACAGGGCGGGTGCTCCTACCGAATAACGAGTAACCAATAACGAATAACGTTTTTTCAATTTCCATCGCCTCAAGGCCCGCAGGGCCGGTCTGTTTTCCTTCCCCCTTCAATCAGTACCCGATGGCCGCGCCGTCGCAGCGCGGGTCGGATCCCCCCATGCGCAGGCCGTTTTCCGGATGAATCAGGATCCCGTGGGCGCTGCCCATGGACTGATCGATCCCGTCGGCCAGCTGGATTTGGTGCCCCCGCTTCTTCAATTCGTCGATCACCGGCGGGGGGAACCGCTTTTCCATCATGAGAACCCCTTCCGGCTGGTCGGAATAGCGTCCCGCCACCCACCGCGGCGCTTCGAGGGCCGCCTGGATATCCAGGCCGAAGTCGAAGACCGCGGTCATGACCTGGATGTGAGTCTGGGGCTGACCGTCGGCCCCGCTGGTCCCGCAGACCAGGAAAGGCTTTCCGTCGCGGAAAGTCATGGAAGCCATGAGGGTGTGGAAGGTGCGTTTATGGGGCTCGAGGCGGTTCACGTGATCCGGGTTCAGGGAGAAATAGGACCCGCGGTTCTGGAGGACGATTCCAGTGTTTCCGGCGACCACCGCCGAGCCGAAGGAATAGTAGATGGACTGGATCAGGGAGACGGCGTTTCCCGCCTCATCCACGGTGCAGAGGTAGATCGTATCCCGGCCGAAAATGCCAGGGGAGACCGACTGCGGATCCACGGCCCGATCTCTCTGGATGAGGGTGCGCCGCTGGGCGGCATAGTCCTTGGAAAGGAGCTCATCCACGGGAATCCTGACCTTCTCCGGGTCGGAGATGTACCGGTTCCGGTCGGCGAAGGCCACCTTCTTGGCTTCCACCATGAAATGAAGGTGATCGGCAGACTGATAACCCATGGAGGCCAGCTCGTAGCCCTCGAGGAGGTTCAGGATGAGGAGGGCGGTCAGGCCCTGGGAATTGGGGGCGGTTTCGTAGACCGTGTAGCCCCGGTATTGGGTGGAGACGGGTTTTCCCCAGTCGGAACGGTGATCCAGAAAATCTTTCTCGGTGAGAAGGCCGCCATTTTCGCGGGTGAAGCGGATGATCTCCTGCCCGATCTCACCTTTATAAAACACATCCCTCCCTTCCCGGGCGATCCTTTGCAGGGAAGAAGCCAGGCCGGGATTGGTCAGAACGTCCCCCGGCCGGGGAGCCTTTGCTCCGGGGAGAAAGAGGCTTTTGGAGGTTGAGTAGCGGGAGAGTTCGCCCGCTGCCTCCTGGATCTTGAAGCTGAGGACATGGCTGATGGGATACCCCCTGCGGGCATAGGCGATCGCCGGTTCGAGGAGCGCGGCCATGGGCACCTTTCCGTAACGCCGGTGGACCTCAAACCAGCCGTCCACGGCCCCGGGCACGGTCACGGTCAAGGGACCCCGGACGGGCATGGAATTCATCCCTGCCTTCTTATAGGTTTCTATCGTGGCGCTGTAGGCGGAACGTCCGCTGGCGTTCAGGAAGGCCAGGTCCTTTTTGGCGGCGTCGTAGATGAGCCAGAAGGCATCGCCGCCGATCCCGCACATGTGGGGATAGACCACGTTGAGGACGGAGTTGGTGGCGATGGCCGCATCCACCGCAGTCCCCCCTTTTTTCAGGACATCCACGCCGGCCTGGGAGGCGAGATAATGGGGAGAGGCCACCATTCCATGGGGGGCCATGGTCAGAGGACGATAACGCTGGGGAAAGGTCTCGGGGGTTTTGAACATTCGCAGCTCCTCAAATTTTTGTAAGTTGTGAGTTGTGGGTAGTAAGTTGTTTTTGCCTCGAGCGAAGCTCTGAACCGAATAGGGTTCAGGGCGCATCCCGCAATCAGGCCTTCGTGTCTTTCATTCCGCAATCCGCATTCCGCATTCCGCAATTTCCATGGGGGGGATGGAAAAACGCGAAGACCGTCTGGGCGTCCTTCCGGGTCAGGGGCTTTACCTGCCCGAGCCGCTCCGCGGAGGCTTCCTGCATTTTCTGCAGGTTCCCGAATTCCCGCAGCAGGGCTTTCTTCTTCACCCCTCCGATTCCCGGGATCTCATCCAGGAGGGTCTGGAAGCCGCGCTTGCCCCGCAGCTTTTTGTGGTACGTGATGGCAAACCGGTGGGCTTCGTCGCGGATCCGCTGCAGGTAGCGCAGGGCCCCGGAGCGCCCGAGGAGGATCGGGTCTTTCACGTTGGGCAGGTAGATTTTGTCGGCAGTCCTCTCGGTGATTTTTTTGGCGACCGGCCCTTTGTCCTTGGCCAGCCCCACGGCGGAAAGGTCCCGCAGGCCGAGTTCATCCAGGACCGCCAGGGCCACGTTGAGCTGGCCCTTGCCCCCGTCGACGACGAGCAGGTCCGGCTTTTCCTGGTCTGTTTCCAGCTTGGCGTACCTTCTTTTCAGGACCTCGTACATCATAGCATAATCATCGGGAAAAGAGGGGGCATGAACCCGGTAATGGCGGTACTGGGAAGGGTCCGGTTTCCCGTCCCGAAAACTCACCTTGGAGCCCACGGCCAGGGTCCCGAAGAGGTTGGAGATGTCGAAGCACTCGATCCGATGAGGCAGGGTTCTCAACCTCAATTTTTGTTTCAGCTCCTGAAGGAGGAGGGAGAGATTTTCCCCTTCGTCGACCTTTTTCTGGAAAGCATGCTCGGCATTTTTCCGGGCCATCTCCACGAGACTCTTCTTCTCCCCCCGCCGGGGAGCATGGACCTCCACCTTTCCCCCCCTTTTTTCGGATAACCACTCCGCGAAGAGGGCCTCGTCCTCGACGGGCAGGGGAAGGAGAACCTCGTGGGGAATCGAGGGCTCTTCGGCGTAGTACTGGCGCAGAAAAGCGGACAGGGCTTCCTCCTCCGGCAGGTTGATCCGGGAAAAGTGGAAGGATTTGTTCCCCACCAGAATCCCCCGCCGGCAGAAGAGGATCTGGAACTCCCAGGCGTCCCCCTGGCGGTGGAAAGCAAAGACGTCCTGGTCGTTGGGGGTGGGGGAGACGGCCTTCTGCTTCTCCAGGGTCTGTTCGACCGACCCGATCTGGTCGCGGATGCGGGCCGCCTCCTCGAAGTCGAGGTTCTCAGAGGCGGCGGTCATTCTCTCCTGCAGGAGCTCGATCAGCTGAGAGTTTTTCCCCTCGAGAAAAAGAATGACTTCCTGGACCAGTTGGCCGTATTTTTCCGGGGAAACGAGGCCGCAGCAGGGCCCCAGGCATTTCTTGATCTGGAAGTTCAGACAGGGGCGGGAGCGGTTCCGGAAATTGGCGTCGTTGCAGGTGCGCAGCGGAAAGAGGCTGCGCAGAATCCGGAGGGTCTCTTTCACCGCGGCGCTGGAAGCGTAAGGGCCGAAATAGCGCGCCCCGTCCCGCTTCACCCTGCGCACCAGCGTCAGCTTGGGGAATTTATCCTGGATGCTGAACCGGAGGCTGAAGTAAGTTTTGTCGTCTTTCAGATCGATGTTGTGGCGGGGCTTATGCTTCTTGATCAGGGTGTTTTCCAGGATGAGGGCTTCTTTTTCCGTGTCGGTGAGAAAGGTTTCCACCTGGCGGACTTTGGGCATGAGGAACTGGAGCAAGAAGCGGGCGTCACCGGATTTTCCGAAGTAGGTCCTCACCCGGTTGCGCAGGTTCTTGGCCTTCCCGATGTACAGGACCTTTCCGGCCTGGTCCCTCATGAGGTAAACGCCCGGGCCCGTCGGGAGGTTCTGGATTTGGTCTTCTAGGTTCATAAAATAAATACCGCAAGTCGCAAGGCGCAAGTCGTGAGGGGTAATAAGGGGTCAGGGAAGAATCATGTGGTTTGCTTTTTCCCCCTTGCGCCTCGCGACTTACGCCCTCACGATTGAATCCCCTTCCCTTGAATCCAGCTCCCTCTCCTGCAGGTTCTTGATCCGGTCCCTCAGCTCGGCGGCTTTTTCGAAGTCCAGCCGGGAGGCGGCCTCGCGCATCTCTTTTTTCAGCCGGGCGAGGAGTTTGGGAATCTCGAAGAGGGAGACATACGCTTCGGGCTTTTCCGCGGCCATGGGGATGGTGACGTAGTCCGCTTCGTAAATGGACTGGAGGATGTCGGGGATGGCCTTGCGGATCGATTCGGGGGTGATCCGGTTCTTGCGGTTATAGGCCTCCTGCATCCTCCGTCTGCGGTCGGTCTCGCGGATGGCCCTCTTCATGGATTCCGTTTCCTGGTCGGCGTAGAGGATCACCTGTCCGGCCACGTTCCTCGCCGCCCGCCCGAAGGTCTGGATCAAGGAGGTCTCTGACCGGAGAAACCCTTCTTTGTCGGCGTCCAGAATGGCCACCAGGGATACTTCGGGGAGATCCAACCCTTCCCGCAGCAAGTTGATGCCGATGAGGACATCGAACTTGCCCAGGCGCAGGTCGCGAAGAATCTCGGTCCTCTCCAGCGCCTGGATGTCCGAGTGCAGGTACTTGACCTTGACCCCCAGGTCGGCGTAGTAGGAAGCCAGGTCTTCGGCCATGCGCTTGGTCAGGGTGGTGACCAGCACCCTCTCTTCCCGTCCGACCCGGGCCTGGATTTCGTTCAGTAGGTCGTCCACCTGATAGCGGGCGGGTTTCACCGTGACCTGAGGGTCAATCAGGCCGGTGGGGCGGATGATCTGCTCCACCACGCGCCCCTGAGTCTTCTTCATTTCGTAGGCCGCCGGGGTGGCGGAAACGAAGACCACCTGGGGCACCCGGGCCTCGAACTCTTCGAAGGAAAGGGGTCGGTTGTCCATGGCCGAGGGCAGGCGGAAGCCGTATTCCGCCAGGGTTTCTTTCCGCGTCCGGTCCCCCCAGTACATTCCGTTCAGCTGGGGAACGGTGATGTGGCTCTCGTCGATGAAATAGAGGAAATCTTTGGGAAAATAATCCAGGAGCGTGTAGGGCGGTTCGCCGGGTTTCCGGCCGTCCAGGTGGCGGGAGTAGTTCTCGATGCCCGTGCAGTACCCCATCTCCTGCAGCATTTCGATGTCATAGTTGGTCCGCTGCTCCAGGCGCTGGGCCTCCAGGAGCTTCTTCTGGGATTCGAAGAAGGCCAGACGCTCCACCAGCTCTTCCCGGATGGACTGGATCGCCCGGCGGAGCCGGTCCTGGGGGGTCACATAATGACTCCCGGGGAAGATGGTGATCTGCTTCAGCCTGCGCAGGACCTTTCCCCGCAGGGGGTCGATCTCGGAGATGGAGTCCACCAGGTCGCCGAAGAACTCGATCCGGATGGCCCGGTTCTCCTCGTAGGCCGGAAAGATCTCCAGCACGTCCCCGCGAACCCGGAACGTACCCCGGTGAAAGTCATAGTCATTCCGCTCATACTGGATCTCCACGAGGCGGGCCAGGACATCATCCCGGGAGATCTCCTTTCGGTCTTCCATGAGGACGATCATGCCCTGGTAGGTCTCCGGGGAGCCCAGCCCGTAGATGCAGGAGACCGAAGCCACCACGATCACGTCCCGGCGGGTGAGGACGGAATGAGTGGCCGAATGGCGCATCTTGTCGATGAGGTCGTTGATGGAGGCATCCTTTTCGATGTAGGTGTCGGTGGTGGGAATATAGGCCTCCGGCTGGTAATAATCATAGTAGCTGATGAAATACTCCACCGCGTTGTCCGGGAACAGGGTCCGGAACTCCTGGAAGAGCTGGGCCGCCAGGGTCTTGTTGGGGGCGATGACCAGGGTGGGTTTCTGCACCCGCTCGATCACCTCTGCCATGGTGAAGGTCTTCCCCGATCCGGTGACCCCGAGGAGAACCTGATGGCGCAGTCCGGCCTTCAATCCCCGGGCCAGTTTTTCAATGGCCTGGGGTTGATCCCCCTGGGGTTTGAAAGGGGAGACGATTTTGAAATCGGGCATAAGAACTCGTTGCTGGTTACTGGTTTCTAGTTACTCGTTGCTGGATACTGGATACGAGTGTCGTGTCCCAGAAATAAGTTGACAAATTCGAACCCTGGTGCCAGGAGCCGAGAGTCAGACCGCTGCGCTTGCCAAAATAGGCGTTGGTTCCTCCGGAGCTCACGGAGATTTTACTGCGGATGCTGCCAAAGGGTCCGTTTTCCGAATACTTACGAAGGCGTAGCCCGCTGCCCGCGTTCCTTTGCGGAACCCGGAGATGCGGTGGAAGAAGGCTTTTCACCCGCCGGATTTTGGCGGCACGCATCCGTCTGACCCTCGGCTCCACCTGCAATTTTATGCCTATTATTTTGAGGACACGACACTAGATACCATTTCTATTTTAAACCATCCGGGGTTGGGGGGGAAGTCTATGGTCGGGTGGATACCGGGAGGGGCAGTGTAGGGGCGATTCATGAATCGCCCCTACGTTTCCGGATGTAGAAACTTTCGGTACCTCTGGAGCCGGAAGAGAACTCTGGCGGCGCGGTCGATGGTGGGGAAGACGGGAATCCCGTTCTGCCGGAGCTTTTGCACCAGCTCCTGGCGCTTGGTGATGAATTCAAATTTGTCCTGCTCCAATGGCGGGATGACGATGACCAATGGTTTCTCCAGCTCCCGGCGGATCCTGGCCATTTCGGCGGCGACCTTGGCCGGCCAGTCCGTTTGGGGGGTGAACTGCTGGAAGTACTCGGTGATCTGGTAGAGAAGAAGAACGTCGATGTTCGGGTCCGCGGCGGTGAGGAGGATCGATTGCCTGTAGACCTCTGGGAAGAAGCCCATGAAACCAAGGTCCACCGGGTTTTTGCAGCTGGTATTCGCCTCGGGAATATTCCGGGCGATTTTTTCCTGCGTGGCTTTCTCCAGGATGGGAACCTCCAGAGAATTTCGGCCGCAGACGTCGGTCATCTCCACGGAACTACCCCCACCCACGACTACGATCCCCACCCGGGGGCTCCGCGGCAAATCCAGGGTGAGGCAGGAAAATGTGGCGTCAGCCATCTCTTCCAGGTCATCCACCAGGATGACGCCCAGCTGGTGGATGGCTTTTTGCCAAATCTGGGAGTAAGAAGCCAGGGCCCCGGTATGGCTGAAGGCCGCCCGGGCACCCACTTCGGTTGCTCCTCCCTTCATGATAATCAGGGGTTTCCTGCGGGCCACCTCCCGTAAAGTCTTGGAAAATTCTTTGCCGCCCCTGGCCTGCTCCACGTAGGCGCAGATGACCCGGATCTGCGGGTCTTCGGCAAAATAACGGAGGACCTCGTGGACGGTTAGGTCGCATTGGTTTCCGAGGGAGAGAATTTTATTGAAATGAATTCCCCGGGAGCCGGCCAGGGTTTTATAGGTGATGCTATGGCCGCCGGATTGGGAGACAAAACCCACATTTCCCGATTCCTGCGGCTTTTCTTCCATGATGAAAGTGAGGCCGCTTTCCGGGCAGTAGGGACCGATGCAGTTGGGGCCGACGAGCCGGGTGGGTCCCCGCCGGACCAGGGCTTTGATTTCTTCCTCGAGCTCCGGGTGGCCCCCCTCGGTGAATCCCGAGGAAAAAATAACCGCAAATCGAACCCCTTTCTGCACGCAGTCCGCCACGATGGGCGGAACATGAGGAGCGCGAAGGGTGATGATCGCCAGGTCGACGGGTTCCGGGATTTCCCGGAGGCAGGAGAAGGCCTTGCGGCCGGCAACCTCGGGAACATTGGGGTTCAACGGGTAGACCCTCCCGGAAAACCCGGACCGCAGCAGGGCCTGAAAGAAAGGGAACCGGTCTCCTTTCACTTCCGGCGAGGCTCCCACGACCGCGATGCTCTCCGGGTAGAAGAGCTTGTGCAGGGAAAGGTTCTTCCGCGCGAAATCCTGATCGGCTTTTTTCATTGTCTGGAAAATTATAAATGCCTCCGCGCCCTTTGAAGAAGAAGAAAAAATATCAACCGCAGAGCACGCAGAGAGCGCAGAGTTTTTTCTTTCTAAAGACCAAAAACACAGATTATTTTACGAAAGTGAATATTCTCTATCTCTTTTTGTTCCGCCGATGAAGACAAGACGATGAACGAAGAGCAAGCAGAGACCGCAGAATTCGTTCAATGAAAGCACCTTGAATGTATTGATCTTTCGGGAAGGGAAAGACAGAGGGCCGCTTTTCCTCCTGCATCCTGGCGCTGAGCATTTAGCCATTTCTACCTCTGCGTGCTCCGCGACCTCTGCGGTTAAACTTTTTATTTGGAAGAAGGGCTCAGCTCCCGGGATCTCTTCCGGAATTTCTCCGCTTCTTGGGGGTTCCCCAGGGCTTCGTAAAGGGAGGCGATCTGTTCGAGGTCGTAAAGAATGCGCTCCTTCAGGCCGAGGGATTCGTTGACCCTCCAGGCGCGCAGATAATGATCCAGGGCCTTTTCTTTCTCTCCCATTTTTTCATACAACCTTCCCAGGTTGGCCAGGCCGGTGGAAATTCCCAGGGAGTTTTCCCTTTTCTTGTCCGTTTCCAAGGCCCCCCGGTACGCCTCCAGGGCCCGGGTCCAGTCTTTCCGCGACTCGTAAATCGCTCCCATGTTGTTCAGGTTGTCCGCGATCCCCGCCAAATTCCCGGATTTTTCATTCAAACCCTTCGCCCGGATATAGCACTCCATGGCCCGGTCGTACTGGCCCAGTTGCCGGTAGGCCAGGCCGATATTGTTCCACCGGACGGCCTGTCCCTTTAGATCTCCCCGCTTTTCCTCCATGGCCAGGGATTTTTGGAGGAATTCCAAAGCGGCCTGCGGTTTTCCCAGAGAAAGGGTGGCGCTTCCGATATTGTTCAGGTTCAGGGACATTCCCGCATCGTTGCCCAGATCGGAATGGATGGCCAGCGAACGCTGGTAATATTCGAGGGCCGTGTGAATCCGGCCCGTGGCCTGGAACACGGTCCCCATGTGATTCAGGGTCCTCGCCACCCCCTCCCGGTGGTCGATGGATTCGTAACCCCGGAGGGCCCGCTGGTAATAGCCCAGAGACCTCAGGTACTGTCCCTGCTGGAAAAAATCGGCTCCCTTGTTCTCCAACTCCACGGCCTGGGACTGCTTCCGCCGGACCTCCGACGGGGTCCCACACCCTGTCCAGGCGGTGAGGATAAGAACGGATAAAAATAGATAGAAAAATCTCTTAACGGACATATTCCCCGGATCCTCTTTTTTATGGAGTTTATCAAGGCAGGAGAAAATTATCAAGAGCGAGGAATGTCTTGCCCCCTTCACTTTTCGCCCAGTGTCCTGAGTTGAAAGTTCGCTGCCGAATTCAAGGGGGAAGCGACGGCCCGGGCGAAGGCTCGCTGGGCTTGCCAAAATGAGGCGGTGGTCTCTCTTGGGTCAACGGGGAACTTATTTCGATTCTTCCTAAAATGGGTTTTATTTTCTTCTTAGATGGGCTTATCCCTATGGGCCAGCGTCTCCTTGCGGAATACAGGGAAACTCAACTTATTCGGGTTTGGTCCCGCCGATTTTGGCGGCGCCCATCGATCCTCCGCCCGGCCCGGAAGCAAGGGCATTATGCCCAAAGACCATGGAGCAGTTCTTCTTTTACTGGTTTTCGTCGGATTATTGCTTGGTTGGTCAGATGGGAGCTGGCATTCCGTTTTCAACCGAGCGGTCGGGGACAGGGACCTCGCGGAACCCAAGCCAAGGCTCCCGAATCCGGGTGGTTCCCGCCGATTCTGTCCCGCATGTACGGGATGCACCCCCTGGGCGGAGAATACTTCGGTATCCTTTCCACCCACTCGATCGGGAGAATAACCAAAAAATAAAGGGGGGCCGAAACGATCTTCGGTCCCCCAGGTTTTTCCCATCCGGCCCTGATTATTTCGCCAGAGCGGCGAAGAAAGTCCCCTCACTGCGCCTCAGGAGGAGCAAGAGGGAATCGCTATCTTTTGCCTTGGAAATCACCTCGACGGCCCGTTTGCTTGAATTTACCGGCTGGCGATTCACGCTCAAAAGAATGTCTCCCGGACGTACGCCCGCCAGGTCTGCCGGGCTCCCCGGTTGAACGTTGGCCACCAAAACACCCTGGCCGCTTTGGGGTTTGAACAACCCTTTCATCTGAGGATTCAGGTCTTCCAGCCCGAGGCCCCACTTTCCCTGGTCGGAGGAGGCGGATTTCTCCACCTTCGCTTCTCCCGAGCCGAACTTTTCAATCTTGAGGGTCAGCTGCTTTTCACTGCCCTCGCGGAGAACGGCGACCTTGGCCTCCCGGCCCACAGGAGTCTGGGCAACCCGGGAAGACAAATCCCGGGGTCCGTCAATTTTCTTCTGATTAAAGGCGATGACTACATCGCCCGCTTTCACCCCTCCTTTATCCGCCGGGCTTCCCGGAACCACCTCGCTTACCAGAGCCCCTTTGGCCTCTTTCAAGTTCATTGCCTTGGTCAACTCGGGGGTGATGGCTTGAATGCTCACCCCCATGTACCCGCGCGTCACTTCCCCCTTGGAGATCAGCTGGGGGATGATCGGCTTGGCCACGTTCACCGGGATGGCAAATCCGATCCCTTGCCCGTTGGGAACGATGGCCGTGTTGATCCCTACGACCTCTCCTTTCACGTTAAAGAGGGGACCCCCGGAGTTTCCCGGGTTGATGGGGGCGTCCGTCTGGATAAAATCATCGTAAGGTCCGGCCCCGATGATCCGCCCTTTCGCGCTTACGATTCCCGCAGTTACC
>LJUR01000160.1 GCA_001304105.1 Deltaproteobacteria bacterium SM23_61
AGAAGTTCCGCCCGGACCCGATCTACGTCAAGGGGTTCGGGGTGGCCATGGACTCCATGCTTCCCCATTTCCGGCCGGGGTTCACCTGGACCAGCTTCGAATCCCTGGTCAAGTCCTCACAGAAGGCCTACGAGATGGCCGGGGTCAAGAACCCGAGGGAAGAATTGGACATCGCCGAAGTTCACGACTGCTTTACCATCACCGAACTGGCCATCTACGAGGATTTCGGGTTCAGCCCCAGAGGAAGAGCCGGGGAGGACATCGATTCGGGCTTCTTCACCCTCCAGGGAGGCCTGCCGGTAAACACCGACGGGGGGCTGAAGTGCTTCGGCCACCCCGTGGGAGCGAGCGGGATCCGCATGACCTATGAAGTGTACAAACAGCTCCAGGGGAAGGCGGAAAAGCCCGAACGGCAGATCAAGAACCCCCGGCGGGGGCTCTCCCACACGTTCGGCGGCCCGCCCCAGATGAGCGCCGTCGCCATCTTCGGGAACGAAAAAGGATGATCCAGGCGCAAGGGAATCATTCAAGATCCTGGCTGTGGGGGCGATTCATGAATCGCCCCCACAAGCGCGGACACGCTTTGGGGCAGCAGCCAATGATGCCCCTTTTTATCAAGCATCCCATTTTTCCCCTCTCTGCCGCGGCTTGACGATGATTTCCCGGATCTCCAGGTCGAAGAAGTTGTTCATGTGGGCGGCCTTCAGGACGATGGCCGAGTCCGCCCCGGAGCCGCTTCCTCCCACGGCGATGATCTCCCGATTCGTGGGGACCAGCCCCGCATCAGCGGCCATGACCGAAATTTCCACGGCCACCTTGATCCCTTCCCCCCCGAACAGCCGCAAAGTTTGGGCGATGACCTCCACGGGGCTGATTCCGCCGAACTTTTTGGTAATCGACCGGCTGACCCCGCTCAGGGCGTGGGAGGAAACCAGGACTTTGATCCCTTTGTTTTCCAGGTCTTGCCTGGCTTCTTCGCTGATCGAGATTTCGTCCCCTCCGTCATAACCGGCATGCTCGCCCACCGAGACCAGCTTCACCCCCGTTCCCCTCAGAGCTTCCCAGAATTTCAGGGTGGTTTCTCCGGTGTCCGAAGCAATGACCACATGTTCGATATGCAGTTCCTTCGACCTCGCTCGAACGGCCTCGACTACTCCTTCCGTATTCCCCGCTCCTGCTCGGGCGAAATAAACGATACCTTTGGTCATCATATTCTCTTCCTCCATCTCCCCCGGGGATGCAAAAGAATGATGGCCTATTTTAACAGAAGGTCGAAGGGGAAAACACTCACTTTGCATTTCCTTCCGGGGCTGAGAAAATGACAGGAATGCGATATAATGCACCATGGCTTTAGGGCTTTTGATCTTCTTCCTCGTTTTGCTTCCCGCCACCGGACAGGCCTCTCCGGGTTCAGAGAAGAACATCCTGAATTACCATCTGAAAGTCTCCTTCAACATCGAGGCTTCCCAGGTCAAAGGGCTGGCGGCCATCCAGGTCCCAAAGGAACAGGAGGTAAAGATTGACCGGGAGAATCTTCAAATCTTGGAGGTCTCGGTGAGCGGCAATCGGATGGAGATTCCCGCCGGGAGAAGTCTCATGACCATCCGGCTGGCCCCGGGAGAGACAGCGGAAATCCGTTACACCGGGGCTTTTAAACCCTTGCAAGGATCGGGTTCCATCGGCGGCACGAAGAGTTCAAGCATTCCCTCTCAGGTGATCGACGAGAGAGGAATCTTCCTGGCGGAGGCATGGTATCCCCGGGTGGAGGGTCTGTGCCGCTACTTTTTGACGGCGGATCTCCCCGACGGGTACGAAGCAGTATCGGAGGCGGAGAAGATGGAAATTGAAAGAAAGGACGGACAGAAAACCTTTTCCTTCTTTTTCCCCCATCCTCTGGAAAACCTGACCCTAATCGCCAGCCACCGATTCCGGGTGAACCGGGATCGACAAGACAGGGTGGAGATCCTCACTTATTTCTTTCCCGAAGATGAACATCTGGCGCCGGCCTACCTGGAGGCCACCAAGAAATACCTGAGGCTCTACGAGAGGTTGATCGGAAAGTTTCCCTACAAGAGGTTCTCCATCGTAGAAAATTTCCTCCCCACCGGCTCCTCCATGCCCACCTACACGCTCCTGGGGCAGGCAGTGGTGAGGCTCCCCTTCATCCTCGAGACTTCCCTCGGCCATGAGATCCTCCACCAGTGGTTCGGGAACCTGGTGTACGTGGATTACGGAAAGGGCAACTGGGCAGAAGGGCTGACGACTTACCTGGCGGACTATTATTACGAGGAACAGAAGGGCAAGGGCGCTGAATACCGCAAGGGAGTCCTCATCGATTACCAGAGTTACGTAAACCCGAAGAATGAGATCCCGCTGGAGCATTTCCAGGGTCGAACCAACCGGTCCTCCCAGGCGATTGGTTACGGGAAGGCCCTCATGGTCTTCCACATGCTGAAAAATCTGGTGGGAGAGGAAACCTTCTTTGATTCGCTGAAGCAATTCGCCAAGGAGTATCGTTTCCAAAAGGCTGCCTGGAAGAACCTTCAGGGGACTTTTGAGAAGACTTCGAAGAGGGATCTAGGGTGGTTTTTCCGGCAGTGGGTGAACGAAAAAGGAATGATTGATTTCGACCTGGGAGAGACCAAGATCCATCCCCTGGGTGGAAAATTTGAAGTGGAATTTGAGGTCCGCCAAAAAGGGAGGGTTTATACTTTTGACCTCCCGGTTTCCTTCTATTCGAACCTCGGCCGGGTCCGGCATCGATTCCCGGTGGAGAAGGAAAGCGCCTGGCCAAAGGTCCTCCTGGACGATTATCCCCGCAGGATTGTCCTGGATGAGGACTACGACCTGGCCCGGACCCTATCCGATGCCGAATTCCCCCCGGTCATCGCCCGCTTGCTAGGTGAAGAAAAGATTCTCCTGATCGCGCCTCCTTCAAGGAAAGAGGTCTATGAAAAGGCCATCGATCACTTCCAAAGAATGGGGGCCAGGATCAAAAGGGCAGGGCGGGTGAAAGAGGAAGCCCTGAAGGCCTCTTCCGCGGTGATCCTGGGTAAAGAGAACCCTCTTGCAGGAAGGCTGTTTGGCCGAATCGAGACTGAAGAGGGCTTCAGCCTGACCGTAAAGGAGAACCCTTGGAATCCCCAAAGAATCATCGCCATTCTCCATGCAGAGTCCTCGGAGGAACTTGCTGCGGCTTTTCCCAAAATCCGCCACTATGGGAAGTTTAGTATGGTGTCCTTTGAACGGGGAGAGATTGTGGCCAAGAGAACCGAATCCCGGAGCCGCGGCATGGGAAAAGAGCTGCTGCGAGAAACGACCGCAGTGGAGGTTTCGACCCTAAAGAGCCTGCCCGAGGTCATCCGGCAGGTGGCGGATAAAAAAATCATCTACGTGGGAGAGACCCATGACCAATACTCCCACCACCTGGTGCAGCTGGAAATCATCCAAGCCCTCCACTCCATGGGGAAGAAACTGGCCATCGGCATGGAGATGTTCCAGCGGCCCTTCCAGAAAGCCCTGGACGATTACCTCAACGGTCGGATCGGGGAGAAAACTTTCCTGAAGCGCAGCGAATATTTCGAGCGATGGAAATTCGATTATAACCTCTACCGTCCTATTCTCCAGTTTGCCAGGGCGGAAAAGATCCCAGTGGCGGCTTTGAACGTCCGGCGGGAAATAGCCGAAAAGGTCGGCAGGACCGGTTTGGATTCCCTGTCCGAGGAAGAGAAGAGGGGAATCCCCCTCCGGATGGATTTTTCAGACCGGGCTTACTGGAAAAAGCTGGAAAAAATCTTTCGCCAGCATCCATCTTTCGGGAACATGAATTTTGATTTCTTCCTCCAGGCCCAGATCCTTTGGGATGAAATCATGGCCGATTCTATCGACCGCTTATTGAAAGAGAAGCCGGATTACCAAATGGTCGTCCTGGCGGGAAGGGGGCATCTGGCCTATGGGTCGGGAATTCCCAATAGGGCAGCAAGGAGAAATGGATTCGCATACGCCATTATTTTGAATGATGTGGAATTGGAAAAGGACATCGCCCATTTTATCTTATACCCGGCCACCGTTCCTTTCGAAGGACCCCCCCGGCTCATGGTGAGCCTGGAAGAGGAGAAAGGCCAGGTGGTCATCCAGGGCTTTTCGCCTGGTAGCGTTTCCGAAAAAGCCGGAATGCGCAAAGGAGACATCATTCTCTCCCTCGATGGAATGCCCGTGCAAAGTGTTGGAGATGTGAGAATCGAACTTCTTTTCAAGAAAAAGGGGGACGGGATTCAGGTCAATATCCTTAGAAAGGATTCGACCCTGGGGGATAAAACGATTCAATTTATGGTGGAACTTAAATAGAAGCTATCTTCCTCCCGCCTTATCTTCTTCAAGAATGAACCCCCTTGAAATGGCCGCGGAGTCCGTTTAAAATATCTTCGAAAAATGGCGCTGCCGAGACCCGTAACCCATTGGAGTTTAGGAGGGTTATGGGCCAGGCGACATGGTGGAGCATAGAGGCTTGCCTTTCATATCCCGAGGAGGCGGTATGAAAAGAATCGGGTCCTTCATTTTTTGGGTATTGGGCTTCTTCATTTCTCCATCCTTTTTAATTGCCCAAGATCTCCCTAAAATCGTCGTCTGGGATTTGGACCCCAGGAATATCAAGGCCGAATACGCTCAAGAGCTGACCTCGATCCTGGTAAGCGAGATTGCCAAGCTGAAAAAATTTGAAGTCTACAGTCAGGAAAATGTGCGCACTATAGCCGGATGGACGGAGGAAAGAATGAAGCTGGGCTGCACGGACACCCAATGCCTTCTGGCCCTTGGGCAGATGGATATTGCCCAACTCGTATCTGGCAGTGTTGGGAAGATTGGAACCCGGTATTCAGTGTCCCTCAGTCTCTTTAATACGCAATATGCAAGGTCAGAAGATGCCATCTCTGAATTTTGCCGCACAGAAGATGAGCTCATTGAACTCGTGCAAAATTCAGCCCGTAAGCTGCTGGGAATCAGTCCCGAACAAGAAAAAGCGGTTGAAAAAGTGCCCGCCGAAAAAGTCCACTCTAAAGTCGTCGAAGCACCTGAAAAATGTGAACCTCCCAAATGGAATATCGGAGATTCTTGGATTTACAGATATGAGGACGGAAGTAGTAGAAAGGAAAAAGTTGTGGGGGAGAAGAAGGATTTCTATCTTGTGGAATTGGAGGGAGGAGTAAGATTGGCTTACGAAAAGAATTCGATGAACCTGAAAATGCGAATTTTTCCGGGCGGGAAAAGGGAGAATATGACTGGATGGGTAAAGAATGCTTATAATTTTCCATTATTTCCTGGGAAGCAGTGGAGTTTTTCATATTCAACTGCCACAGGGGATTATTTAAACGAATTTCAGGTAAGCCGAATAGAGGATGTTTCCACTTTGGCCGGCAGGTTTAGATGTTTTAAGATCGATTTCGTTCAGACAGGAAGAAAATCAAGCCTGAGCGGCTGGGTCTCATACTGGTATTCGCCCAAAACAAAAAGAACGGTTAAAAGGAAGGTTGGGGGGACGGGGAACTATTGGGCGGGCTCGACTTGGCTACAAGGCCGGGAGCTGATTTCTTATGAATTGAAATGATATAAGAAGCCCATGGAAATGAAAATCGGGAAACGAAATGCCGATATGAATTTAGACCCTATTTTACAAGAAAAAAAATCTTGACAAACAGGCGCGGAACATAGTAAAAAGATAAAAATTTCAAGGAAAGGTTTTATGGGCGGCCAACTTCTGAATATCTGGTGGTGGTGGTGCAAAGAGAAAGGAGGGGTCTGCCCGTAAACCGGCTGGATTGACATAATCGATTACCCGAAAAGCCGTGGGCAGATTCCGATGCCCACGGCTTTTTTTTAGCGACATTTTAACCGCAGAGAGCGCAGAGAACCAGAAGGAAAGGAATAATGGAATAGTGGAAGAATGGAATAATGGGATAAAAAAATGCCTAACAGGATGCGGAAAACCCCCAATTTTCCGTCACTCCCGCGAAGCTTGTCCCTGCATGTTTTAAGCAGGGAGCGGGAGTCCAGACGTTGTCCCCGCGGAAGCGGGGAACCAGTAAAGAAAATCTGGGTTCCCGTTTTCACGGGAAACCCTGGATTCCTGCTTAACTCAGAAGACTTTTTTAACGACCTGTTAAACCCATTATTTCATCTTTCCAGCATTCCAATTTTTTTACTCGGCGTGCTCCGCGGTCTCTGCGGTGAATGTATTTGCAGTAATTGTTTTTGGAGGAGAAAAAATTGAAGAAAATTCTTTTGGGGAATGAGGCCATCGCGCGGGGGCTTCTGGAGAACGGCTGCTCTTTTGCCGCCTCCTATCCCGGAACTCCGGCCTCCGAGATCCTTTCCTCTTTCGTCCAGATGGCCAGGTCCGCCGAGAGCCCGGCCATGGGCGAATGGTCCATCAACGAGAAGGTCGCCTTCGAAACGGCTCTGGCGGTCAGTTATTCCGGCGGGCGGGCCGCGGCCAGCATGAAGCAGGTGGGGCTGAACGTGGCCTGTGACCCTTTTATGAGTTCGGCCTACACCGGGGTGAAGGGCGGATTCCTGGTTATCTCCGCCGACGACCCCGGACCGCACAGCTCCCAGACGGAGCAGGACAGCCGGATGATGGCCATGATGGCCAAAGTCCCGGTTTTGGACCCTTCCAGTCCCCGGGAAGCCAAGGAGATGGTGCAACTCGGCTTCCAGATCTCGGAAGAATTCGAAATCCCGGTTATGCTCAGGCCCACCACCCGGGTCTGCCACTCCCGGCAGGGAGTCGCGCTGGGAGAAATCCCCAACCCCTCCGTTGCCACGGGCTTCCTGAAAGACCCCCAGAGATGGGCGGCCACTCCCCGGTACCGATTGGTCCTCCACAAGCAACTAAACCAGAAAATTGAGGCCATCGCGGACAAGTACGGCAAGAAATCCTTCCTCAAGATATTGGGCGGCAGGAAAGCTTCCCGGTGCATTCTTTCTTCCGGGGTTGCCCTGGCCCACACCTATGACCTTCTGAAAGAACTCAGGCTGGAAGATCGAATCGCGCTCTATCAGGTGAAGATGCCCTATCCCCTCAACGCCAGGGTCGTACTCGAAAAAATCAGCCCCTACAAAGATATCCTGATCATTGAAGAAACCGACCCGGTCATGGAGATGCAGCTGGCCATGCGGGGACGGATCAGGGGAAGGATGGACGGTTCAATCCCGCCCCAGGGTGAACTGGTTCCCGATGTCCTGGAAGAGTGCATCCGGGCTTTTGTCGGGTTGACCGTCGAGAAAAGGCCGTCCCCGGCCGGCAAACCCAGGAGGCCCACCCTCTGTCCCGGATGCCCGCACCGGGCCGCTTTCTATGCCATCCGCCAGACCTTCCCGGATGGAATCTATCCCAGCGACATCGGCTGTTATACGCTCGGGTTGAACCTCGGGGCGGTGGACACGGTCCTCTGCATGGGCGCAACCATCAGCCAGGCGGCGGGGTTCTACCATGCCTACCGGATGAAGGGAGAATTCCCGCCCATCGTAGCCACCATCGGGGATTCCACCTTCTACCATGCCGGCCTGCCGCCGCTGGTCAACGCGGTCCACAACGGGGCGAAATTCATCCTCGTCCTTCTCGATAATTCCACCACCGCCATGACCGGGAACCAGCCCACCCCGGGGATAGAAACCCTGGCAGACGGGCGCAAGGGGAAAGCCGTTTCCATGGAAGAACTGGTGAAGGCCAGCGGGGTGAAATCCCTCTCGGTGGTGGATCCTTACTCTCTGGAAGACATGACCCAAGCCCTGAAGGAAGCCGACAGGGCCTGCCGGGCAGAAAACGGAGGAGTAGCGGCCATCATCTCCCGGCACCCCTGCCTGATGGACGTGGGCGCAAAAGAGAAGAAGAAGGAAAGGGTCGAAATTTCGGATGACTGCATCGGCTGCCGGGTCTGCATCGATGATTTCGAGTGCCCGGCCATCGAGGCGGACCCGGACACAGGCCTGGCCCGGATCGACCAGACCCTCTGCTCGGCCTGCGGCGTCTGCATCCAGGTCTGCCCGCAAAACGCGATACAAAGGAAATAAAATTTAACCACAGAGATCACAGAGAAAGCAGAGGGAAAGAAATTGGAATACTGGAATGATGGAATAATCGGTTTAGGGTTTTTTTGTCCTATTGTTTCATTATTCCATTGTTCCACTATTCCATTATTCCTTTTTTCCCAATTCTCTGCGCCCTCTGCGGTCTCTGCGGTTGAGGAGCTTTTATGAAAATGCAGATCGGCATAACCGGACGGGGAGGGCAGGGGGTTCTTTTCCTGACCCGGATTCTCAGCGAGACCGCCCTGGAGATGGGGCTGGAGGTGATCGCTTCAGAGACCCACGGGATGGCCATGCGGGGAGGGTCGGTGATCTCAACCCTGAAGGTCGGGGCTTTCCGCGGGCCCCTGATCGGGAGCGGCCGGGCGGGGGTGATGCTGGTGCTGGATCCGGGGTCCTATGATACTTTTTCCAGCCTTCTTTCCGAGCGGGGAATCGCTTTCCTCAATGCGGCTTCCTCTCAGGCCCACCCCCACATCGACGCCACCGACCTGGCGGCAAAAATGGGGTCGCCGCTCATGTCCAACCTGGTACTTTTGGGCTTTGCCCTGGGCCATGAACGGCTCTTCTGCGGCTATTCTCAGGTGGAGGAGATGACCGGCAAGATATCCCCCTCCCGTTTCCGGGAGGCCAACCTTCGGGCTTTGAAACTGGGCTATTCGGCAATTAAAAAGACTTAACCGCAGAGATCGCCGAGCACGCAGAGAATAAAAAAAGGAATAATGGAATAGTGGAACAATGGAATTATGGGGTAAAGAGGATCGAAAGGCAAAGAGGAGTCCCTATTTATAAAATGACTAATGTTTTTTGTCTTTACCTAAACGTTGCATAAATATCCGTCTAAATTGGGCCGTCATTCCCGCGAAGGCGGGAATCCAGAAATACATCCTGGATTCCGGGTCAAGCCCGGAATGACGAAGGTTGAAGGCCTCTAAAAGTGATCTCCATTTGCATCTTTATAATTGTGCTGAACCGCAATCCTGGTGGGTGTTTTCGTGATCATTCGCAATATATTTATGCACCTGGTGGGTTTACAGAGGAAAAGCTCTGCGGTCTCTGCGTGCTCTGCGGTTAATTTTTTGTTCATCCCCGAAGGACGCAGAGACTTTCATAATTTTCTAGGCAATAAGAAAGAAGACCGATGAGCCTCTGGCTGCAGATTTTCCAGTTCGTTCTCTCCGGTTTGACCACCGGAAGCACCTATGCCCTGGTGGCCATCGGCTTTTCCCTGATCCACAATGCAACGGGGATCGTCAACTTCGCCCAGGGGGAGTTTGTCATGTTGGGGGGGATGTTCATGATCACCTTCCACAGCTTCCTGCGGCTTCCCATGGTTCTGGCCTTTGTTCTGACCATTATTTGCGTGGCGGCCGTCGGCCTTCTGCTGGAGCGGGGCCCGATCAACCGGGCCCGGTCCAAGGAGATTCTCATCCTGGTCATGATCACGGTGGGCGCTTCGATCTCTATCAAGGGCCTCTCCATGATGATCTGGGGAAAGAACCCCATGACCCTTCCGCCTTTCTCCGGGGAAAATCCCCTGATTTTCCTGGGGGCGGCCATTATGCCCCAGAGCCTCTGGATCTTCGGAATCACCCTTCTGGTGGTCATCGCCCTCAGCTACTTCTTCCGGGGAACCATGGCCGGAAAGGCCATGCGGGCGGTCGCCGCCAGCCGCAGGACGGCCCTTCTGAGCGGGATCCCGGTGGAGCGGATGATTCTCCTTTCCTTTACCCTCAGCGGGGCGCTGGGGGCCGCGGCCGGCGTTATCCTGACGCCCATCACCACCACCTCTTACGACGTGGGGGTCATGATGGGGCTGAAGGGCTTTTCGGCGGCCATCCTGGGAGGGTACGGGTCCATGCCCGGGGCGGTGGTCGGGGGCCTTCTCCTGGGGGTGCTGGAGTCCCTGGGCGCCGGCCTGATTTCCTCGGAATACAAGGACGCCATGGCCTTTCTGATTCTGTTGATCGTTTTGTTTTTTAAACCCACGGGCATTCTGGGAAAAGGAAGTTTTAAACGGGTGTGAGGCCTCGAGATGGGAAAGCAGAATAAAATATACCTGATTCTCTTCGCCCTGGGTGTTTTTGCCCTGCCCCTTTTCCTGCGGAACAACTACCATCTCATGGTGCTGAACATATCCGCCCTGAACATCCTGGTGGTCATCGGCCTCAACCTGCTCATGGGCTTCGCCGGACAGATTTCCCTCGGGCACGCGGCTTTTTTCGGCCTGGGCGCCTACTTTTCGGGGATCCTCACCACGACCTTCGGTTTTCCCACCTGGCCAACCATTCTCCTGGCCATGGCCATCACCGCGGGGGTGGCCTTCGGAATCGGCGTTCCCACCCTCAAACTGGAGGGGCACTATCTGGTCATGGCCACCCTGGGTTTCAACGTCATCATTTATATTGTGATGATCCAGCTTGAGTCGCTGACCGGCGGACCTTCGGGATTTTCGGGGATTCCCCGGCCGGAATTGGGCGGGTTTATTTTCGATTCGGACCGGAAGTATTACTACCTGCTATGGACGGTTTCCCTGGGGGCGCTTCTTCTTTCTTTGAACCTGATTCATTCCCGGGTGGGGCGGGCCATGGCGGCGTTACGGCAGAACGAAATTGCCGCCCGCTGTGCGGGCATCGATACGAAGGCCTACAAGGTAAAGATCTTCGTTCTCAGTGCGGCCATGGCCTCCCTCGCGGGAAGTCTGTACGCCCATTACATTACCTTCATCAGCCCGGGGACTTTCAGCTTCTTCTATTCCCTGCAGGTGGTCACCATGGTTCTAGTGGGGGGGATCGGTTCGCTATGGGGGTCGGTCTTGGGCGCTCTTCTGCTCACCATCCTGCCGGAAGCCCTTCACGCGGTCAAAGAGTACAATGTCCTGGTGTACGGCCTCATCCTCACGGGAGTCCTGGTGTTCTTCCCCCACGGCTTGCTGACGGGAATGGCCGGGATTTGGCGGGGGAGGGAGAAAAGAGTGGCTGCGGGGATGGAGAAGACCATATCCTAAAGCGAAGCGAAGAAAATGGCTGAGAGAATTTTAGAAGCTCGAAATATTACCCTTCGCTTCGGCGGCCTGGAGGCGCTGAACGGCCTTTCCTTTGCCGTCGATCCGGGTCGGATCGTTTCCCTCATCGGACCCAATGGGGCGGGGAAGACAACCCTGCTGAATGCCATTACCGGGGTTTATCCCCTGGATTCCGGGGAAATCCTCTTCCGGGGAAATCCGATTTCCCGGCTCATGACGCACCAGATTGCGGCCCTGGGGATTCATAGGACGTTCCAGCAGTCGCAGCTTTTCCACGACCTGACGGTTTTGGAAAATGTGATGGTGGGAATGCATCCCAAGACCAAATCCGGTTTTTGGGGAGGGGTTCTCCATTTTCCCAAGGAAAGGAGAGAAGAAGAGGAAATCAGGGACCAGGCGGAGTCGCTCCTCGATTTTCTGGGACTTCTCCCGAAAGAATCTCAGCCGGCCAGCCAGATTTCCATAGCCGACCAGCGGCGGCTGGAAATTGCCCGGGCCATGGCCGGGGATCCGGAGCTTCTTCTTCTGGATGAGCCGGTGGCCGGACTGAATATCCGGGAGACGGAGGCCATGGGGGATTTGATCCTGAAGCTGAAAGAGAGAGGTCAGACCGTCGTTTTGGTGGAGCACAACATGCACCTGGTGATGGGCATCTCGGACCACCTGGTGGTCCTTCACCACGGTACGAAGATCGGCGAGGGGCGCCCGGAGGAGATCCAGAAGGATGCCCGGGTGATCGAGGCCTATCTGGGGAAAGATTCAGGTCCTGAGGAGGGTGACCCTCCACGTGGAAGCGGGGGAGGTCGTTTCCCTCATCGGGGCCAACGGGGCGGGGAAGACCACCTTGCTGAACGTAATCTCCGGGATGCATCCCTCCTGGGAGGGAAGCCGGCTGCTCAACGAGGTGGAGACGAAAGGGTGGAGGGCGGAGAAGCTCGTGGCCCATGGAATCGTCCAGATCCCGGAGGCGGAAAAAGTCTTTACTCCCCTCTCGGTCTTGGAGAACCTGGAATTGGGGGCCTACCTCAGGCGGCTCGGGCGGACGGCGCTGCAGCAAGAACTGGAAAAAGTTTTTGCCGTTTTTCCCGTTCTCCGGGAGCGGGAGAATCAACCGGCGGGGACTTTATCGGGCGGAGAACGGCAGATGTTGGCTCTGGGAAAGGCGCTCATGGCCCAACCCCGAATGATCATGCCCGACGAGCCCTCCCTGGGGCTGGCTCCAACCATTGTGGTGGAGATCTTCCGGATCCTCCGTTCGCTCAATGAACAGGGGACCACCATCCTGCTGGTAGAACAGAATGCGAAGGAGAGCCTGCGGATTTCCCACCGGGCCTATGTGCTGGACACGGGGAGGATTGTCTTGACCGGTACAGGGGAAGATCTGCTGCACAACGAGGAAGTCAAGAGGGCGTTCCTGGGCAAGGACTATCATGGGAAGTGGGAAAGGTAGGGGAGGGGAAGATGCCCATATTGAACCCGGCGATTGAGACGATGGACCGAAGGGCACTCCTGGAGCTGCAGAACGAGAGGCTCCAGATCGTGATCAACCAGGCCTACTCGAACGTGGATTTTTACCGCCGGAAATTCGATGAGGCCGGGCTGAGTCCGGACGACATTAAAACCCTGAAAGACCTGGAGAGGATTCCCTTCACCACCCGGAGGGACCTGATGGAAAACTATCCCTACGGCATGTTCGCCGTTCCCCTGCGGGATGTGGTCCGCCTGCAGTTTCCTCTGGGCCTCTACGGGAACCCCATCGTCATCGGCTATACCCCCAAAGATCTGGAGATCTGGAGGGAACTGGTGGCCCGGATCATGGCCGGGATCGGCATCACCGAGCACGACATCATCCAGGTGGCTTTCAACTACGGACTCTTCCTGGGGGCGATCCGCTTCAACCAGAGCGCGGAGTTGATCGGAGCGGCGGTCGTTCCCGCCTCCATCGCCCCGGCCGAAGTTCAGCTCCGGATCATGAAGGATTTCCGGAGCACGGTCCTGGCCTCCACCCCTTCCTTTGCCCTGCACATCCTGGAGGTCATGCAGAAGAAAGGGATTGACCCGCGGACCCTCTCCCTGAAAATCGGCCTTTTCGGGGCGGAGCCCTGGCCCGAAGAAGTCCGCCGATTCATCGAGGACAACTGGGGAATCAAGGCCTACGACATTTACGGGGTCATGGAGCTGGTGGAACCGGGGGTGGCGGGGGAATGCATGGCCCAGGCGGGGCTGCATATCTTTGAAGACCATTTCTTCCCCGAAATCATCGACCCGGATTCCGGTAAGCCCCTGGGGCCGGACCGTCAGGGGGAACTGGTTCTCACCACCCTGACCACCGCTGCTTATCCCCTCTTGCGCTACCGGACGAGCGATGTCACCGCCCTCCATTTGGAACCCTGTGCCTGCGGCCGGACCCTGGCCCGGATGGAACGGGTGTTGAAAAGGTCGGACCCGATGATCACCGTCCGGGGGATCAACGTCTTCCCCGAAAAGATCCGCGAAGTCCTGGCTTCCTTCGAGGGGACCGGGCCCGGCTACAAGACTTTGGTTTCCCAAAAAAAGGGGATGAACGACCAGTTGAAGATTGAAGTCGAAGCTTCTGTGCAGATTCTGAGGGCTACCGAAGAGAGAAGGGAAGCCCTCCGGGATGCGATTCGCCTGGCCCTTAGGAGGGCGATCGGGCTCAGGGTGGAAGTGGAATTGACCAAAAGGGTGTAGGGGGTAGGGGGTAGGGAGTAGGAAAGAAAGGAACGGAACATAGGGCGCAGGGAACGGATAAAGCTCATAACTCGTAGCTCATAGCAAAGAACACTACCCATTAGCTATGAGCTATGATTTTTCTTGAAGACTATGCGGATTGAGGAGACGGCAGGGAAAATGAAAACATTCATGCCTGGTTTCAAAACGGAAGATGAGCTCAGCGCGGTTCAATTGGAAGGACTGAAGTGGACGGTGAAACATGCCTTTGAGGGGTCTCCATTCTACCGGAAGCGGATGGAGGAGGCCGGGGTCCGGCCGGGAGCGATCCATTCCCTGGAGGACCTTCAGAAACTACCCTTCACTACAGCCGATGATCTGAAGGAAGGATACCCTTTTCCTCTCCTCTCCGTGCCCCTGGAAAAGGTCGTCCGGATTCATGCCTCCTCGGGAACCACGGGGAAGAGAAAGGTACTTTGCTACAGCGAAAAGGATATTTCGGATTGGGCGGATATGTTCGCCCGGTGTTACGAGATCGCCGGCCTTACCCGGGAGGATCGGGTGCAGGTGGCGGTGGGATACGGCCTCTGGACCGCGGGCGTCGGCTTCCAGATGGGAGTGGAGCGGTTCGGGGCCATGGCCGTCCCCGTGGGCCCTGGAAACCTGGATATGCACTGTGAGGTCATGGTAGACCTCCAGACCACGGTCTTCTGCTGCACCGCTTCCATGGGCCTGCTCATGGCCGAGGAGATCCAGAAACGGGGTCTTCAGGAAAAAATTCATGTAAAGAAAGTCATCTTCGGGGCGGAGCGGCACAGCGATGCCATGCGGCGGAATATCAAGGAGTACCTGAGGGCTGAGGATACCTTTGATATCCCGGGGTTGACCGAGCTCTACGGGCCAGGGACCGGCCTGGAGTGCCGCGCCCATGAAGGCATTCATTACTGGGCGGACTACTATATTCTGGAAATCATCGATCCCCAGACGCTGAAACCATGCGCACCCGGAGAAGTGGGAGAAATGGTGGTTACCACCCTGCGGAAGGAAGCCGCTCCCCTGATTCGCTACCGGACCCGCGACCTCACCCGGCTGATTCCGGGGCGGTGCTCCTGCGGGAACCTCCTGCCCCGTCACGACAAAATCCTGGGCCGTTCGGACGACATGTTCATCATCCGGGGGGTCAATATTTATCCCGGCTCGATCGACCACCTTCTTTCCCAGGAACCCCGGGTGGGCAGCGAATTCCAGGTCGTGTTGGAGCGGGGGGAGGATGGAAAAGATTACCTGACGGTGAAGGTGGAGAGGGCGGAAAAAGGGGACCCCCGGGAAGACCGGGCCGTGGCTGACCAGATGGAATCCCGTTTCCGGCACCAGCTCCTGGTGAGCGGAAAAGTGGAGATCGTCGATTTCCAGAGCCTGCCGCGCACGGAAAGGAAGTCGAAGCGGGTGTTTGATAACCGGAAATAAGCTTTCAGCGATCAGCTTTCAGCGTTCAGCCAAAGATTAAAGATTTTGTTCTTGTCTTAATTGACGGCTGAAAGCTGACCGCTGAGAGCTTCTTATCAAGGAAGGTGGTTGTGGTTTTCAATCCGAAATCCGCAATCCACAATCCGAAATCAAAAGGAGGGAGAGTTATGAAAAAGATGTTTCCAGTCGCAGTTGTAATGCTGATCCTCATGCTCGGTGGGGGCCCGGCATGGGGAGCGGACCCGATCAAGCTGGGGGCCTTCTTTGATCTCACCGGACCTGCTTCCGCGATCGGAACCCCGACGAAGCTGGTGGCGGAGATGGTGGTGAAGAAGATCAACGGAGAGGGAGGAGTCAACGGGCGACCCCTGGAATTGGTGATTGCGGATACGGAAGGAGACCCCACCAAAGCCGCCCTCATCGCCAAGAAGTTCTGTGAATCGGACAAAGTAACGGCAATCATCGGGCCCACGCGTACCGGGACGGGCATGGCGTCCAAGCCGATCGTCGAACAGAATAAGGTACCCACCTTCATGACCGTGGGGGGAGATCCAGTGATCATGGTGAAGCCCTATCACTGGACCTTTAAATCCCCCCAGAGAACCTCGGTGGCGGTGAAGAAGACCTTCGGTTACCTGAAGAAAAAGGGCCTCCAGAAAATCGCCATCATCACCGCCGCGGACGGTTTCGGACGGGATGGGAAATCCTGGCTGGCCAAGCTGGCTCCCGAATACGGCCTGAAGATGATCGCCAGCGAATCCTTCCAGGCAACGGATACCGATATGACCGCCCAGCTGGTGAAGATCAAGGCCGCCAACCCGCAGGCCATCATCTGCTGGACCATCGGCAAGGCGGGGTCCATCGTGGCCAAGAACGTGAAGCAGCTGGCCATCAAGGCCCCCCTCTACCAGTGCCACGGGCTCCCCGATCCCATCTATATCAAACTGGCGGGAGATGCTTCGGAGGGGAATATCATGCCCTCCACGAAGTTGATGGTGGCCAGCCAGCTGCCGGCCAGCGATCCCCAGGAAAAAGTCATCCAGGAGTTCATTCGTCTCTACAAGGACGTTTATAAATATGACACCCAGTTTCCGATCAACACCCACTCCGGCTATGCCTGGGATGCCATCTACATCGTGGCCAACGCCATGAAGAAGGCGGGAACGAACAACGAAAAGTTACGCAGCGCCATCGAGGCAACCAAAGGCTACGTGGGAATCAGCGGGATTTACAATATCACTCCCGAGGACCACAACGGGCTGGGAACGGATTCCATGGTCATGGTCCAGATTTCAGGGGGCCAGTGGAAGAAGCTTGATTGATTTTTAATGGGACACAGATGAACACAGATCAACGCAGATAAGATTTAAGAACCTTTAGGCGCTTGAAACCCTTTTAACCGCCCTCGGTTTATCTGCGCAATCTGTAATTTTTATCAACCGAAAAGCATCCCCCCACCCTAACCCTCCCCCTCGAGGGGGGAGGGGAGGGAGGGGGTGACTCCTTGGGTTACAAGTTAAAAGTTGATCGTTTCTTTTGGTTGCGGCTATGCCGCGCTGTGTTCATCTGGGTCCAATAATTGTCTTTGATTTCCGGAAATCTGCGTTTGTCTGCGTCCAAAAAAATCGGGGAGGGTTGAATGGAGGACACGAGAGTTTTTTTGAGTGAAAAGGAAATGCCCCGGCAATGGTACAACATCCAGGCCGACCTGCCCAAACCCCTGCCGCCCCCGCTCCATCCGGGCACCTTGAAGCCGTTGGGGCCGCAGGACCTGGCTCCGATTTTCCCCATGGGGTTGATCGAACAGGAAGTGAGCCAGCAGCGCTGGATCGATATCCCCGAAGAGGTATCGTCCGTTTACAATCTGTGGAGACCCACTCCCCTCTGCCGGGCCAAAAAGCTGGAAGAGGTGCTGAAAACCCCGGCTCGGATCTATTACAAGAACGAGTCAGTGAGCCCGCCGGGGAGCCACAAGCCGAACACCGCCGTAGCCCAGGCGTACTACAACAAGAAAGAAGGGGTGAAGCGCCTGAGCACCGAAACCGGCGCCGGCCAGTGGGGCAGCGCCCTGGCCTTTGGCTGCAATGTCTTTGGCCTGGAGTGCAAGGTTTACATGGTCAAGGTGAGCTACCAGCAGAAGCCCTACCGCCGGGTGATGATGGAAACCTGGGGTGCCTCGGTAACCCCCAGCCCCAGCGATCAGACGGAAGCCGGCCGAATGATCCTGGCCCAGGACCCGAATTCCCCGGGAAGCCTGGGGATCGCCATCAGCGAAGCGGTGAATGACGCCGTCCAAAGGGAAGATACCCGGTATTCCCTGGGCAGCGTGCTCAATCATGTCATTCTCCACCAGACGGTCGTGGGACTGGAGACCAAAGCCCAGCTGAAGAAGATCGGCGTGGAACCCGATGTCCTCGTCGGGTGCGTGGGGGGAGGGAGCAACTATGCCGGGTTCTGCTTTCCCTTCTTCCCCGAAAAAAAGCAGGGGAAAAAGATCCGCTTCGTGGCCGCTGAGCCCACCGCCTGCCCCACCCTCACCAAAGGGTTGTACCGCTACGACTTCGGGGACACGGCGCGGATGGCCCCCATCGTGAAGATGTACACCCTGGGCCATACCTTTGTTCCCCCCGGGATTCACGCCGGGGGACTCCGCTACCATGGAGATGCCCCCCTTCTCTGTCTTCTGTACGACGAGGGGGTCGTCGAAGCCGTTGCCTACCCGCAGAATCCGGTCTTCGAGGCCGCCATGCTCTTTGCCCGGACGGAAGGAACCATCCCGGCCCCGGAAACGGCCCACGCCATCCGGGCGGTCATCGACGAGGCCCTAAAGTGCCGGGAGAAGAAGGAGGAGAAGGCTATCGTCTTCAACTTCAGCGGCCACGGCCACTTCGACCTGGCCGCTTACGATTCGTTTCTATCGAAAAAATTGGAAGACTACGAGTATCCGGAGGAAAAGATCCGGGAGGCGCTGAAAGATCTGCCGAAGGTTTGAAGAAAAAGGCCCGAGGTTCGAGGTCCGAGGAGCGAGGCTCAAGGAAAATCTAAAAAAGACAGGGGCGGCTCGTCAACCGCCCCTCCGTGCTTTCAGGGTGGTTTTGATTTTCTTAGGTTTTTGTCCTATAATTTTATAAGATTCCCTGGGAAGGGACCTAATGCCCAAGATCTTGGCAGCCTTTATTGTTATATTCCTCGCCGGCTGCGGTTATCAGCGCCCGGTCCTCTATCCGAACGCCCAGCTGAAGCAGGTCGGGGAAGCTCAAGCTCAGACGGATATCGCCGAATGCATGGAGATGGCCGAGGCCTACGTCAAATCCAACCCGGAAGCGAAAGTAGTGGGAAGCACGGCAGCGGGAGCGGGGGCCGGCGCGGCCGTGGGAGGGGCCATGGGGGCGGTAACCGGCAATCTGGGAAGGGGTGCGGCCATCGGGGCGGCCGGCGGAGCCGTGGCCGGAATCATTCGGGGCGCTTCCCGGGCCTCCCGCCCGTCTCCCACCTATAAAAACTTCGTCAACCGCTGCCTGCGCGAGAAGGGCTACGAACCCATCGGCTGGGAGTAAGCACGGCCTGGGGGAAGGATGCCCTTTGGCAGGCTAGGCCTTACCGATGTCTTTCCCGTCAGTCTCCCAGAACTTTTCCTCCATCTCGGGGGAGAGGCCGGGCATTCCCTCGGATTCTTTTTTCGCGATTCTCATCCCGTAGATGGCTTCCAGGTGGGGAAGAACCTGTTTCAACTCCGGTGAACCCTCGACCTTCTGGCTGATTAAACTCCGCTGCCTGGCCGCCTTGTCAAAATCCTTTTTATCGATGGGAATGTCGTACAGCAGATTCATGACCTCTAACAGGCGGACTTTCCCCAGGTAATCCTCCTCCATGTTCACGTACTGGGGGAGAGAAACGATGAAGGTGATGGTTTCGATCCCCAGGTCCGGGGAATTCTGGGCGATCAGATGGGTGATGGTGGTAGGGCCCTGGTAGTTGCTCTGCTGAACCCCCGCCTTCTTCAGGTCCTGCTCCGCGTCCTTCCCGGCAGCCCTGCCGTTGACCAGCAGGGGCTTGGTGTGCGGGACCGCGTCGTACATGCTTCCCAGGACGCAGTACCGTTTCACCTTAAAAACCTTGAAGATCTCCAGTACGGAATCAACGAAGTCTTCCCCCCGGGCGTGGGGCTCCAGAAGCCGCAGGAAGAGAAAATCGTTTCCCTTTTCTCGCTTCGCGTAGCTGAGAGTGGTGTTGGGAATCTTTACCCGTCGAACCCCCTCTTCCAGGTAAAGCATGGGGCGGTACCGGGTGAAGTCAAGAAAATCCCCGGGCCGGGCCAGTTTCCCTAT
>LJUR01000161.1 GCA_001304105.1 Deltaproteobacteria bacterium SM23_61
CAACGCCCCGTCCAATATCATCATGGCCATGTACCTGGCCCTGGCGGACAAACGGGGCATCTCCTGGGACAAACTGCGGGCCACGCCGCAGAATGAAATCCTGAAAGAATACATTGCCCGGGGAACCTACATCTTCCCCCCCCGCCATGCCATGCGCATGTTCCGGGACAGCGTGGTCTTCTTCACCAAGCACCTTCCCAACGTGAACATCACCAGCATGGGCGGGTTCCACATCCGCGAGGCCGGGGCCACCCGGGAGCAGGACCTGGCTTTCAGCATGGCCATCGGAGCCGCTTATCTCCAGGAAGGGGTGAACGCGGGACTGCCGGTGGACGACTTCGCCCCGCGGTTCAGCTTCAATGCCTTCGGCGGGTCCATGGAATTCTTCAAGGAGATCGCCTTCCACCGCGCCGCGCGGAGGATGTGGGCCAAGGTGGTGAAGGAAAAATTCGGGGCCAAGAACGAGCGGTCCATGCTGCTCCGCATGGCCTCCACCGCCCACTGCGGCCGGGTCAACTGCTCGGTCCACCGTCCTCTCAACAACCTGACCCGATCCATCGTGGGCGGGATCGCCGCCGCCCTGTCCGGGGGGCCCCCCAACTGCAACCCGCCTTTCGATGAACCTCTGGGCCTGGGTTGGAGCCTGGAAGCCATTCAGCTGAGCGAAGACGCGGCCCGCATCCTCCAGAACGAGGCCCGGCTCACGGAGGTCATGGACCCTCTGGCCGGGTCCTACTACGTCGAATCCCTGACCGACCAGGTTGAGAACTCCGCCTGGGCGGAGTTCGACAGGATTCAGTCCATGGGGGGGGTGGTGAAAGCCATCGAGAGCGGCTACCTTCTGCGGGAAGTGGCCAGGAGCGCTTACGAGCGCCAGAAGAGGCTCGAGGAGGGGGAAGACCTCATCATCGGGGTCAACTGTTACACGGGAGAGGAAGAGCTGGAGGTGCAGACCGCCCGTCTGGTCCCCCACCCCTACGACCCGGACCGGCAGGAACAGGCAGAGAAGGTGCAGATCGAGAGATTGAAGGAAGTCAAGAAGAGCCGGGATTCGAAGAAGGTGGCCGAGTTGCTCAAAAAGCTGAAGGGCGAAGCCGCCCAGGAGGAAGTCAACCTGTTTCCCACGCTGATTGAATGCGTGAAGACCTACGCTACCGTGCAGGAGATCTGCGACACTCTCCGGGAGGTCTTCGGGGAATACCAGCCGGCAGCACTATAAGAAAGGTTTCGGGTTTCGGGTCTCGGGTTTCAGGTCAAAAGCCTCAAAGCCACAAAATCAAGGACCCGAAAACAGAAACATTCAGAGAAAAGCAGTTACGGGTTTCGAGTTTCGGGTTAAAAGCTGCAAACCAGTAAAACCTGAAACACGAAACTCGAAACCAGAAACTGCTAATATGGGAGAGGTACTCAAAAAAATCCTGGGGTACTCTTCGGGAAAGATTGAAAGGCTCAAGGAAAAAGGAGTCCTGAAGCCGGCAGATTAGCAGGATGCAGAAAAAACACAATTTTCCGTCACTCCCGCAAAGCTTGTCCCTGCATATTTTAAGCAGGGAGCGGGAGTCCAGACGTTGTCCCCGCGGAAGCGGGGAACCAGTAAAGAAAATCTGGGTTCCCGTTTTCACGGGAAACCCTGGATTCCTGCTTTTTTTCAGCAACCTGCTAGGCACCGAATTCCAAAAGCCAAAATCTCTGTTTTGAATGATGAAAAAGAAGCTCCCCGGAAGCATCGCCTCGGAAACCTGAGAGGCAAAATCATTTAATCCGGTTGGAGATAGACCGGGTAAAGGAAATAGCTGTATTCAACCCTTCGTCAGTTCTGTCCTGAACAATCACCCGCACATAAAACCGATTCTGAATAAACTCTACTACATAGCAAAATAAGGAGGTCATGTCTATCCGGGCTTTTTCTCCGAGGTCAGCTATTTCCTTGGTGCGGTTCGGCTTCGTGAATGGGTTATCGTATAAATCTTCTGCACTTTGAGGTGCACCTTGATCAAAAATATACACCTCGAGCTCCGTTCCTTTTGTCCCCTTGTAACTTTGCCCCACGAAGGAACGAAAACCGTGCTGGATGTATAGGGTTGCTCCCCCGTTAAAAATCCTATAAAGATCCTCCTGCTTTGAGGCCCTAAGAATCTTCTCGGAACGTTTCCACCCCGGGACTTCATCATCCGCAGGAAGAAGAGTCATCAATCCAAGAAGCTTCTCGGGCCTCTCCGAGCTCTGACCAGGCCAGGCGAATCCGCAAAACAGGACCGAAAACCCCAAAATCAACAGCCCGCTAGCCCGAATTTTCATGCATAAAATCCTTATCCTTTTTTGGTCCGGTCCACAGGGATAACCTTCATTTCATCGATAGGCGCTCCCAGCCCCAATTTTATGGCCTGTTCAATGTGCGATGAGGGGACTATGGGTATGTTGTTTTTCCTTCTTTCATTCTCGATGATCAGCCGGGCCTGGTGATCGGTGGCCACAGGATCGGTTCCAATAATCAAACCATTGTAAGCAAATTCCGGTTCTCCCCCTGGTCCTCTCAGGTAGACACCGAATATGGCGTCTCCGACGATTAATCGGGTCTTATTCCTGATATCCGGGGCGGTGTTAATCAGGGCAATGCTTTCCGCGATCGGCCTCCCGCGCCCGAAAATTTGATGGAACCGGTTTCCTGCTTCCGGAGGGTGGTGAAAGATCTTTTGCCGATCTTTAATACTTTCCCCTGCCGAGCCGACATGATTCTTTAAGGCAAAGGTAACCCCCGCTTCAAAATGATTCTTCAACACCGGAACGTTGATCAGGTGGGCGGCGTCGGTCAAAATTCGGCTCAGGCAGGTAGGATTTCCTCGGATATCCATCGTCTTGCTCCGATCGAAGCGATCACTTAATCTGTCCGTGGCCGTTACCCGCAGCCCGCTGAAACCAAAGGTGAGCATGTACATCGTGGTGTACTTCAGGCTTTCACCCTCGGCATCCCAAACGACGATATGATTCGGCGGTACTCCCATCCCCACCAGTCCAGTGATGACGGCCTTGACGACCTGCCAATGGGTCGATGAGAGGGGATTTTGACCATTGACTTTGATGGCCACCGTCTCCCCGGTCTTGTAGGATGGAATGAGAGATGGCCATCCGCCTCCTTTGGTGAAAACCTGGATGGCCTCATCCAGCATAGACTGGACGATTTTTTCATTGATTTTAGGCCCAACAGTAACGCTGTCATCCCGAATTACTACAACTTCCCCCCAATGAGGATATTTCTCCACCGCGTCCGTTTTCCCTGCTGGCAAACCCATGAGAGCTAAACCGGCGGCTCCCGCCGCAGCGGTTTTTACAAATTCCCTGCGGTTCATCTCAGGCTCATTTTCCCTGATCGAAACGGACATATTCTTGTTCCCCTTTCTTTATGTTGATGGGTTTATTGAGACCGGCAAAGAAATCGTGAAAAGTACTTTATGAAATATAATTCATGATGTCAAGAACCAAAATCAAGAGGGAAAACACTTAGGGGACCTTGTTCAATATATTCAAATTTTATTTATGCCCGCTCCATCCATCTGAACCCCTGCAGAGCCTCAACCGTCAAGATTATAGAAGAGTTAGACTCCTACCGTGAGATTGGGCATGGCGTATGAATCGGAAAAACCCTGAATGACTGCCGAAAAGGAGATAATGGACTGCCGACAGTGAAGATTTGGCGCTTATTTATCCCTTCTTCTCAAGCGTACCGCCTGCCCGCTCCATGGCTGCCTTTTCAAAGGATGCCTGAAAACCGGGGGAATAGTTCATGTATTGCGGTATGGGATACCGCAAACCTGCAGTATGAGTCTTCTCAAGGCCTTCCAGCAGGATATCCAGTTTTTCTCCCGGGCAGGAAAACATGACTTCGTAATCCTGGGCTCCGCCCCAAATGCGGTCTCCGTTGCCCAAGGTTACATACTGCGGCTTGTTGGTTTTTATTGTCTTAATCACCCCCTCATGACAGGAACCCACTCTTCCCGCCGCACTGAATTCCAACACCCCCCCTTCCATAAACAGATACCCTTGGACAAACCGCATTGCCTGAGCCGGCAGACAGTATACCAATACGCTGTCCGGTATAATTTTTGTCCGCGTCAAGGGAGAAATGATCAGCCCTGCGAATTCCCTATCCAGGGAATAAAGATGTTGCCCAAATTTGCTCTCGGTGACTCTGTCCCTCGCATACAGCCCAACGCTGAATGCTTCAGCCCACTTTTTTTCTTCCGCAGCAGGTATGTCCCATCCATAAAGCACGCGGGCTAGCTTGCAGTTTATATCCGCCTCCGTGACGGCCATAGTCCAGCCGTAGGAGCGGGCCATTTTAAAATTCTGGCAGACAAAATTCTGTAATCCCATTTCTCGGGAAGGTCTTTTATACTCGGGCTGTATTTCACTCTCCGATTGAATCAGTTTTATGGCCAGAGGAAAGGTTGCCGGTCGGATCAGCGCTTCGATCCGCTCACCGTATTTTCTGTATCGATCCAGTTCTGTCGGCATATATACCTCCTCTTGTCGATTCATAAGACCAATGATTGATCCTGCGTAATAAAATACTTTTTATACCTCAATAAATCCATGCTCCAGGAATTCGCCCATTAACTGGAACCGCCCGATTTGTCCACATCATTGCATAAACGAATTGTATTTCAAAGCTTTTTAAATCCCCTGAAAATATAGCGGTAATCCCTCCCGAAAAGGCCCTGCATCCCTGGTAAAAACCTTCTCAAAAAACCCAGCAGGTTGTGATAAAATTTCCTGATCGGAAATGAAATTCACCTGACGGAAAAGGAGGATTCCCATGCCAGCCTACGTAATTTCCATGATGTCGATCCATGATCCAGAAACATACAAGAAGTACACGGATGTGACACCGCCAATCGTCAAAAGGCACGGCGGGAAGTTCCTAACGCGCGGCGAAAAGGTTACGACAATCGAGGGAGAGGAATACAAGGAGAGAATGGTTATCTTGGAGTTCCCGTCCGAGGATCATGTTCAGGCATGGTTCGCGGACCCGGAGTACGTAAAGGCAAAGGTCTGGCGGCACGCAGCGTCCCATGCCCGCATTCTTGTCCAGCAAGGCGGGATGAATACGGAAAACCCTGATCCGAAGCTGTAGATATTTGCCAGACCGGCACCCATTCGCTTCCATTTCGATTGACACCCGATTCCCTTCCTTTATTATATATTTAAAGGCCCGCCAAGCGCGGTCTTATCGAAGAATCAGGAGGTACCGGGATGCCCAGCGTAACTGCCAAAGGAACGGCCCGGCAACTTGTGGCCATTCTCAGCCACGGCAACCGAGCATCCGCCCTTTCTTCGATTCAGGTTCCTACGCTGGTCATTCATGGAACGAGCGACCCCCTCGTCCCGGTCGAGGGGGGCAAGGACACAGCCAAAGCAATACCGGGAGCTCAACTGATTTTAATAGAAGGGATGGGGCATGATCTCCCCCACGGCGGGGCGTGGCCGCGGATCGTAGAGGCGATCATCAAACATACCCAAAAAGCTGAAGGGTCATAAAAAAAGGAGAATATTCATGGGAAAGGGCGAGAAGGGAAAGGGGTTTTTAGATCCGTCCTCAGAAACGGCACGGCTGTATGGGGAAGCAAGTCAATACATACCCGGGGGAACTTCCCGGATTCACTATTACTTCAGGCCTTACCCCATCTACGCCCAATCGGCGGAGGGATGCCATCTCACCGATGTGGAAGGGACCCGGCGGCTGGATTTCCTGAACAATATGACCGCCCTGATCCACGGGCACGGCAACCCGGCTATCAAGAAAGCGCTTTTCGAGCAGATCGAACGGGGGACAGCCTTTTCCGAACCCTCGGAACCGGAAGTCCGCCTGGCCCGCTTGATGATCGAGAGGGTCAAATCGCTGCAAAAGATCCGCTTTTCCAACTCCGGCACGGAAGCGGTCATGATGGCCATCAAGCTGGCCCGGGCCTATACCGGGCGGAGCCGGATTGCCAAGTTCGAGGGGTTTTACCACGGCTATTATGACTATGTACAGGTGAGTTTTTCCTCGACCCCGGCCAACTGGGGACCGTCCGAGGCTCCGGCAAGCACGCCCAGCTCGGGGGGGCTGGCCGATACGGTCCTGGGCGATGTCCTGGTTATGCCTTTCAACGATCAGAAGGCGGTGGAGAGACTCCTGGAGCGGCACGGCCAGTCGATCGCCGCCCTGATCCTCGATCCTCTGTCGAACAAAGGCGGGTTCCCTCTTCCTGCCGAGGGATTCTTCAAGTTCCTCCGGGAGATCACCCGCGCCCATGGAATTCTTACGATCTACGACGAGGTGATCAGCTTCCGGGTTGATTCCGGCGGGGCGCAGGGCAAATACGGGGGGGATCCGGACCTGACCACTTTCGGCAAGATCATGGGGGGCGGGCTGCCGGTGGGAGCGGTGGGGGGCAAGGCGGAAGTCATGGATCTGCTCGACCCGAGCCAGGGTTCGCCCAGGGTGATCTCCGGCGGCACCGCCAGCGCCAACCCCTTGACCATGGCTGCGGGGCTGGCGGCCATGGAGCAGATGACCCCGCCCGTGTACGCCCGGATCAACCGGCTGGGAGATCTGCTGCGCAAAAAGTCCAATGAGGTTTTTGCCGCGGCGGGTGAACCGGGGCAATTGACGGGCGAGGGCTCGCTTTTCCGCCTGCTGATGACCGATGAGCCGATCACCGACTACCGAACCTCCATTCGCAAGGCGGCGCCGCAAGAACGGTTCAACCGGCTCCATCGGAACCTGCTGGATGAAGGGGTCATCATTTCCAAGGAAGGACTGGGCTGCCTCTCCACACCCATGGGCGAAACGGAAGTGGACCAGTTCGTGAAAGCGTTGGCAAGAGCAGTCGCCAAGCTGCGAAAAGGATAATTTATTTTGCGATCCATGTTCTCCGCGAGTCACGAAATGCTAACGCGATCTCCTCTGATCGAGCCCGGCCTCCGATGCGGGAATCAAGATATTTGCCGGCGCTTCTGCGGAGAGAAGGTTTATTAACGGAGACTTCTCAGCCTTTTCACCATCCCTTCGACGTGCGGCGGACTGGAGCCGCAGCAGGCGGAAACGATCCGCGCCCCCTCCGCAACCCAGTTTCCAACATGCTCGGCAAATTCCTCGGGAGCAGCCGTATACTTCTCCTTCCCCTCCACCATCTGCGGCGAACCGGCGTTGGGCTTGACCAACAGGGGCCTCCGGCAGTTCGCCTTCATCAGGCCGATCACTTCGGTTATCTGGCCGAGAGTGACGCCCCCGCAATTCGCCCCGATTACGTCGGCCCCTTCGGCATCCAGTCGGCGGGCTGCCGACTCCGGGCTCACTCCCATCATGGTCCGGTACCCCTGGGCCCCCGGGTTGAAAGCCAGGGAGACGAAAACCGGAAGAGGGGTTTCCTCTTTCGCCGCCCGGAGGGCGATGACCGCCTCTTCCAGGTCATACATGGTGAGGATGTTGAGGATCTCTGCCCCGCTCTCCGCCAGCGCGCGGGCCTGTTCGGAAAAGGCTTCGCGAGCCTCCTGAGGATCCAAATCCCCCAGGGGTTTCAACATTCTTCCCGTGGGCCCCATGCTCCCAGCGACGTATTTCCCCTCCGGCTGGACCCCTTTGATGATCCGAATCGTCCCCCGGTTTAATTCCCCGGTCTTCTCCGCGAGGCCGAACTTGGCCAGGGAAATCCGGTTCAGACTGAAGGTGCCCCCGGAAACGATATCGCAGCCCACCCGGAAATAATCACCCACCAAATCCTGGTAGGCCCCGGGATGCTCGATGATCCACTGGCCGATACACCCTCCCAGGTCGGCCCCCATTTTAGCCATCATGGTTCCCATGGCCCCGCTCATGACCAGGATCTCTTCTTCCAGTCTCTTCAGGAGTGATTCTGCCATTTTCCCTCCCTCCGTTCTTCCTGTGGCTTACTATATCACGACCCGGGCCTGGGGCGATGTAAATTTCAGTTGACAAAGAGGGGACTCTTATTTAATTGTCGATATATTGGGTTTTATTAAGATTTCAAAACGAGCCGGCCTTTGTCGGCTTGGAGGAAGGCAATATGGGTCGCGTAAGGGATGAAATTGAAAAGCTGCGCCAGATCGAGGAAACGGTCCGAGCCGGAGGGGGAAAGAAGTATGTGGAGGAACAACACCGCCTGGGCAAGCTCACCGCCCGGGAACGGGTCGATCACCTCCTGGATCCCGGCACCTTCGTGGAAGTGAACATGCTGGCCCAGCACCAGTGCACGGATTTCGGCATGGAGAAGAATCGTCCCTGGGGCGACGGGGTCATCACCGGGTACGGGAAGATCGATGGAAGGGTGGTTTTCCTCTACGCCCAGGATTTCACCGTCATGGGAGGGTCCGTGGGGCTGGTCCACGGGCAGAAGATCGCCTCCATCATCCGCATGGGCCGGCAGGCCCAGGCGCCGGTCGTGGGCCTCATCGACTCGGCAGGGGGGAGGATCCAGGAAGGGAGCGGGGCTTACTCCCTGATCTTCGCGGAAAACGTGGAGGCCTCGGGGGTTGTGCCCCAGATTTCGGTCATCATGGGGAACTGCGCCGGCGGGGGCGTCTATTCCCCGGCCCTCACCGATTTCATCTTCATGGTGGACAAGACCAGCCAGATGTTCATCACCGGCCCCCTGGTGATCAAAGAGGTCACCGGACAGGACGTGGGAAGCCAGGAACTGGGGGGGGCCAAGGTCCATTATCAGGTTTCCGGGGTCGCGGATTTCGTCGGGGAGAATGACCTGGATTGCCTGGCCAAAGTGAAGAAGCTCCTGAGTTTCTTTCCCTCCAGTTTCAATCAGAAGCCCCCGGTCATCCCCTGTTTGGACGATCCGGATCGGTGCGAAGAAGCCCTGGTCGACATGGTCCCCGACAGCCCCAAGAAAGTGTACGACATGCGCCGTCTGATCTCCCTGATTGTCGACCACGGGGAGTTCCTGGAGGTCAGGGCCGGCTTTGCCCGAAATATGGTCACGGGTCTGGCCCGGATGAACGGAAAGGCCGTGGGAATCGTGGCCAACAATCCCATGTTCCTGGCCTCGGCCATCGACTGCGATGCCGCGGACAAGGCGGCCCGGTTCATCCGGACCTGCGACTGCTTCAACATCCCCCTCATCTCCCTGGTGGACGTTCCCGGCTACCTGCCCGGGATGAAGGAAGAGCACAAGGGGATCATCCGCCACGGAGCCAAGATGCTCTACGCCTGGAAGGAAGCGACGGTCCCCAAAATCACCTGCGTCATCCGGAAGGCCTACGGGGGGGCCTTTGCCGCCATGAGCAACAAGGAGCTGGGAGCAGACCTGGTCCTGGGCTGGCCCACGACGGAGATTGCCATCATGGGTGCCGAAGGGGCGGTCCGGATTCTATTCCGGAAGGAGATCAATGCCGCCGCGGACAAGGCTCAAGTGCGGGAGGAAAAGATCCAGGAATACCGGGAAAAGTTCATGACCCCCTACTACAC
>LJUR01000162.1 GCA_001304105.1 Deltaproteobacteria bacterium SM23_61
GGTCCCCGTGAGTCTCTAAGAATGATTTTGAAACCCATCTATGAGGTCTTTACCGCAGGGGACGGGAGTGAGGCCCTCCGTTGCATCCATGATAAGAATATCGACCTGGTTACCCTCGATTTGAAGATGCCCGGACTGTCGGGCATAGATGTTTTACGGGAAATCAAAAAACTTCAACCAGATGTGGAAGTTATCGTCATTACCGGGTACGGAACTTTGAGCAATGCCCAGGAAGCCATCCGCTTTGGCGCCGGGGATTTTATATCCAAGCCCTTTAATGTCGCTGATATCATAGCCATCGTGAGCAAATCCTTCGAGCGGAGGGCCTACAACCTCAAAATCAAGAATCTCATCCAGCAAATCAAAGGCCTTCGTTCTTCCCTGACTGACAACAAAGAGGTCTATCCTGGATGGAACGGCGGCAACGACCTGGCTCCCGATGCCCCGGGCAATTAGGAGTCAAAAAAAAACCTACTCCTTCCGTCAGATAATTGACAATTAAGAACTATTAATTCTTTCCCGGTCAGCGGCTTAAACCCGGTTTTCCAAAAAAGCCTAATAGAATCAAAAAAAATTAATAACCGGATGAGAGACTCCCGAAGGCACAAAACTTGCTCAAGCAAGGATGCCCCAAACTTCGTGGGCAGGCCTTCAAATTTTCCCTCCACTGAGAACGGTATGTACGCCAAAGGGTCGGTATTGGTTGTGGATGATGAATTTGGCCCCCGGGAATCCCTCCGCATGATCCTTAAACCCATCTATGACGTCCATGCCGTGGACAACGGCCAGGACGCCATCGACTTCGTTTGCCGGCAAAAAGTTGATCTGGTCACCCTCGACCTGCGGATGCCGGGACTCTCCGGAATTGATGTATTGCGGGAGATCAAGAAAATCCGGACGGACATCGAAGTCGTGGTCATCACCGGCTATGGAACCATGAACAACGCCGTGGAGGCCTTCCGCCTGGGGGCGGTGGATTTCATCTTCAAGCCCTTCAACGTGGCCGAAATCATCTCCATCGTCAAAAAATCGGTGGAACGGAGGAATTTAAACCTGGCCATCAAGAACCTCCTCCAGAGGTTCAAGGCCCTAAGGCACATGGGAATAGACGCGCAGGGCGAGGCCCTGGCCACCCTGAGCGCCAGCCTCGACCTCCCCCCCGAGGCCCAGGAGCTGTCCCGTGAAATCGAGGAATCCATCCAGCAGCTCGAACACCTCCGGATGCAGAAGGTTTCGGTGAACTACCTGGACTTTCTCAAAGTCCTCATCTACATCCTGGAGAGCAAGGAACCTTACACCAGCGGTCATTCCGAGCGGGTATCGGTCTATTCCGACCTGATCGCCCAGGATCTCCGCCTGTCCCCGCAGGAGAAGGAAGACCTGCAGATTGCCACGCTTCTCCACGACATCGGCAAGGTTGGACTCAGCAATCGTCTCCTGAAAAAGACCAACCTCAGCGAAAAAGACAGCTTGGACATCCGGCTCCACCCGGTGAAGGGGGTCCACCTTATCGAACCCCTGGCCTTTTCCCACACCATCATCTCGGCGATCCGTCATCACCACGAGCGATGGGATGGGAAGGGCTACCCCGATGGCTTGACGGGGGAGGATATTCCCCTGCTGGCCCGGATCATCGCCCTGGCGGACTCTTATGACGCCATGATTTCGGACCGCCCCTACCGCCCCGGGCTTTCCCTGAAAAAGGTCCAGGAAGAGATCGAACAGAACGCCGGAACCCAATTCGATCCTCAGATCGTACAGGTCTTCTTGAAAACCCTCAAAAGAGACGGGGGCTTTCCCTCCATCCATCCCTCCGTCAGCTTCCACTAAGGAGAGAGAATCCGGCATGGTAGAAAAGCTGATCCGCTGCACCCAATGCAACAAAGTCATCCCCCATTACGACCGGTTTGGAGATTTCGGTGAATCCTCGACTCTCCCGGGGGTGGAGTGGGCTTCGGACAATCTGGAGGGGCAAAAGGAATTCCTGGAACTCCATCGGGGCCATGTTCTGGAAGAGCTGCTCGTGGATCCCGAGGCAATGGTCAGCGACCGGCCAGCTTTCGAGCCCTGCCGGGTCACTTATATGGAGGCCGGAAACGGGAAAGAAAGGTTCCTGATCAAGCGGGTTAAAGAAGGCTACGACCGTCCGGCTTTCTATGAGCTCATTCCCGGGCAGATCCGGGTGGCGGACATCTCCCTGGAAATCCAGGAGGAAGAGCTCCGCAGGAAGATCGGATGCCTGAACGGTTCCTTCCCCCTGCCGCCGGAAAAAGTGGGGAAATTCATCGAGGCCTTCCAGGAAGAAGTCCGGGGGATCTCCCCGGAGAGATGGCGGGAAGAAATGGAAAGCACCCTGCCCGGGGAAAATTCCCTGCTCACGTACGGCAGCATCCGCGACTCCCTCTGGGAAAACGTACTCCACCGCTGTGAGAAAGATTTCAAAGACTCCGAACTCGAGTTGATCGAGCGGTTCATCCGCGATCACCGTAACCTGGGAAACATCTTCGACCTCCGGATTCAGAATAAAGTCTCCATTTCCACTCCATTGGAAAAAAATCCCGCCTGATTCGCCGTGTTTTTTGGTCGGGTCGGTTCAGCCTTGCTTATTCCCCCCCCGGGGCACAACCCGGGTTCCATTTCCCTTTTCTTGACATCCCTCCCGATCTCTGATAATTTTTTAATATAAACAGGAGTTTAACCATAAATTTCGGAAAAGGTGTGCGCCCTTCCCGCGCAGGATGGGAGAGATTCTCTCCCCTCTCAGGACCGAATGGAGGGTGCCCTTTTCCCTCAACCTCACGGACCTTAAATTGCAGACTTCAACCTGTCTACCCCGCAATCCAACCCGCCGGGTACTTATCGGTTCTGTTCCCGTAGGAGGCGGAGCCCCCATCGTCGTTCAGTCCATGACCAAAACCGATACCCGCAATGTATCCGCCACGGTGGCTCAGATCCATCGCCTGGAAGAGGCGGGCTGCGAAGCGATACGGGTTGCGGTTCCCGACCGGGAAGCCGCAGGCAAGCTGGGAGAGATCAGGAAAAGAATCCGCATCCCCCTGATTGCCGACATTCACTTCGATTTCCGTCTCGCCCTGGAAGCCCTGGAACAGGGAGTTGCCGGCCTTCGTCTGAACCCGGGAAATATCGGCAGCCGAGAACGGGTCACCAGGGTCGTCCAGGCCGCCAGGGAGCGAAAGGTTCCGATCCGGATCGGGGTGAACGCTGGGTCTCTGGAAAAAGGCCTGCAAAGAAAATACGGTTGGCCCGCCCCCGAAGCCCTGGTGGAAAGCGCCCTGGCTCATGTCCGCCTGCTGGAGGACCTGGATTTCAACCTGATCAAGATTTCCCTCAAGGCTTCCGATCCGCTCTCCACCATTGAGGCCTATCAGAGGATCTCCCGGATCACGAATTATCCGTTGCACATCGGGGTGACCGAAGCCGGGCCCCCTTTCTCCGGGGGCATTAAATCCGCCGTGGGTCTGGGGATCCTTCTTCACCAAGGGATCGGGGACACCCTGCGGGTCTCCCTGAGCGCTGACCCGGTTCTGGAAGTGAGGGCGGCCTATCATATTCTGAGATCTCTGGGTCTGCGCCGCAGGGGGGTGGAAATCATTTCCTGCCCCCTCTGCGGGCGAAGCCAGACCCGTCTTCTTCCGGTGGTTCGAAAAATTGAAGCGAAAGTTGCCCGCTGGCCTGAGCCTCTGCAAATCGCCGTCATGGGTTGCCCGGTCAATGGCCCGGGCGAGGCCAGGGAGGCCGATGTGGGCATTGCCGCGGGCAAAAAGATGGCCCTCCTATTCCGCAAGGGGAAAGTCCTGCGTCAAGTCAAAGAGACGGAAATGGTCGCAGCCCTCCTGGAGGAAGCGGAGGCGCTCCGGCAACAAACCTGAAAGGGACGGTTCATGCGGTATTCGAAGAAACTCTTTCAAACCTTACGGGAAGACCCGGCCGATTCCGAGGCGGTCAGCCATAAATTGATGGTGCGGGCGGGGATGGTGCGGCAGCTGGCCGCCGGCCTTTACATCCACCTTCCCCTGGGGCTCCGTTCCCTGGAAAAGGTGAACCGCATCATCCGGGAAGAAATGAACGCCATCGGCGGGCAGGAGATCACCATGCCCGTCCTCCACCCCGCCGAAGTCTGGCAGCAGTCCGGAAGATGGTATGACATCGGGGAGGAGATGTTCCGCCTGAAAGACCGGAACCAGCGGGACATGGTTCTGGGGATGACCCACGAAGAGATCATCGCCTGGCTGGCCGCGCGGGAGATCCGGTCCTACCGGGACCTCCCCCAGATCTGGTACCAGATCCAGACCAAGCTGAGGGACGAAGCCCGCCCCAAGAGCGGGGTCCTGCGCACCCGGGAATTCCTGATGAAGGACTCCTACACCCTGGACCTGGACGCGGCCGGGCTGGACCACAGCTACCAGCTCCACTACGAAGCCTACGTCAGGATTTTCAGCCGGTGCGGGGTGAAGTTCCACGCCGTGGAGAGCGACCCGGGCATGATGGGCGGGGCGGGAGCCCATGAGTTCATGGCCCCCAGCGAGGCGGGCGAGGATGAAGTGGCCCTCTGCGAAAAGTGCGGCTATGCCGCCAATCTGGAACTGGCCCATTCCACCCCTCCGTCCCCTTCTTTTCCCCCCTGGAAATTCGAGGAGGTTGCCACCCCGGATTCCCGGACCATCGAAGAAGTCTGCGCTTTCCTGGGGATTTCTCCCCGGCTGACCATCAAGTCTCTGCTGCTCATGGTCGAAGACAAACCCGTGATGGCCCTGGTGCGGGGCGACCAGCAGCTTCACGAGAAAAAGTTCCGGGCCCTGGTGGGGGAATTTCGTCCCGCCCACCGGGAGGAAGTCAAGGAATTCACCGGCGTGGAAGCAGGGTTTCTCGGCCCGGCCGGGCTTTCTCCCAAACAGTCAATTCCCATGATCGCCGATACCTCCCTGGGGGAAGGAGTTTTCGTCGCTGGCGCCAACCGGGAGGGTTATCATCTGCGCGGGGTCGTGCCGGGAAAGCATTTCTCCGCACGTTTTGCCGACATTCACCGGGCCATGTCCGGGGATGCTTGCCCCGCATGCCAGGCGCCCCTCAAGGTGGAAAAGACGATTGAGATCGGAAACATTTTCAAGCTGGGAACCAAGTACAGCGTCCCCCTCAAGGCCTTGTACCTGGACCGCCAGGGTCAGGAGAAACCGATCGTCATGGGAAGCTACGGGATCGGGCCTGCCCGCATCATCGCTGCCGCCGTGGAGCAGAACCACGACGCGGACGGAATCATTTTTCCCCTATCCATAACCCCCTTCGAAGCCCACCTCCTGCCCGTGAATCTGAAACAAGGCGCCGGGGGTGAAGTTCAAGGACGCCGATCTCCTCGGGTCGCCGCTGCGCCTGACCCTCAGCGGCAAAACCCTGAAGGAGAAAGCAGTGGAGGTCAGGGTTCGGCGGACCGGAGAAGTGCAGATGGTTCCCCTGGATCAAGCCGTTTCCTGGGTGAAGGAATGGATTACCGATCAGAAGAAAAAATAGTTCCCGGTTGCCAGTTTCCCTTTTCCGGTCAAACGCAGGAGACGACAACAAAACTTCATTGATCTAAAGCCGGCAACCCTCAACGGGCAATTGTTTTGCCATGATCCGCCTCAACGACATACTGGAAAAAGTCAGCCGTAACTTTCCCAGCGTCAACCTCGGCCAGATCGAGAAGGCCTACGTCTACACCGCGAAAGTCCACCAGGGGCAGGACCGTCTCTCCGGGGAGCCTTACCTCATCCATCCCCTGGAAGACGCAGCCATCCTGGCGGACATGAGGATGGACATTGCCACGGTGGCGGCGGGCCTCCTCCACGACACGGTGGAAGACACCTTTGCCACCCTGGAGGAGATCAAGGAGTTATTCGGACCGGAGATCGCCGACCTGGTGGACGGCCTCACCAAGATCAGCAAGATGACCCTGGCCACCCACGAGGAACAGCAGTCGGAAAACTTCCGGAAGATGCTCCTGGCCATGGCCAAGGATATCCGCATCGTGATCATCAAGCTCGCCGATCGCCTCCACAACATGCGGACCCTCCAGTACCTGCCCCCGGAAAGCCAGAAGCAGATTTCCCGCGAGACGCTGGACATTTACGCCCCCATCGCCGGCCGGCTGGGCATCGACCGGTTCAAGACGGAACTGGAAGACCTTGCCCTGCGCTATCTCCACCCGGAGGAATACCGCCAGCTGGTGGAGGGCATCGCCTGGAAAAAAGAGGAGCGGGAGAAATACATACAGGAGGTCAGCTCGATCATCTCCGAAAAACTGTCTTCCTACGGGCTGGTGGGAAAGGTCGGCGGCCGGCCGAAGCACTTTTACAGCATTTACCGCAAGATGAAGGCCCAGAACCTGGAATTCGAGCAGGTCTTCGATGTCATCGCCTTCCGCATCATTCTGGGGGAAGTCAAGGACTGCTACGAGGCGTTGGGCATCATCCATTCCCTCTGGAAGCCGGTCCCGGGCCGTTTCAAGGATTACATCGCCATGCCCAAGGCGAACGGATATCAGTCCCTCCATACCACGGTGATCGGCCCGTACGGCGAGAGGGTGGAGATTCAAATCCGCACGGAAGAGATGAACCGCACGGCCGAGGAAGGGATTGCCGCACACTGGCAGTACAAGGAAGGAAAGGCTTTCGACTCCAAAGACAGCAAGCAGATTTCCTGGGTCCGCCAGCTTCTGGAGTGGCACCAGGACCTGCGCGATCCCCGGGAGTTCATCGAAACCGTGAAGATCGACCTCTTCCCGGACGAAGTGTACGTGTTCACCCCGAAGGGGGCGGTCAAGCAGTTTCCCATCGGGGCCACCCCGGTGGATTTCGCCTACAGTATCCACACCGAGATCGGCCATCAGTGCGTGGGGGCCAAAGTCAACGGGAAAATAGTCCCCCTCCGCTACCACCTCCAGAACGGGGATACGGTGGAGATTATCACCGCACCGAATCACCACCCCAGCAAAGACTGGCTCAAGTTCGTCAAGACCGTCCGGGCGCGGACCAAAATCCGCCAGCTGATCAAGTCCGAAGCCCGGGAGCGTTCGGTGGACCTGGGGCGGGAGATCTGCGAGCGGGAGTTCAAAAAATACCACCTCGATTTCGCCAAGTTTCTGAAGTCCGAGGACCTGAAAAAGGTGATCGAGGATTTTTCTTTTCAATCCCTCGATGACCTGATGGCCGAGGTCGGCTACGGCAACATCTCCAGCCGGCAGATCGTGGGGAAGATCCTGCCCCCGGACAAGCTCGATAAGGGCAAGGTGGAAGAGTCCCGACTGAAACGCCTGGCGGACCGCATCCGCCGCGAACCGACGGGCATCCAGATCCGGGGGATCCGGGACATGATGGTCCGTTTTGCCAAGTGCTGCAACCCCCTTCCCGGGGATTCGATCAGCGGGTACATCACCCGGGGGCGGGGAGTGACGGTTCACACCTCGGATTGTCCCAATGTTCTGGGCAGCGACCCGGAACGTCTGATCCAGGTCTCCTGGAACCTCCAGGAAAAGGCGGTTCACGCGGTGCGGGTGCGGGTGATCTGCAACGACAAGAAAGGACTGCTGGCCAACATCAGCCAGACGCTGGCCTCGTCGGAGATCAATATCCTCCAGGCCCACGTGGTCACCACCCGGGATCGAAAGGCGGTCTGCAATTTCGAGCTGGAAGTGAGGGACCTAAAGCATCTCCAGGCCGCTTTCCGCTCGCTGACCAAGTTGAAGGACGTCATGAAAGTGGAGCGGATACGAGGAGCACCCTCGGGGGAAAGGGAAGAAGCGGAGGGGGAAGCTTAAATCGTCACCCGTTGCAGGTTGCCAGTTGCCGGTCTCAAGTCAAAAGCTTTCTTTAACCCTGAACCCGGTAATGGGGAACCCGTAACGATTCTTTAGACGGCTTTGGTGACCCGGCCGGAACGAAGGCAGCGGGTGCAAACCCGGATCCGGCGGGGGGTTCCATCCTGAATGGCATGAACCCTTTGCAGGTTGGGATGCCACCGGCGTTTGGTTTTAATGTTGGAATGACTCACGCTATGCCCTACCCGAGGGCTCTTTCCACAGATTGCACATGCCCGGGCCATTGAAATCCCCCAAAGAAAAACAAATAGCAGGGATTCCTCCCTGCTTTTTCCCATTTATAGCATATTGAGGGGCGGGTAGGCAAGCATATTTTCAGTCAGATTCCCTGTCTGGAATAATGGAATATTGGAATGATGGAAAGATGGGTCTAAAGGCAGTGAAGCTTTTTGGGCGTCTTTTTTATTCCCCATTATTCCAACATTCCAGTTCTTCATTATTCCATCATTCCAGTATTTTGGCCGGGGGGTTGATCATGAAAGAATCCGGAGCCTTGGGCATCCCCTTGGCCAGAACCCGGTGTCCCTGAACCTCCAGTCTCCCCTCGGCGTACATCTGGATGGCCTGGGAATAGATCTTGTGCTCTTGCTTCAGGATCCGGGCGTTCAGCGTGTCCGCCGTATCATCGTCATACACGGGAACCACGGCCTGGATGATGATCGGCCCCGTGTCCGTGCCTTCGTCCACAAAATGAACGGTGCACCCGGCGAACTTGACCCCGTAATCGATCTGCGTCTGCCACACATGGGTTCCCGGAAAAGCGGGCAGGAGAGCCGGATGGATGTTGATCACCCGCAGGGGGAAGGCCCGGAGAAGCACGGGGGTAATGATCCGCATGAAGCCGGCCAGGACCACCAGTTCCACCCCTTGGTCCCTCAAAGCCTCCACCAGTTTCTGGTCGTACTCCTCCCTCTTCAGCCCCCGGTGGGGAATCACCCGGGAGGGAATGCCGTGCTTTTTGGCCCGCTCCAGGGCGTAGACGTCGGGAACGTTGCTGATGACGATCTTGATGTTGGCGTCCACCCGCCCCGCTTCGATGTTGTCGATGATGGCCTGCAGGTTCGACCCGCTTCCTGAAACCAGTACACCGAGGTTGACCATATCTTCCCTCACAGGTAAGAGATCGGATTTTCCCGGGGGTAGAGTTTTCTCAAGATTTCGCCGATCGGGTAGGCCTTCTCCTTCCAGCGCCTCAACCGGGCGATGACCCCTCGCACTTCGTCGGCGGGCACAGCCAGGATCATCCCGATCCCGTTGTTGAAGGTGCGCAGCATCTCCTCATCGGCCACATTCCCTGCATCCTGGAGCACCCTGAAAATTGGAGGAACCGGCCACGAGTCCAGGCGGATCACCGCCTTGCAACCCGGAGGAATCACCCGGGGAAGATTGTCCGTGATCCCTCCCCCGGTGATGTGGGCCATGCCGCGGATACGAAAGCGCTTTAGAAGGTCCAGAAGGGGCCGGACATAGATTTTCGTGGGGACCAGCAGCTCTTCGCCGATGCTTCGGGCAAGGCCTTTCACCCGGCTGCCGGGTTTCAACTTCATTCTTCCGAAAAAAACCTTACGGGCCAGGGAGTATCCGTTGCTGTGCAACCCGCTGGAGGCGATCCCCACCAGACGGTCCCCCGGCCGGATGGCGGACCCGTCGATGACCTTGCCTTTTTCCACGATCCCCACGGTAAAACCGGCCAGGTCGTATTCTCCTTCCCGGTAAAAGGAAGGCATCTCCGCGGTCTCTCCGCCGATCAGGGCGCAGCCGGCCTGAAGACATCCCCGCGCCACCCCCCTGACGATCTGGGTGGAAACCGCCAGGGAAATCCTGCCCGTGGCCAGGTAATCCAGGAGAAAGAGAGGCTCGGCTCCCTGCACGACCACGTCATTGACGCACATGGCCACCAGGTCGATCCCCACCGTGTCGTGCTTTCCGGTCATGAAGGCGACCTTCAATTTCGTCCCCACGCCATCGGTGGAAGCAACCAGGATGGGGTTCTTGTATTTTCTCGCTTTCAAGGCGAAAAGCCCCCCGAACCCGCCGATGTCCGTCACCACCTCGGGCCGGAAGGTCTTCCGCACCAACGGGCGGATCAAATCCACGAATTTGTTCCCCGCCTCGATATCCACGCCCGCGCCCCGGTAGGTCATCTGTCTGGCCAATTCGCATCCTCCTCTTCCCGGTGGATACCTATTTCTAATGAAAGGAAAACGAAATGTCAATAAGCGAATTCTCCTTGCCTCTCTTCACTTTTCTCCAAGTAGGCGGAAGATGAACTGAGTCTCAGTGGTTGCCCGGCCCGGAAGCAAGGGCGTTACGCCCAAAAACCATGAGGCGCTCCTCGTTTTCCGGGGCGGGCGGGCAAGCGATTCTTTCCCCAAGCACAGAGGTAGTCCGTTGTAGGGGCGCCCGGCTGGGCGCCCGAGAGGCCCGCCTCACCTTGCGGAAGCACGAGAGAATCTCCTTTGCGAATTCTTTTCCCGCCGATGCTTTTTGTGCGTAACGCCCTTGCTCCCGGTCCACAAGTTTGCTTTCTCCCAGGAGAAAGAATCACAAAAGTGAATGGGGCAAGGCAAATTCTCTTGGTTTATTTCCATTTATCCACGCACTTTGGGGGCCGGGCTGAAGGAATTTGGATCATCAGGCTCGGCGGGATTGCCCCTTTCGAATAACCTTCCCGCCTAACATCCGCTTACTTTTCTTCTTGCTCCGGGGCCAAAAGTCTGTTACCAATAAATTCAAAAGGTTGCCCGACTTTTTCGCTTTTTCTTTCTCATGATTCCACCCGAGCTTGAGGAAATCCTTGCGGCGATCGAGAAGCCCTTCCAGTTTGCTTCGGGGCACGATTTCGCCAACCTGAAGACGCTCAAAGGACTCGAGCTCTACCTGTCGCGCTGGCTGGAAAAGGCCGCCTCCCTCTCCCTCAGCCCGCGGAGGCAGGACCTGTTCCCGAGGTTGCGGCAACAGGCGCAGGGTTTTGACACCCTAGACCTGGCGGGGAAGAAGGCCCGGGTCCTGGAGATGCAGAAGATCATCCAGGATCTAAAGTGCGAGGATGAGGCCCCCCTGCCCCGCCAGCCCTGGCCCACCCAGGCCGAATTCCGCCAGTCCCGGAAAGACCTCCAGACCTCCATCCAGTTTATTAAAGGGGTGGGACCCCGTCTGGCCGAGATTCTCAAGAAAAAAAATATCCTCACCGTGGAAGACGCCCTTTATTTTCTCCCCCGCCTCTACCAGGACCGCAGGCAGATCAAGACGATCTCCCAGCTCGCGGTAGGCAAAATCGAAACGGTCATGGGAACGGTGCAAAGCGCCGAGATGAGTTATTACCGCAAGCGGCGCACTTTCGAATTGGTGATCGGCGATGAAACCGGGACGCTGGTGGCCAAGTGGTTCAACTTCAACCCCCGGTTCATGAAGGGGAGATTCAAAAAGGGAATGCGCCTGATCCTTTTTGGAGAAGTAAAGCTCTACCAGTTTCAGAAGGAAATCCACCACCCCGAGCTGGAGATCCTGGAGGAAGAGGAGCCTGAATCGCCAAACGGGAAGGAAGCACTCCCTCCGGGGAAAGAAGAGTCTCTCCATTTCGGACGCATCGTGCCCATTTATTCCGAAACCGAAGGGCTCTACCAGCGGCAGCGCATGATCCGGCGGATCATGAAGAACGTGGTGGACCTATTCGCCGACAGGGAATTCAGCGGGATCCCCGAAGAGGTCTGCCGGCGTCAGAATCTCATTCCTCTGTCCGAGGCCTTCCGCCGTGCCCATTATCCTGGCCTGGATGAAGATATCCGCCTGCTCAATGAGGGGAAATCCCCGGCCCACCGGCGGCTCGTCTTCGACGAATTCTTCTTCCTGGAATTGGGCCTGGCCCTGCGCCGCAGCGGGACGCTCATGGAAAAGGGGATATCCTTCCCCATCAGCCATCGTCACACCAGCCGGCTCCGCGGGATTCTTCCTTTTTCCCTCACCCCGGCCCAGGAGCGAGTCCTGGCGGAGATCGAAGCCGACATGCGGCAGCCCCACCCCATGAACCGCCTCCTCCAGGGAGATGTGGGCAGCGGAAAGACCATCGTGGCCCTTCTCTCCGGACTCATGGCCATCGAGGGGGGTTACCAGGTGGCCTTCATGGCCCCCACGGAGATACTGGCGGAGCAGCACCATCTCAACATCCGGCCTCTGGTGGAAAAGCTTGGGTTCCGGGCCGCCCTCCTTACCAGCAGCCTGAAAAAATCGGAGAAGGAAAACTTCTATTCCCGAATCCAGGCCGGGGAAATCCACGTTGTCATCGGGACCCACGCCCTCATCCAGGAGGGGGTGGAGTTCCAGCGCCTGGGACTGGCCATCATCGACGAGCAGCACAAGTTTGGGGTCATGCAGCGGGCCACGCTCAAGAAAAAGGGACAGACCCCCGACGTCCTGGTCATGACCGCCACCCCGATTCCCCGGACCCTGGCCATGACGCTCTACGGCGACCTGGAGGTCTCGGTCATCGATCAGCTGCCCCCGGGAAGGGGAAGCATCACCACCCGGGTCTTCAACGAAAAGGAGAGATTCCGGGTCTACCGCGTTCTGCGGGAAGAAATCGCCGGAGGAAAGCAGGCCTATGTGGTCTATCCTCTGGTTGAGGAATCGGAGCGGTTAGACCTGAAGGACGCCACCCAGATGGCCAGGAACCTGCAGCGGGATATTTTCCCCGAATTCAGAGTGGGGCTCATCCACGGCCGTCTCAAGAGCGAGGAAAAGGAAGCGATCATGGCCGACTTCAAGGCCCGGCGGATCCACATCCTGGTCTCCACCATCGTCATCGAAGTGGGGATCGATGTTCCCAACGCCTCGGTCATGGTCATCGAGCACGCCGAGCGCTTCGGCCTCTCCCAGCTCCACCAGCTCCGGGGCCGCGTGGGAAGGGGGAAAGATCCCTCCCAGTGTCTGCTGATCGGACAGTACCCGCGGAGTGAGGAGGCGGAGCGAAGGCTGCGGGTGATGGAGCAGACCACGGACGGGTTTAAAATCGCCGAAGAAGACCTGGCCATCCGCGGGCCGGGGGAACTCATGGGAACCCAGCAGTCCGGCCTCCCGGACTTCCGGGTGGCCAACTTCGTCCGGGACATCCAGCTCCTGAACGAGGCCCGCATCCTTTCAATGCCCCAACATTTTTTTATGAAGGAGACGCTGAAGGAACGCTGGAAAGGGAGGCTGGAGCTGGCGACGATCGGTTGAAAGGCAGTCCGGAAATGGAAGCGGCGCGCAAGTTGGCCATCCAACATTCCCTTTCCCAACTTTTAAGGATGGTGTATATTACAGCCGCAATTGGTAAACCCATTTTCTGGAAGGAGGGTGTGATGATGAGAGGGAAAAAAATTGTGCTGTACCTGGTAATCGCTTTGATTCTATTCTCTTTTTCCCCTTGGGCGGGCCTCTGTTGGGCCGCAGATTTCCCCACCAAGCCGATTAAAGTGCTCGTCGGGTTTTCTCCCGGCGGGACGACCGACCTGATTGCCCGGGCCGTAGCCGGCGTGGCCCCCGAATTTCTGGGACAATCGCTGGTGGTCATCAACAAACCCGGCGCTTCGGGAACCCTGGCGGCGAAGGAAGCCGCCGATGCGGACCCGGACGGCTATACGCTGATCATTGTCGGCGGAAGCGAAACGGTATCCGTAGGGCATTTCAAGAAGCTTTCCTATCATCCCATCGATTCCTTTGCTCCGGTCATCCGGTTCGTAAAAGCGAGGATGATCATTTGTTTCAGCGCCAAAGCCCCCTGGAAGAACTTCCAGGAATTTGTAAAGGACGCCAAAAAGAACCCCGGAAAATACAAATACGCCTCGTCAGGCCATGGCGGTGGCGGAATCTATCATGCCGCCCTCTTGGCCATGTGCTATCGGACCGGGATTAAAATGAAACATGTTCCCTATAAAGGCGGGTCTCCCGGCCTGGCAGCCCTGATGGGGGGACATGTGGATGCGGCCATCGGCTCCGATGCTGAAATTTGGCCGCTGGTCCAGGGCGGAAAAATAAAACCGGTTGCTCTTACGTCTCTAGACCGCTCTCCAGTTCTGAAGGACGTTCCCACCCTGAAGGAACTGGGATACGATGTTTACCTGGAGAATCAAAAGGGGTTTGCCGCCCCTGCGAAAACGCCAAAGGAACGCATTGCCTTCCTCCACGATGCCTTCAAAAAGACTTACGGCCATCCGGCATTCGTAAAATTGGCTGAAAAGCTGAA
>LJUR01000163.1 GCA_001304105.1 Deltaproteobacteria bacterium SM23_61
CTCCCCGCCGGCATCGCCCTGCCTGTTGCGTCCTGTCTTGTTATTCCTGCGTAATTTCCCCCCACTCTAGCCATAGAATGTCGTCCCTGCCCCTTGCAAATTTCCCCCTCTTCTGGTAAAGGAGAGGGGGAATCGACCTGACCTTTCGCCCTGAACTCAACTTTCCTGAGTCACCTCGCAATCCTTCCCGAAAACAGGGCATGAAACGAGGAGGCGGATGCCATGGAAATGACTCACGGCTATTCGGTGGTTCGAAACTCCCGCAAACACCCGAAAAAAAACGCCATCCGCTGCGGAGACGTGCGCCGGACCTACCGCGAGCTCAACGAACGGTCCAATCGCCTGGCCAGGGCTCTCCGGAAGCTGGGGCTGGAGAAGGGAGACCGCATCGCCACCCTTTCCCTCAACTCCATCGAACTCATGGAGTCCTACCTGGCCCACCTGAAGATCGGGGCCATCACCGTGCCCCTCAATGCTTGGGGCTTGGACAAGGATATCCTGTACCAGGCCGATTTCACGGAATGCAAATTCTTCATTTTCACCCAGGATTTTTTGCCCCGGGTGGAAAAGCTTCGCCCTTCTCTCCCCCGGGTCCAGGAATGGATCTTCATCGGAGATTCTCTCCCTTCCTTTGCCCACTCCTACGAGAAGCTCATGGACGGGGAATCCGCCGAGGACTTTCCCATCGAAGTGAAGGAGGATGAAGAAGCCTTCATCCTCTTCACCGGCGGAACCACCGGGACCCCCAAAGGGGCGGTCCTCACCCACAAATCGCTCCTATGGAACACCATCTCCGTAACCACAGAAAATCAGAGCCCGACCCCGGAGGATGTCATCTACTATCCCATGCCCCTGTTCCATACGGCAGCCTTGAGCCGCTTTCTGGCTTACATGTACGCCGGGGGGACCTTTATCGTGACCAGGGAATTCGATGCCCGGAAGTGCCTGGAGATCATCGAAGAGGAGAAAGTCACGGCCATGACCGGGAACCCCACCATCTGGGGGAAGCTCCTCAAGGAAATGGAATCCAAGTCATACCAAACCGGATCCATGCGCATGTATCTCTCCTCCCAGGGATTTCTGCACCCCACCATGCAGCAGGCCATAGAAACCCGTCTCTTTCCCCATGCCCGGACCTACGTGAGCTACGCCCTCACCGAGGCCTCTCCCGGGGTGACGATTCTCAAGCCCACGGATCGGCCGAAGGAGACGGGAAGCGTGGGGAAGCCCTATATGTGCACCGAGGTCCGGATCGTCGATGAGGAAGACCGGGACTTACCCCCGGGGGAGGTAGGGGAAATCATCATTAAAGGGCCCACCGTGATGAAGGAATACTACCAGAACCCGGAGGAGACCGCCCAAACCCTGCGGGGGGGGTGGCTTCACACCGGGGACCTGGGGAAATACGACGAAGACGGCTTTCTTTATTTCGTGGACCGGAAAAAAGACATGATCAAGACCGGGGGCTTGAACGTCTATTCCAAGGAAATCGAGGAAGTCCTCTCCCGCCACCCCAAGATCGCCGAGGCGGTGATCATCGGGGTTCCCGATGAAAAATGGGGCGAAACCATCAAGGCGGTGGTCGTCCCCAAAGGGGGGCAGGATCTGACCGAGCCCGAAGTGGTCGATTTCTGCAAGGCCCACCTGGCCAGCTACAAGAAGCCCACCTCGGTGGCCTTCGTGGAAGCCCTTCCCAAGACCCTCTTCGGAGGCAAGGTCCTGAAGCGGGAACTGCGGGAACGGTTTTCAAAAAAAAACTAAAAGACTTTATGGGACGCGGATAAACACGGATGAACACGGATAAAGATAATAATAGAAATCGGAAAAACCAGAAGAAAACACTTGAAAGGCTTTTGGCATTCCTTTTCGGCTTCAAATATCTGAATTTTGCTTTTCCCTGTTTTATCCGCGTTGATCCGTGTTCATCCGTGTCCAATTTGTTTTGTCCTTGATCTGTATCCGAATAGAATAAAGGAGCGGAGCGATGAGACATCCCATGTTCAGTGAAGAACACGAGCTTTTCCGGGACGCGGTGCGAAAATTCGTGGAAAAGGAGCTGGCTCCCCACGCCGACGAATGGGAGGAGGCTGAGGGGTTTCCCGACTCGGTCTTCACCCGGATGGGGGAGCTGGGCTACCTGGGCCTGCGGTTTCCGGAAAAATACGGCGGACAGGGGTGCGATTTTCTCTTCTCCGTGGTCCTCGCCGAAGAGCTGGGCCGCTGCGGCATGGGCTCCATCGGCATGGCGGTGGCCGTCCAGAGCGAGATGGCCACCCCGCCCGTCTATAAATTCGGCACCGAAGAGCAGAAGATGAAATACCTCCTGCCCGCCAACCGGGGCCAAAAGATCGCCTGTCTGGGAATTACCGAGCCCAACGCGGGATCGGATGTAGCCGCCCTCCAGACCACGGCCCGCCGCGAAGGAGACCACTGGGTCATCAACGGGCGGAAGATTTTCATTACCAACGGAGTCCGGGCCGACTTCATCACCCTGGTGGCCCGAACGGGGGAAAAGAAGGGGTACAAGGGATTCTCCCTTTTCCTCGTGGATAAGGACACGCCGGGTTTCTCGGTGACCCGAAAACTGGGGAAATTGGGGATGCGGTCTTCGGACACGGCCGAACTCCTCTTCGAGGACTGCCGGGTTCCGGCGGATGCCCTTCTGGGCGAAGAGGGCAAAGGATTTTACCACATCATGTGGGAACTGCAGGGAGAGCGGATCATGGGTGCGGCCAACGCCGTTTCCCGGGCCCAGATGGTCTATGAGTTGGCTCTCCGCTATGCCCAGGAGAGGGTCCAGTTCGGCAAACCCCTGGCCCACTTCCAGGTGACCCGGCACCGTCTGGCCGACATGACCACGGAGATCGAAGCGGCCCGGCATCTCATCTATTACTGCGCCTGGCAATTTCAGCAGGGGGAGTACCCGGTGAAGGAGATCTCCATGGCCAAGTTATTCTCCGCCCAGATGGCCGCGCGGGTGGCCGATGCCGCCCTGCAGATTCACGGCGGTTACGGCTACATGATGGAATATCCGGTGCAGAGATACTGGCGGGATATCCGCCTGAGTCGCATCGGCGCGGGAACGGACGAGATCATGAAGGAGATTATTGCCAATGAAATTTTGGGAAGGGTAAAAGAATAGCTTGAAAGGGATATAATCTTCCGCCGGGACGGGATGGACCTAAGGTTCCGCGCCCTTTTTTTTATCCACCTTGTAAATCTGGTAGTACCTCGCAAAGGGCTCGGTCACTGTCTGGGCGTAGGAATAGGGGTCTTTTTCTCGGGCCACGACCTTCTCGATGACCTCATCGAAGGCCAGATCGTACTTGAGCATTTTGTGGACGTACTTGGCGATCTCCTTTTCAATGAGGGAGATGATCTCTTCCCGGGCCCGGGTGTTCCGCTTTTTGGTCAGCCCTTCTCCTTCTTCCAGAAATTTCCGGTGGTCCAGGATCCTTTCCGCCAGCTCGGAAATTCCCTCGCCCAGGGTCCCTACGGTCTTGAGGATAGGGGGCCGCCAGGCGCTCTTGGCCGGGCTCAAGTCTAGCATCAGGCCCAGCTCGGTAACCAGCCGGTCCGCTCCCTCCCGGTCTGCCTTGTTCACCACGAAGATATCGGCAATCTCCATGATCCCCGCTTTCAAGGCCTGGATTTCATCCCCCATTCCGGGAACGGAGATCAGGATGGTGGTATCGGCGGTCTTAACGATGTCCACTTCATCCTGCCCTACTCCCACAGTCTCAATGATGATAAAATCCTTGCCGAAGGCATCCAGGATTTTGATCGTATCCGCGGTGGCTTTGGAGAGGCCCCCCAGCGTCCCCCGGGTGGCCATGGACCGTACGAAGACCCCTTCGTCGCTGGTAACGTCCTGCATCCGCAGACGGTCTCCCAGGAGAGCCCCACCGGTAAAGGGACTGGTGGGATCCACGGCGATGATCCCCACGGTAAAATCTTTCTTGCGGAGTTCCTTGGTAATCTTGTCGGTGAGGGTACTCTTGCCCGAACCCGGAGGGCCCGTAATCCCCACGAGGTAGGCCTTCCCGGTTTTTGGATAAAGCCGCCGCAAGGCCTCCATGGCCTCGGGCATCTCGTTTTCCGCGAGGGTGATCAGTTTGGCCAGGGCCCGGACCGAACCGGAGAGAGCATCGTCGACTAATTTCTCAGTGCTGGGCATTTCTTTCCCTTCGGGTTACGGCTTGGTTCCACCTTCGAGGACCACCAGGGCATCGACCACCACGGGCTTGTTTCCCGAAATGATCAATGGGTTGGCGTCCACTTCCTTTACGGCGTCATTTTCCAATCCCAGTTTTCCCGCGTTGATCAGCATGGCGGAGAGAAGCTCCATATCCACGGCAGGCATTCCCCGGAAGACCCCCAGGATCGGGGATCCCTTGATCTCCTGAGCCATTTCCAGGGCATCCCGTTTCTCCAGCGGGGCGATCCGAAAGGAGACATCCTTCAGGACTTCGGTAAAAATTCCTCCCAGCCCGAACATGACGCAGGGTCCGAACTGGGCGTCCCGAATCATTCCGATGACCAGCTCCCGCGATCCCTTGATCATCTGCTGAACCAGGATGCCGTCCAGGGGTGCCTTCCCCACCCTCTTCACGATCCCCTCGTAGGCCCGCTCGACTTCCTTAAGCGTCCTCAAATCCACCTCGATCAGTTTCTTTTCCGTCTTGTGGGCGATGGTCGCGGAACAAGCCTTAAGAACCACGGGAAGCCCGATTCCCTTGGCCGCCTTGACCGCCGCGGCTCGGCTGTCCACCAGTTTTTCTCTTACCACCGGGAACCCGTACGACTTCAGCACTCTTTTGGAATCATATTCAGAAAGCGATTTCTGGCCTTTTTTTATGGCCTGCTCGATGATCTTCATTCTCACCTCCGAGGGTCGCTGTTTTCTTCCGCCTCTGCTTCTCTTCCGTTTCTAGCAACCTTCCCCGGTTTTGTCAAGGAATTCATCTTCTATTCGTCTTCTTCCTCATCATCCTTCTGCTCCAGAAACCGTAAGGATCGTCGTTGACCAGGGAGGGCTCCTCCTCCAGGTCTTTGTTGATCGATACGATCTCCCCGCTCACGGGGCAATGCAGCTCGGCCACCGTCTTGGAGGATTCGAGGGACCCGAAGGTGTCGTTCTTCTCCACCTGGGCGCCTTCTTCGGGAAGGTCCACGAAGAGAACCTCCCCGATCTCCCGCTGGGCGTAATCTGTTACCCCCACGGTTCCCCGACTTCCCTGCACCCGGACCCAGAGATGGTCGCGGTTGTAATAGAGATCATCCGGATAGTCCATACCTGCCTCCTTTTCGCAAATGCCAATCTTTTGAAGATCCAATCCCCTATGGGAAAAGATATCTGCACTGCCGCGGCTGGGATCCCGCCAATTGGGGAAATTGAAAATTCCGAAATCCGAAAAAAAATTCAAAATCCGAATCCTCCAAACCGTCTACGAAAATCCTTCCCAGAATTTGGACATTTGAGTTTGTTTCGAGCTTCGGGCTTCGTGCTTCGAGTTTGGCCCAACCCCCCCGTTGAAAACCATCTGGCCATCGTATACGCAGCCATGCTTTCAAGGGGCTATTTGACCCGGGTGATGTACTCGCGGGTACGGGTGTCGATCCGAAGGACATCCCCCTCTTCCACGAAAAGCGGGACCTGGATGATGGCCCCGGACTCCAGCGTGGCGGGCTTGGTGGCCCCCGTCGCCGTGTCTCCCCGGACCCCTGGCTCGGTTTGGACCACTTTCAGCTCCACAAACATGGGAACCTCGACTCCGATGGGACGCTTGTTGTGGAAAAGGGCCTTGATGACCAAATTTTCTTTCAGGAAATCTTTGCTCTCGCCCATCTGATCGGCGGTCAGGAAGAGCTGTTCATAGTTGGCCGTGTCCATGAAGTGGAACTCGCCGCTGGTTTCGTAGAGGAACTGCATATCTCTTTCCTCCAGGTCCGGGGTGTCCACCTTATCTCCGGAGCGGAAGGTCATGTCGAGGACATTTCCGCTCACCAGGCTCTTCAGCCGGGTGCGGACAAACGCTCCCCCCTTTCCCGGCTTCACGTGCTGGAAGTCAATGATGACGAAGGGCTCTCCCTCGATTTCAACCTTCAGGCCTTTCCGAAAATCACTCGTCGTGTACATGAGAAAAACCTCAATAAAAATCTTGGATGACGGGTTCGGGATTATCGATTCCAGGTTATGGGTTCGGGGTTATAGGTCATGGGAAAAGAGATAAAATTTCGGGCCCGTGCTTTAGGTCCCATGACCTATAACCTATAACCTATAACCTATAACCCATTACCTATTACCCCTTTAGAATGTTATCCTTCAAATCCTTCGAAAGATAGGTCAGAACCTCGGAGCCCCGGTCGGTGACGAGGACCAGGTCTTCCAGGCGAACTCCGCCCCATCCGGGAATATAAACACCCGGCTCGATGCTGAAGACCATCCCCTCCTCCGCCACTCCGGAGCCCCGCGGGGAAACGGTAGGGGCTTCGTGGACGGCCAGGCCGATTCCGTGCCCGGTGCCGTGTCCGAAAAATTTTCCGTATCCCGCCCGGTCGATGACTTCCCGGGCGGCGTTGTCGATCCGGCGGAAGCTTTCCCCGGGCCGGACCGCGCGGATCGCCCCTTCCTGGGCCTTGCGGACAAGATCATAGACCTTTCTCTGCCGGGATTCCGGCTTTCCCACGATTACGGTCTTGGTCTCGTCGGAATGATACCCTTCATGGCGGGCTCCGAAATCGATGATCACCATCTCTCCCTTTTCGATCCCCTTGGCCGACGCTCTTCCATGGGGAAGGGCCGCGCGGACCCCCGAGGCGACGATGACGGGGAAAGAAGATGACTCTCCTCCCCGGCGCTTCATCCGGAATTCCAGGAAATCTCCCACCGTCTTCTCCCGAACTCCGGGTTTCAGCCGCGGCAGGGTATCCTGAAAAGCCTCGGAGGCGATCGCGATGGCCCGGCGAATCTTCTCCACCTCTTCCGGCTCCTTGCGGGCCCGGAGGAGGGCGATCTGCCCCACCAGGGGCACGAGGTTGATCCGGGGCAGGCGTTCCTTCAGCGCCCGATAACTTTCCCAGCTTAAGGCCGAGGCCTCAAAGCCCAACCTCTTCACCCCTAAGGACCGGAGGCTCCGGGCGATTCCTTCAATTTTTTTCTTAAACTTCCGGAAGACCGCTCCCCTGACCTCATCCCTGGCCTGTTCCTCGTACCGCGAATCGGACAAAAAGATCATTTCCTCTTCGGCGTAGATGAGCACTCCCTCACTTCCGGTAAACCCGCAGAGATAGCGGATGTTTTCCAGACTCCAGAACAGCACGGCGTCGAGGCTCTTCCGCCGAAGAAGGGATCTGAGGTATTTCTGACCAGAATTCAAGCCGTAGATTCTCCGACCTTACGACATCCTGTTTGCTTCCGGCAGGGCCGGCTTAAGCTTTTGAAGAAACGACGCCCAGCCACTTCTCCAGCTTGGCCCGAACTTCCTGCCTGGATTCCTTCTTCCGGTCACGGCCAATACGATCTTTCAAGGATTCGTATTTTTCCCTCACAGTAGCATTCTGCGGATCTCTGGCGAGAATATCCTGGTACACCAGGAGGGCCCGGTCCGGGTGGCCCTGTTTGAGGTAAATTTCGGCCAAAGTATCCGTGGGAATTGCCGGTTTGGCCGTTTTTTCTTCCTCCTCCACGGGCTTTTTTTCTTCCCCTACCGGGATCGGCTGCGGTTGGGCCGGTTTCTGAAAAGGAGGCGGGGTGACGAAAGGAGGACGGGAACCGCGATGGAGCATCTCCATCTCCAGAGGAGTGACCTTCTTGGGCGGTCCTTCTTCCGCCGGGGGAAAGTACAGGGTCTTGCGCAAAACTTCCAGCGCCTTGTCCACATCTTTCTCTTCCAGGTACACCTGGCTGAGCAACTTGTAAACGGGAAGGCATTCTTCAACCACCTGGGCCACTCTTTCCAGTTCTTTCCTGGCCTCCACGACCCTGCCCGTTTCCAAGTAGCATTTTCCCAGGAGCAGACGGCCGAGAATTGCGTCGGGCATCTTCTTCAGGCCGTCCTTGCAGGATTGAATGGCCTCATTGTATTTTCCCTGAAGCCTCAGGCTCTCCGCCTCCTGGATAAAAAAACTGGATTCAAAATCCGGCAGTCTGATCTCGCCTGTCTTTTCTTCTTCCATGGATGGCCCTTTCCCGCGAGGAGTTTCAGCCCTTGCCCTGATCAATGGGTCGAAGGGGTTCGTTCCGGTCCCAACTGTCGCCGGATTCCAACAGAGCCCGGATGAGGGCTAGATTGTTCCGGTCATCCCGCGGCCCCTCTTTCGGGGTCTCCAGAATCATGGGAATTTTTCGGAGCACTTCCTGGCCGAGTAAGCTCCGGAATCCGGTAAGACCGATCTCGCCTTTGCCGATATGCTGGTGTCGGTCTCGGTGGGATCCCGGCGCTCCCGAGCAATCGTTCAAGTGAATCAGTTTCAACCGAGCCAGGCCGATCGTCCGGTCCAATTCCTTTACCATCTTTAGGCACTGCTCGGGGGAACGGAAATCATACCCTGCCGAGAATCCGTGGCAGGAATCGAAACAAAAGCCGACCCGGGGATCATCCCCAACTCCGCCCATGATTTGCGCGACCTCTTCGAAGGAGGCGCCGACCTGATTCCCCCCGCCGGCACTGTTTTCCAGAAGCAGGGTACCCCGGAAACCCCGCTCCAGGATCCTCTTAAGCGCCTCAACCACCCGATTTCGGCCGGTGCCTGCCCCTTGTTCCCCGGCGCTTCCCAGGTGGGTCACCGCATACCGGGCCCCCAGCTGTTCCGCCCGTTTCAGGTCTTCCCACAGCTCCTTTGAGGACCGGCGATAAAGCTCCCGATCTCCGGAAGCCAGGTTGAAAAGGTAAGGGGCATGAACCACAACCGGGTCCAGGTTGAACTGTTTTACCTTCTCCCGGAATGCCCGGGCCACGGGAAGGGAAAGAGGAGACGCCCGCCATCCCCGGGGATTGCGGGAAAAAATCTGCATGGCGGAACATCCCAGCTCCCGGGCCCGGTCTACCGCTTTTTCAATCCCCCCCGCGATGGAAACATGAACTCCCAACCGATAGGGAAATGGGGACATTCCTTTTTTCCCCGACGAAAATTAAGTATGAATATAAATAAGCTTTTTCCGCCCTGTCAAGGCAAAAATAAAAAGACGCATAGAGCATAGGGCATAGCAGAAGAAACCGGACCGAATTCGCAGAGGTCGGGATTTACTCCATGCGCTCTGCGCTATGCTCTTTGCGCTGTTGGGTTCGTTGGGGTTCACCTTGAAAAAGGGTACCCCCTATGTTACCATTTCGAAAATATGCTTTCCCGGGGAGCCAGGTATGAAAATCACCAAACAGGAAGTCGATCACGTGGCCCTGCTGGCCCGGCTGAAATTCGGCGAAACGGAAAAGGAACGCTTCACCACCCAGTTGAACACCATCCTGGAATATATGGATAAGCTCAAAGAGCTGGACACCACCCAGGTTGAACCCACCTTTCATGCCCTGGCCCGGACGAACGTACTCCGGGAAGACCAGGTTCTTTCTTCCAATCCTCAGGACCTCTCCCTGAGCAACGCTCCAGATGTCGACCGCGGATTCTTCCGCGTTCCCAAGATTATTGAGTAAACCGCCCAAATGCCCAACTTCATGAATATCGGGTACCCACATGAAACTCTATGAGATGACCGCCCACCAGCTTCACGACCTCCTGGCCCGCAGGGAAGTCACCTCGCGGGAGATCACCGAATCCGTCCTGAAACGGATCGAGGATGTGGAGGGACGCATTCATGCTTTCCTTACCCTGACCCCGGAAATGGCCCTGGAACAGGCTTCCGCCGCGGACGCCCGCATCCAGAAGGGAGACCAGGAAGCGCTCACCGGCATCCCCCTGGCGATCAAGGACGTCATCTGCACCCGTGGGGTGCGCACAACCTGCGGGTCTCATATCCTCGATAATTTCATTCCCCCCTACGATGCCACGGTGACGGAAAAGCTTCGGGCCGCGGGGGCGGTTTTTGTGGGCAAGACCAACATGGACGAGTTTGCCATGGGTTCCTCCACGGAAAATTCATACTTCGGCCCCAGCCGGAACCCCTGGAGCTTGGAAAGGATCCCCGGGGGGTCCAGCGGCGGTTCGGCGGCCGCCGTGGCGGCCGATGAATGCATCGTCTCCCTCGGGTCCGATACCGGGGGATCCATCCGCCAGCCTGCCGCCTGCTGCGGGGTCGTGGGGATGAAGCCCACCTACGGAAGGGTTTCCCGGTACGGCCTGGTGGCCTTTGCCTCTTCCCTGGACCAGATCGGGCCCTTCAGCAGAGACGTGCGGGACACGGCCCTTGTGCTGAATGTCATCGCCGGCCATGAGCCCCGGGACTCCACTTCCGTCGATCTTCCGGTTCCGGACTACACCCATGCCCTGGTGGACGACGTGCGGGGGATGGTCCTGGGAGTTCCCCGGGAAACCTCCGCCGAAGGCATCGACCCCCAGGTGGCGCAATCGGTCGAAGAGGCCATCGCGGTCTTGAAAAAAATGGGGGCCAGGATCGTGGAAGTCTCCCTTCCCCACAGTTCCTACGCCCTGGCCGTCTACTACATCATCGCTCCCTGCGAAGCAAGCTCCAATCTGGCCCGTTATGACGGGGTGAAATACGGCTTCCGGGCCGGGGGAACGCAGGATCTTCTGGACATGTACCAGGAAACACGCTGGCAGGGATTCGGGGCGGAAGTGAAACGGCGGATCATGCTGGGCACGTACGCCCTTTCCGCCGGATATTACGATGCCTATTATCTGAAAGCCTCGCGGGTCCGCACGCTCATCCGCCGCGACTTCGAGGCCGCCTTTGAGAAATGCGAGGCCATCCTTCTCCCCACGGCGCCCACACCCGCCTTTAAAATCGGGGAAAAGGTGGATGATCCACTGCAGATGTATCTCTCGGACATCCTCACCATTCCCTGCAACCTGGCCGGGCTGCCGGGACTCTCCCTGCCCTGCGGATTCAGCCAGGAAGGCCTTCCCATCGGGCTCCAGATCCTGGGGAACCTGTTCCAGGAAGAGAAGATCCTCCGGGTGGCCTACGCCTTTGAAAAGAACACCGAACACCACCGGCGAAAGCCCGGACTGTGATTGGAGCGCGTCATGGAATATGAACCGGTCATCGGCCTGGAAGTTCACGCCCAGCTTCTGACCCGGAGCAAGATTTTCTGCGGCTGTTCCACCCTCTTCGGGGCGGAGGCGAACACCCACACCTGCCCGGTCTGCACCGGATTGCCGGGAAGCTTGCCGGTCCTGAACCAAAAGGTGGTGGAATTCACGGTGCGCGCCGCGCTGGCCACCCACTGCCGGATCGCCCCCTACAGCCAGTTTGCCCGGAAGAATTATTTTTACCCGGACTTACCCAAGGGGTACCAGATCTCCCAGTATGAGCTTCCCCTGTCTGCCGACGGGTACGTGGAGATCCAGGTGGACGGCAGGAAGAAAAGGATCGGTCTCATCCGGATCCACATGGAAGAAGACGCCGGGAAACTCCTCCACGACCTCTCTTCGGACCGGGGCGCATCGAGTTACGTGGATTTCAACCGCACCGGCGTCCCGCTCATCGAAATCGTCAGCGCCCCCGACATCCAGTCCCCGGAAGAAGCCGGGGCCTACCTGAGGAAACTCCGGGCCATCCTCATGTTCCTGGACATCTGCGACGGGAACATGGAGGAGGGCAGCTTCCGGTGCGACGCCAACATCTCGCTGCGCCCCAAGGGGCAGAAGGCTTTCGGGGTCAAGACCGAGCTGAAGAACATGAACTCCTTCCGCAACGTCCAGAAAGCCCTGGATTACGAGATCCGCAGGCAGACCGCCCTCCTGGACCAGGGAGAAAAAATCGTCCAGGAAACCCGTCTCTGGGACGCCGCCCGGGGAGTGACCGCTCCCATGCGGGGAAAGGAAGAGGCCCACGACTACCGTTACTTTCCCGATCCCGACCTCGTTCCCCTGGTCATTGATCCCGAGTGGGTGGAAAAGATCCGGGCCGCCCTTCCCGAGCTTCCCGACCAGAAAAAGGACCGTTTCATGGGCGACTACGGGATCCCGGAGTACGATGCCGAAGTCCTCACCTCCTCGAAGGCCCTGGCGAATTACTACGAAGAATGCCTGGGGGTTTACGACCAGCCCAAGATCGTCAGCAACTGGATCATGTCCGAACTCCTCCGGGAGCTGAAACGCGACGAGCGGGAAGTCGAGGAATGCCCGGTCCCGGCAAAGAACCTCGCCGAAATGCTGAAGATGATCGAAGAAGGGGTGATCAGCGGGAAGATCGCCAAATCCGTTTTCGAGGAAATGTACCGGACCGGCAAAGGGGCTCAGGAGATCGTCAAAGAGAAGGGACTGGTCCAAGTCACCGACACCTCGGCCATCGAGAAGGCCATCGACCAGGTTCTGGCGGCCAGCCCGAAGGAAGTGGATGCCTACCGCAAGGGCAAGGACAAGCTCTTCGGCTTTTTCGTGGGCCAGGTCATGAAGGCCACCCAGGGAAAAGCGAACCCCCAGCTGGTTAACGAATTATTGAAGAAAAAGCTTTAAGCGGTTACTGGTTAAACTCTCCCTTTTGCCTCTCATGAGAGCGGAAACGAGGAACCCGCAACGAGAATGGTACCCCCCAAAACAATGGGTATCGATTCCCAGGCGGAGCCGGGGGCCTGGCAATCGGGTCCGACTTTGTCTGCTTGTTTCCGGAACACTATACTCGCAACCTGCAAACAGGAACCACGAACGAGTAATCAACCCAAAGGCACTTACCTTGTCCTTTTTCCCCCAACGCTGGCTCATTCTGATCATCCTTAACGCCGCTTATTTCTTTGTCTATTTTCACCGCATCTCTACCGCCGTCCTCGCCCCTTACCTGATGGAAGCCTTCCAGGCCTCGGGCGCCAGCCTGGGCGCAATGTCTTCGGCCTACTTCTACCCCTACGCCCTCAGCCAGCCGGTGGTGGGGATCCTCACCGACCGGTTCGGAACCCGAAAGGTTATCACCGTCTGCATTTTCATCGAATTCCTGGGGGCCCTGATCTTCGCCCTGGCCCCCACCCTGCTGATCGCCTCCCTGGGAAGGGGGCTGATCGGGCTGGGGGCCGCCGGGGTTTTTGTCCCGTCCCTGAAGGTTTTGATCCCCTGGTTCGGGCCCCAGGCCTTCGCCCGCATGAATGCCATTCTCCTGGCGGTAGGGAATTTGGGAGCGATCACGGCCGCCACCCCTTTCGCCTGGGTCATCCAGCAGGTGGGTTGGCGGTCTTCTTTCTTCATCATCTCGGCAATCCTATTCCTTTTGACCTTTCTCTCCGCGGCTTTCATTCGCGACCATCCTGCCGGCCACGTGGCAACCCCCGAATCCCCCGGGGGAGCTCCATCTAGCAAACCGGGAGAGTTCCTGGAAATTCTGAAGAGTCCTTTCTACTGGGTCATATTCGCCCTTTTTTACGCCTACGGCGGACCCTTTAGCACCTTTCAGGGCCTGTGGGGATATCCTTATTTGATCGATGTCTTGGGCTATGACAAGCTGGGGGCGAGCAACCTGATCATGGTGATTGCCTTCGGGGTAATCGCCGGCGGGCCCCTGATGGCTCACTGGGTGGACAAGCCCTTCGCCCGGAAAAAACGTCCGTTCCTATCGGCCTGCCTCGCCGTGCAGGTCGTGATTTGGTTCCTCATCGCCTTTCTGAGTCCCCGATTCGGGTCCTGGGCCTTCGGCCTGGTTTTCTTTACCATGGGAATGATGCTGTCCGGAACCCTTTCCGTCGTGTGGGGCATCGTCCGCGAAGAAGCCCCGCCGGAAAAGCTGGGCACCGCCATGGGGGTCATCAACCCGGCTCCCTTCCTGGGGGTGGCCACTTTCCAGCCGCTTACCGGTTATCTCATGGACCGGGCGGGAAGGGTGGCCGGCGCCTTTACCCCCGCGGCTTACCAGAACGCTTTCACCCTTTGCCTGGCTGCTATTTTTATGGCCTTCATGATATCCTTACTATTCTTAAAGAAAAAAAGTCCGGAGTGATCCTGTATGGGACCCTTTTGGGGCCGATGTCTTCTTCTCTCTTCGCTGGCCTTTTTTGTTTGGCTTCATCCTTTTCCCCGACTTTGGGCCATAGAACCGTCAAAAAAAGATGAAATTCAAACCCTCCTCCGGAAGGGAGTGGAAAAAGGACTCAACCTGAGGGACCAGGAAGCGGTGGCCGAAATCCGCAAGGCCATTGAGCTGGACCGGGAAAACCCCTTGGGATATTCCTACCTGGCCATAGCCCATCTTTTTTTCTATGAAACCAGCTTCGAGGAGGGGGAAAAGAAAAAAATCGAAACGGCCCTTATGGAGGCCGTGAAAAATGCCCAGGCGCGGGCAGAAAAAAAGATCGAGAAAGATCCCTCCAATGGTGAGGCTTTTTTTTCCCTGGCCATCGCCCGGATGGTCAAGAACCGCCTGGAAATTCTCCGCCGGAATTACTTCCGCGCTTTCCGGGAGGCCCGGGAAGTCTGGGATCTGCTGGAAAAAACTCAGGAACTCGACCCCCGGAACTTCGACATCTACTACCCGATGGGGGTCCTCCACTACTACCTGGCCCAGCTCAGCGGGATCGCCCGGTGGATTACTTCCCTATTCATTACCCCCGGAGACCGGGAAAGGGGATTGAAGGAGTTTCAGATCGCCTATGAAAAAGGCCGCCTCGATCGCCTATGAAAAAGGCCGCCTCTTGCGGGACCTGGCCGCTTCCAATCTGGTTTCGGCCTACTCCGGCTATGAAAAGCAGCCTGCCCGGGCCCTTCCCATGGCTGAAAAGCTGAAAGAAAAATACCCGGATAACTATAACTTTTCCTTCGCCCTGGTGAACATTTACTCCGACCTGGGAAGATATGAAGAGGCGATGGCCGTTGTGGCCGAGATCGGGGATAAAATCAAAGCCGGAAGGCCCCCTTACCGCCGGGAATTATGGCCGCGCTACCACCAGAGTCTGGGAAAGATTTCCCTCGACCGGGGGGAGTATAATAAGGCGGCTGAATACCTCAAACAGGCGCTGAAGGATACGGCCCCTTACAACAATCGGGTCCGGGCCTGGGCCCTGGTGCGTATGGGCATGATCCATGACGCCAAAAAGGAGAGGGAAGAGGCCGAAGATTTCTACCGGAGGGCGTTGGAACTGGAAGGCGCCGAGGGGATGGCGCAGCGCACCGCCCGTGAATACCTGGAGATCCCCTATTCCCCCCCGGTAAGAAAGGAAAATATTGAAAGGCCATCCCCATGAAATCACGATCCCCCTGGTTTATCCTGATCATCATCCTCCTCGCCAGCATGGCCGCCCCGCTGAACCAGTTCAAGGTACCCCCGGTGATGCCCTTGCTCATGGAAGCGTTTGGGAGGTCTGCTGCTCAGGCAGGGCTTCTCATGTCGCTCTTCGCCATCACCGGCCTATTTCTCGCCATTCCCGCCGGGTTTATATTCCAAAGGCTGGGCTACCGGCTGACCGGGATGATCGCCATTCTCTCCCTGGTCATCGGGGCTGCCCTGGGGGCGGTTACTCGGGGATTCGATATCATGCTGGTCAGCCGTTTTATCGAGGGGATGGGGATGTGCCTCATGTCCGTGGTTGCCCCGGCGGTCATCGCCCTGTGGTTTTCCCGGGAGAAACGGGGAAAGGCCATGGGGGTCTGGGCGATCTGGGTTCCCCTGGGGTCGACGCTCATGTTCCTCCTGGCTCCGGCTCTGGCGGGGCGATGGGACTGGCCGGGGGTCTGGTGGTTCGGATGTATCTATGCCGTTGGGGTTGGTTTTTTATACCTGCTCTTCATTAAACCCGGTCGGGCGAAGCCGTCTAAAACCGAAGGGAAGGAATCGTCTTCCGAGTTGCCGACTCAGGGACTGGCCAGGGTTCTTTCCAACCGCGATTTGTGGCTGACCAGTTTCCTCTTCGGCTGCTTCAATTTTGTATTCATCGCCTTCGTCACCTGGGCGCCCACTTTCCTTCAGCAAGTCCGGGGAATCACCCTGGCCCGGGCCGCTTTCTCGGTCAGTCTAACCACGATCCTGACGATCATCGCCTGCCCCACGTCGGGATGGGTCTCGGACCGGATCGGAACCCGCAAATGGGTGGCGGTCATTCCCATGGCCCTTATTGCACCTCTTTTCCCGCTCAGCTTCTCCGCCGGGGAAACCGGGTTTTGGGTCCTGGCAATTCTTGTGGGATTCATCGGGGGGTTCGTTCCCCCCGGAGTTTTTTCCGGGGCGGTGGAAACAGTGGGCGACGAACGGCTGAGCGGAATGGCCATGGCGGTCATCCTGATCGGTCAGAACGCGGGCATGCTCCTGGGACCCCTGGTGATGGGGTGGGTGATTGAATTTGGGGGGGGCTGGCAGACAGCCTTCTGGGTTTTGGCCCCGGTCAGCATTCTGGGCGCAGCAGCCGGCTGGCTGTCCAGAATCAGGTAGGGGCGGTTCGCGAACCGCCCCTACGATTTCGAGACCCCATCTGCTGTTTCCTGGATAAGCCTCCAGGCTTGGATCACATGCCGCTCTTCCGTATGGGTCTGGCCCACGCACAAGCGCAGGGTGAGACGGTCCTTGAGTTTGGTATGGGTCAGGTAGACCTTCCCGCTCAGGTTCAGCCGGTCCATGATCTTCTGGTTCACTTCGTCCCCTCCCACATGGCGGAAGCAGACCAGGTTCATGGGAGGGGGAACGGCCAGTTCAAAGCGCTTGTCTTCCTGGACCCACCGGGCGAATTTCTGGGCCCACTCCACATGCCGCCGGACGAGATACCGCAGCCCTTCCACCCCGTAATGGCGGATCACCAACCAGAGCTTCAGGGAACGGAAACGTCTCCCCAGGGGAATATGCCAGTCCCGGTAGTCGATGACCGCCCCTGACTCGGTGGCCTGGTTGCGGAGATATTCCGGCAGAATGCTCAGGGTGTGGATCAGCGCCGCCCGCTCGGCCACAAAGAAGCAGTCGCAATCGAAATTGGTAAACATCCACTTGTGGGGGTTGAAACAGTAGCTGTCGGCGTATTCGATCCCCTCCTGGAGGTAGCGATACTCGGGACAGACGGCCGCCGTGCCCAGCATGGCGCCGTCCACGTGCAGCCAGATCCCTTCCTGCCGGCAGACCTTCCCGATTTCCGGCAGGGGATCGATGGCGTTGGAAGAGGTCGTACCGATGGTGGCGCAGACATAGCAGGGGACCAGGCCGGATTGCCGATCCTTTTGGATCTGTTCGCGCAGCAGGTTCGGCCGGAGGGCGAATTTCTCATCCACATCGACGAGCCGCAGGTTCTGCCGGCCCAGGCCGGCGATTTTGACCGCCTTTTCCACCGAGGAGTGGGTCTGGGTGGAAGCATAGGCCACCAGCCGCCCGTCGCATCCTTTTTCGTTGCTCATGAATTTCGTCGCCCGCTCCCGGCCCGCCAGGAGGGCGCAGAGGGAGGCGCTGGAGGCGCTGTCCTGGATTACCCCCCCTCCGCTTCCGGTGGATTTAAATTTTCCCGGCAGGCCCATCATATCCGCCGTCCAGTCCAGCACGTGGGTCTCTACTTCGGTGCAGGCCGGGCTCGTGGACCAGAGCATCCCCTGGACGCCGAGGCCGGAAGAAAGCAGATCCCCAAGAATGGAGGGACCGGAAGCATTGGCGGGAAAGAAGGCGAAGAAATTGGGCGACTGCCAGTGGGTGATCCCCGGCAGGACCACCCGGTTCATGTCTTCGAGGATTTTTTCGAAAGGTTCGCCCTGGAGCGGCGGCTCGGGCGGAAGAAGGGCGCGAATCTGTCCGGGCTTGACCGGGGATAAAACCGGGAGGGACTCCACCCGTTCATAGTAATCGGCGATCCAGTCGACCACCGCCCGACCGTAGCGCCGGAAGTCATCCGGGGTCATATGCAAAGTTTTTTTCTCGTCCATCGTCTTCTCCCCCTTAAAACCGTAAGTCGCAAGGCGTAAGGCGCGAGAGCGTAGGATTTCTCTTGCCTCTGGCGCCCTCACGCCTTGCGACTGTCGCCTTGCGGCCTTTCAACGCCGATCGGGCGACCAGGACGGGACGGTCCAGGGGATCTTTTTTCCCTGCCCGTAGGCCCGCAGAGGTTCCTTGTAGGCAAAGAGGGCGGCTGAGCCCCCGGTGTGCAGGAACAAAACGGTCTCATCCTTCTTGAAGAAACCTTTGCGGGCCAGGTCGATCAGGCAGGCCATGGAAGAGGCGGTATAGACCGGGTCGAGGAAGAGCCCCTCGAGTTCGGCGAGCATCTTCACGGCCTCAGCCTTCTTCTCGGTCGCATACCCGTACCCGCCGGCATAGCGGTCATAAATCACGATATCTTCCTCGGCTATCCTTACATCCATAGCCATGAATTTGAGAGATTCCTGGATCAGGTTGAAGACGAAGGGGGTTTGCTCGGCCGCCGTTCGCGATCCCGAGGTGGACCCGATCACTTTGATCCCCGTGTGGAAGGCTTTGGCCCCGATGATCAGTCCCGCCTGGGTACCCCCCGCTCCGGTTGTGTGAAGGAGGTAATCGAAAGATAAACCTAATTCTGCGGTTTGTGCGGTTAATTCTATGAAAAAATTGACATACGCCGCAACCCCGGGTGGTGTAGAACCCATTTCCTGCAGGACAAACGGGCGGTGTCCCGCGGCCCGCAATTCCGCCGCCGTTTCCTCCACTGCAGCGGCGACTTTCTCGGGGCGGACCACTTTCATGCTGGCCCCGGCCAGGAAGTGGAGAAGGTGATTCCCGTCGAACTCTTCCGGCTCGTAACCGTCCTGAGGCCCGGTTTTGATCATGAAGATTTTCATCCCCAGCTTCCGGGCTGCCGCAGCGGTCTGGGTCAGCCAATTGGAATGAAACCCGGCATGAGTCACGATGCAATCCGCCTTCTGCTGCACCGCCTCCCCCATAAGGTATTCCAGTTTCCGGGTCTTGTTCCCCCCGAAGGCGAGGCCGGTTAAATCATCCCTTTTCACGAATATGCGGGGCCCCTTCAGAGCTTTGGTCAAATTCGGCAACTCCTGGAGGGGAGTCGGCAGGTTGGCGAGCCGGACCCTGGGAAGGGTATTTAGCTTCATGAGCTGTCTCCTCTCAACAAATATACAACCAAAACGAAAACAATTGTCTCTCGCAGAGGCCGCAGAGACTGCCCTCCGCTCTCTGCTTCAATAGGCGGAGCGGGCCCATAAAAAACTATACGGACTCGAAAACGTAGGTCGTTCCCACGGAGTTCAGCAGGAACTGATCGGGCATTCCCCTTTCGAATTCATGGATGGCTTTCCACCCCGTGCAATGGGTGGGAACGATATAATCCGGGCCGATCTTCTTCATCTCCTCGATGGTCGGTTTGATGATGGGCTCGAAGAGGGGGCCGGTGAGATGGAATCCGCCCAGGACGGCGTGGACTTTCTCGGCCCCGGAAGCTTTCTGGGCGTGTTTCACCGTGTTGATGATCCCGGCATGGGAGCAGCCCCCGACCACAACCAGGCCCTTGTTCTTCACTTTGACCGCTACGCCCCGGTCATCGGGGAAGGGATCTTTGACCCAATTCCCCCCCACTTCCGCTTCCGCCCAGGGAAATCCTTTTTCAAATTCGGTGACCCTGGTAATCTCCCCCAGGACAAGAAGCTGTCCCGAACCCAGGGTCGAGTCCTCGCGGACTTTTTGAACTTTCGCGCCCGCTCTTCCCAGGGCAGCCTCTTCCAGGGGGGGCATAGGGACCTGCACTCCCAGGGGGGCAATGTTGAGGCGCCTTTTAAGGAAAGCCTCGGGGTGAAGAATGACGGGAATCCCTTTGGGCAGCCTGCCCAGCACCTGATCCAGGGCGTAGAAGTGATCGAAATGGCCGTGGCTCAGGATGATGGCTTCCACTTTCCCCAGGTCCACCTTGAGGAGGTCGGCATTGTTAAACAGGCAGGTCCCGGATATCCCTGCTCTTCTCCCCCCTCGGCCGTTTTGATCAGGCAGGAGAACCCGTGCTCGGCCAAAAAGGCATTGGGCGGCGGGGCCGCAGGACGCTTTACCACCTTGGATCCCTGGAGCAGGAGGAGATCCGTGTAATTGTCCACCAAGATTGTGATTTCCGCACGATCGATGCCTTTCAACTCTACGCTACCCATCGCCCACCTCCCGGATTTAAATTTTGGGACAGGCGGTCATCCCTGATTGAAAAATGTCCCCCTGAGGCTCATCCATTTTTCTCCGTTTCTCCGGGGCACGCCGAGATTATGGCCTTTCCCCGGGAAAGAAGCAAGCGGAGCGGCAGGCTCCCTATGGCTTCCTCTTCCGCAAAGCCACTTCATTGGCCAGCCGGGCGCAGAGGCCGGTGTAGGTGACCGGGTCCATGAACTCCCGGATGGCCTCTTCCTTCAAGACCTTCCCCACCCGGGGATCCGCGGCCAGCACCGTGGTCAAATCTTTCCCCGCTTCGAAAGCCTTCATGGAAGCCTCGTAGACCACCTCGTGGGCGGTCTGTTTCCCCAGGTGCTCTCCCAGGACGAACATGGCCCGCTCGGAGAGGATCAAACCCCGGGTCCGGTTGAGGTTGTCCCGCATCTTCTCCCGGTTCACCACCAGGCCGTCAAGAAGCTGGCGGGTTTTGGTCAGGGCAGCCAGGGTGTAGATACTGACCTCGGGAAGAATCACCCATTCGGTCTTCCAGGTGTTGGCATCCCGTTCATGCTCCCCTTCCATGGCCTCCAGGATCCCTGCGGCGCGGTAGCGCACCAGGCGGGAGATTCCTTTGATCGCCTCCGGGGTTTCCGGGTTTCGCTTGTGGGGCATGGTGCTGCTTCCCACTCGCCCCATCTCGAAACCCTGGGCGACTTCATCCACCTCGGTTTTTTGCAGCAGGTATACCTCTCCGCCGATCCTTCCCAGGGTAGAACAGATCATGGCCAGGAGGAGAACGGCTTCCGCGAATCGGTCTCGTGCGCTCTGCCAGGGAATGTCCGCTTGGCCCAGGCCAAGCTTGGCCATGGTCCTTCTCTCCAGCTCCCTGCCCTGCCCTCCCCACGGTGCGTAGCTTCCTACCGCCCCGGCGAGTTCCCCCACCAGGATTCTTTCCCGGCCCTCTTCCAGCCGGTCCAGGTGCCGCCTGATTTCCTGGAGCCAGCTGGCCGTTTTGAACCCGAAGGTAATGGGCAGGGCATGCTGACCGTGGGTCCTTCCGGCCATGGGCGTTTCGGCGTGCTCCAGGGTGATCTGGCCGAGTCGCTTCTCGATGGCCTCCAGGTCCCGTTGCACGGCCTCCATGACCTCCCGGAGGGCCAGCATATTGCCCGTGTCGATGATATCCTGGGTCGTCGGCCCGAAGTGAACGTACTCCCCCGCCTTTTGGCCGCACACCTTGGCGAACGCCCGGATCACCGGTACCAGGCTGTGGCGGGTTTTCTGCTGCTCCGCCCGGGCCAGGTTCAGGTCGATCTTTTCCACGGAAGCCTTGGCGGAGATTTCCCCGGCCGCCCAATCGGGGATGATCCCCATCTCCGCCTCGGCCTCGGCCAGAGCCGCTTCAATCTTCAGCCAGCGGTCGATCATCTGCGCTTCGGAAAAAATCCTCCGCCCTTCATCGGTTCCCCAGGAACCGCTGTACACGTAATAGTCGATGGGATGTCCGGCCATAAAACCCTCCGGGATAGAAAAGGAATCGATCATCTCATGAAATCAATATATTGGCTCCCATCGGGGTAGTCAACCGCTTTATCTCACCTTGAGCATCCGAACTTTTTTGCTCGTTGGGGCTCTGGCTGGAAGAATTCGGATCATCAGGCTCGGCGGGATCATCGTTTTCGAATCGCCTCCCCGCCGATCCTCCGCAAAGAGAGGCCTGCGAGGGAATAGCTCCATAGGCAAAACCGGATTAAACCGTCTCCCCTGGTTAATCTCCCCGGGACAGGCCCGACCCAATGGAAGAATAACCGCCTCAGGATGATGATCCGAATTCTTCCAGGCTGAGCCCCATGGGCTACCCCTTCTCTCATCCGGGTTTTTTCTTGATGAAAGTTTCTTGACTATGCTAAGGTCGGAGCATGGGATTCAAGACCCTGGAATGGAAAAAAGGCAGGCTCTATCTTCTGGACCAGAGGAAGCTTCCTCTGAAGGAAAGCTTCGTGGCCTGCGCAACCTACCAGGAAGTCGCCCGGGCGGTCCGGGATATGGCCGTCCGGGGAGCCCCGGCCATCGGGGTTGCGGCGGCATTCGGGATGCTGCTGGGGGCCCGCCAGTGGAAATCCGGAACGCCCGCCCTTTTGGAGAAGCACATGAACCAGGTCGCCCGCGCGCTCCTTTCCACCCGGCCGACGGCCGTTAACCTGGTCTGGGCCGTGGAAAGGATGCGGGCAGTGCTCATCAGGAATGTGATCCGGGGCAAGCAGGCCCTGCTCCAAGCGCTGGAGGACGAAGCGGGAAAGATCCTGGAAGAAGACCTGCGGGCCAACCGGGAAATGGGCAGGCAGGGGCAAATCCTGATCCCGGACGGCGTTTCCGTCCTCACCCACTGCAATGCCGGAGCCCTGGCTACCGCCGGTTACGGAACCGCCCTGGGGGTCATCCGCGCGGCCCGCGAGGCCGGCAAACGGGTTCATGTCTATGTGGATGAAACCCGCCCGCTCCTCCAGGGGGCCCGTTTGACCGCCTGGGAACTGATGAAAGCCCGGATTCCCTTCACCCTGATCACCGACAGCATGGCCGGGTGGCTCATGGCCCAGGGGAAAATTCATCTGGCCATCACCGGTGCGGACCGGATTGCGGCCAACGGCGACGTGGCCAACAAGATCGGGACGTACTCCGTGGCCCTTCTCTGCCGCGCTCATCGGATTCCGTTCTACGTTGCCGCCCCCATTTCCACGATCGATTTCTCGACGGAAAGGGGGGAAAAGGTCCCCATCGAACAGAGGGCTCCCACCGAAGTTACAACTCTTCAGGGAAGGCGACTCGCTCCCCAGCGGGCAAAAGCCTATAACCCGGCCTTTGACGTAACCCCCCATCGCTTCATTTCCGCGATCATCACCGAAAGAGGGATCGTGCAGAGGCCTTTCCGCAGGAACCTGAAAAAAATCCTTTCCGGGACAGCCACAGAGAACGGCCAAATTTGGATCGGGTAAGGAGGGGAAAATGATATCCCAAAAATTCGTGGAGCTGATCGAAAAGAATGCGGAGAAATTGGCCAAGGCATGGCTGCAGGATGTCAGGAAGAACGTGCACACCCCTACCTACCACACCTTCGATGAAGACCTCCTTTACGGGCGGGCCTTCAATATGTACAAGAACCTGAGCCAGTGGCTGAACGTCCAGACCCCCAAGGAACAGACCACCAAATACTACCTGAAATACGGGAAGGACCGATGCCTGGAAGGGTTTCCCCTGCCCGAGCTGATCTATTCCTTCATCCTCTATCGGCGCCACCTGTGGCTCTTCATCCTCCACTCCGGCTTTTTGGATACCGCTTACGAGCTTCTGCGGGGCCTGGAGCTGAACAACCGGGTCATCCTCTTCTTCGACCGGGCCCTGCACAGCATGGCTCTGGGGTATGAACAGTGCCCGAAAAAGAAATAAAAAATTTAACCTCAGAGACCGCAGAGAATTAAAAAGAGATATTTTCCCCTCATCAATAATCGAAGGTGACGATTCCGTCCGGGGTCACGACGATGATGGTCCGCTTGGCGTCCCGGATTAGAAGGGTAAAATCGGAGTAGAGCTTTCCGTTGATCCGCAAACCGGCCAGTTCATTTCCCCGGGCAAGGACTTCGCAATCCTTGTATCTTTCGATCACTTTTTTAACCAGCTCGAGCCTTTTGCCGGTGACTTTCTCTCCCCGCTCGATCAGGATCCGCTTCTGGGCCGGCGTCCTTTCCTGCGTCTGGGCTTGTACTGCCCATGGGCAGAAGAAAAAGGCCATGGCCAGGACGACCCCTATTCCCTTTCGCATCCATGCACCCCCTTTTCCCCAATCCTACAAATCCCAAATTCCAAGTTCCCTATAATTTTCGGCTTTGTCCGAAAAGCAATTGATCGGTCGCCCTAGTTTTTCCCTTCCTTGCCTTTTTCCTCTGGTTTATCTTTTTCATCCGCATGATGCTTGATCACCAGGGCTTTGACCATGAAGATCACCCCCTCGGCGATGTTGGTGGTGTGGTCGGCGATCCTTTCCAAGGAGCGGCTCACGATGATCAGATGAACCGCCCGGGTGATGGTCTTGGGATCGGACATCATGTAAGTCAAAAGTTCCCGGAAGACCTGGTCGTTCAGGGCGTCGACCTGATCGTCCCTCTCGCACACGGACCGGGCCAGGTCCGCATCCCCTTTCACGAAAGCATCCAGAACATCCTTGACCATGGCCTGGGTGATCTCCGCCATGCGGGGAAGGTCGATGTAGGGTTTGAGCTGGGGCTCCTGGTTCAGGGAAATGGCTCTCTGGGCGATATTCACGGAAAGGTCCCCGATCCGCTCCAGCTCGGTGTTGATCCGCATGGCCGAGGTGATGAACCGAAGGTCCGCGGCCATGGGCTGGTGGAGCGCCAGGAGCTTCAGGCACCAGTCGTCGATGATGAGCTCCATCTTGTTAATCTTCTCGTCCTCGGCAACGGTTCTCTCCGCCAGGGCAGTGTCCCTCTTGACCAGGGCCTCGATGGCGTTGCTGATGGCCCGCTCCGCCAGGCCGGCCATCTTCAAGAGGTTCTCCTTCAATAGATTCAACTCCTGCTGGAACCGCGTTTCCATAACCCCTCCTTGCGGCGTGACCGCAACCCAAAAATACTGGATAATGGAATAGTGGAATATTGGAATGATGGGTATTGCTTGGAATTTGCCAGTATTCCATCATTCCAGTATTCCATCATTCCAATTTTTAATTTTATCCAAACCTCCCGCTGATGTAATCCTCGGTCTTTTTCATCCTGGGACGGGTGAAGATCTCTTCCGACGGCCCTTCCTCGATGAGCTCTCCGCCCAGGAAAAAACCGACCCGGTCGGCCACCCGGGAAGCCTGCTGGATATTGTGGGGAACCAACAGGATGGTGTAGGTTTCCTTGAGACTCATCAGCGATTTTTCGATGCTGGCCGTGGAAATGGGGTCCAGGCCGGAGCAGGGCTCGTCCAGCATGATGATCTCCGGCTCCAGGGCCAGCATGCGGGCGATGCACAGCCTCTGCTGCTGACCTCCCGAAAGCTTCAGGGCCGAGCTGTGCAGCCGGTCTTTCACCTCATCCCAGAGGACCGCCGCCTTGAGCGAAACTTCGACCATCTCTCCCAGCCGGTTCCGTTCGCTGATTCCCTTGAGCCGGGGTCCGTAGGCGATATTCTCGAAAATCGACAGGGGGAGTGCGGTGGGCAGGTCGAAGACCATTCCCACCCGACGGCGCAGCTCCGGAAGGGGCATTTCCTCCCCGTGGATTTCCCGTCCGTCGATGTAGATCTTTCCCGTGTGGCTGGTTCCGTGGATGAGATCGGCCAGACGGTTCATGCTCTTGAGCAGCGTCGTCTTTCCGCTCCGGGCAGGTCCCAGGACGGCGAAGATCTGGCGGGCGGAGATGGAAAGGCTGAGGTCCTTCAGGGCCTGGACCTTCCCGTAGTAGAAATGAAAATGGTCGATGAAGATTTTGCTCCTGTTATTCATGACCCCCCCGCGCTTCAGCCCCGGTGCACGTGGCGGAAGAGCAGCCAGTTGGCCACCGCGTTGATGGCCAGGATCAGAAGGATCAAGGCGGCGCCCGTGGCGTAGGCCATCTCCATGGAGATCCCCTCCCGGGCCAGGATGTAAAAATGGACGGCCATCGTGCGGATCGGCGAGAAGATGGAATCCGGCATCAGGAAAGAAGACCCGGCGGTTAGGATCACTGCCGCCGTCTCCCCCACACTCCTTCCCACGCTCAGAAGGACTCCGGTCAAAATCCCGGGGAAAGCGTTGGGCAGGACCACCTTTCGGATGGTCTGCCACCGCGTGGCGCCCAGGCCGTAGCTCACTTCCCGAAAAGAATAGGGAACGGACTTGACGGCTTCTTCCGCCGTGCAGATGATCGTGGGGAGGATCATGGTGGCCAGGGTGAGCCCCCCGGAAAGGATGGACCAGCCCATCCGCAAAAAGATCACGAAAAAGACGAAGCCGAAAAGGCCGAAAATGATCGAGGGCACTCCGGCCAGGCAATCTGTTCCGAAGCGGATGACCCGGCTGATCCGGCTTTCCCGGGTGTACTCCCGCAGAAAGACAGCCGTCCCCACGCCCAGGGGGGTAGCGATGAGAATCGCCACCGCCGTCAGGGCCACGGTTCCCACGATCGTAGAAAAAATCCCCCCCGTCCTCCCCATCTGGCGGGGCGAGTCCAGGAGGAATTCGAGACGGAGAAGGGGCAGGCCCTCTTCCAGGACCTGGTAGAGGATCCAGAACATCACCCCCAGGGTCGCAAGAGCTGCCACCCAGATGATGATCTTGGCTGCCTGCTGGGTTCGATGGCGGGAGATCATCCGCTCAGGCCCTCCCCTTCCGGGAAACGACCAGGGCCAGGGAGTTCAGGCCCATGATAATGAAGAAGAGCACCACCCCGGTGGCGAAGAGAGCCTGGCGGTGGTCCCCGGTGGCGTACCCCATCTCGATCCCGATGTTGGTGGTTAGCGTCCGCGCGCTCTGCAGGACGGAATGGGGCAGCTGGGCCGCATTACCCAGGATCATGATCATGGCCATGGTTTCCCCGATGGCCCG
>LJUR01000164.1 GCA_001304105.1 Deltaproteobacteria bacterium SM23_61
TCGCCGAGAAGCGCGAACACCAGCAGATCGAGCCCGAGCATCTCCTTCTGGCCCTGATTCAGCAGACCGAGGGGATCATCCCCCAGGTTTTCGAGAAACTCGGAGTGTCGGTCCCATCCCTCGCTTCGAGACTAGAAGAAGCCCTGGGAAAGATTCCTAAAGTATACGGGGGCGGAGTGGGGCAGGTGTATATATCTCCCCGCCTGAAAAAAGTGCTGGACAGCTCCTTCCAGGAGGCGGAGCGGCTGAAAGACGCCTACGTGAGCACGGAACACATGCTGCTGGCCATTCTCGACGAGCGGGATGGAGCGGCCTCCCTGATCCTGACGGGCCTGGGGGCTGATAAGGACAGCATCTACAAGGTCCTTATGGCTGTCCGCGGCTCCCAGCGGGTCACGGACCAGAATCCGGAGGAAAAGTACCAGGCCCTAGCCCGCTATACCCGGGACCTGACCGATCTGGCCCGCAAGGGAAAGCTCGACCCGGTCATCGGCCGGGATGACGAGATCCGCCGCGTGCTCCAGGTTCTCTCCCGCCGGACGAAGAACAACCCGGTTCTGATCGGGGAGCCGGGAGTGGGAAAGACGGCCATTGTGGAGGGCCTGGCCCAGCGGATCGTAAACGGAGACGTTCCGGAGTCCCTCAAGAACAAGAAACTCGTCGCCCTGGATCTGGGCGCCCTGATTGCCGGGACCAAATACCGGGGGGAGTTTGAGGACCGGCTCAAGGCCCTGCTGAAAGAGATCACCGAGGCCGAGGGGGAGATCATCCTCTTCATCGACGAACTGCACACCCTGGTCGGGGCGGGTGCGGCCGAAGGGGCCATGGATGCCTCGAACATGCTCAAGCCGGCCCTGGCCCGGGGCGAGCTCCGCTGCGTCGGGGCGACGACCATCAACGAATACCGCAAGCACGTGGAGAAAGATGCCGCCCTGGAGCGGCGTTTCCAGCCGCTCATGGTCTCCGAGCCCACCGTGGAAGATACCATCGCCATCCTGCGGGGGCTGAAGGAGCGTTATGAGGTTCACCACGGGGTGCGCATCCAGGATTCGGCCATTGTGGCCGCGGCCACGCTCTCCCATCGGTACATTTCCGACCGTTTCCTCCCGGATAAAGCCATCGACCTCATCGATGAATCTGCCTCGCGCCTGCGGATCGAGATCGACAGCCTGCCCGTGGAAGTGGACGAGGTGGATCGGAAGATCACCCAGATGGAGATCGAGCGCCAGGCCCTGTTGAAGGAGAAGGACAAGGCCTCCCTGGAGCGGCTGGAGAAGATCGAAAAGGAATTGGCCGAGCTCAGGAATCAGAGCGACGCCATGAAAGCCCACTGGCGGAGGGAAAAAGAGGCCATCCAGAAGATCCGCTCTCTGAAGGAGCAGATCGAAGAAGGCCGGAGAGAGGAGCAGCAGGCCGAGCGCGAGGGGAACCTGGCCAGGGTGGCGGAGATCCGCTACGGGAAAATCACTGAACTCCAGAAGGGTTTGGAGAAGGAAAACCAGGCCCTGACTAGCCTCCAAAAAGAGCGCAGGATGCTGAAAGAGGAAGTGGACGCGGAAGACGTTGCCGAGGTGGTGGCCAAATGGACTCGGATTCCCGTTTCCAAAATGATGGAGGGGGAGATCGAAAAGCTCCTCAAGATGGAATCCCGCCTGAAGAACCGCGTGGTGGGCCAGGAAGAGGCCATCCGCCTGGTTTCCAACTCTGTCCGGCGGGCCAGAGCCGATCTCCAGGACCCCAACCGGCCCATCGGGTCCTTCCTTTTCCTGGGCCCCACCGGGGTGGGAAAGACCGAGCTGGCCCGGGCGCTGGCGGAGTTTCTCTTCGACGACGAACAGGCCATGGTCCGCCTGGATATGTCCGAATTCATGGAGAAGCACTCGGTGGCCCGGTTGATCGGCGCTCCCCCGGGGTATGTGGGCTACGAGGAGGGGGGATACCTCACCGAGGCGGTGCGCCGCAAACCCTACTCGGTAGTCCTATTCGACGAGGTCGAGAAGGCCCACCCGGAGGTCTTCAACGCCCTGCTTCAGATATTGGATGACGGGCGCCTTACCGACGGAAAAGGGCGGACGGTGGACTTCAAGAACACGGTCCTCATCATGACCTCCAACATTGGAAGCCAGTATATCCAGGATCTGGGCGCCAAGGACTATGAAGAAATGCGTCGCCGGGTTCTCGATGCCCTGAGGGTCCATTTCAAGCCCGAGTTCTTGAACCGGGTGGACGAGGTGATCATCTTTCACGCGCTCACCCTTGAAGATATTAAAAAAATTGTGGAGATCCAGCTGCGGAACCTGAGGAGGCGGCTGGCGGAGAGGAAAATCTCCCTGGTTTTGACCGATCAGGCCAAAGAGTTTTTGGCCCAGGAAGGATTTGATCCGGTTTATGGGGCCCGGCCCCTTAAACGGGCGATCCAGCGTTTCATCCAGGACCCCCTGGCGCTCAAACTTTTGGAGGGCGAGTTCTCCGAGGGGGATACCGTGGAGGTGGATGTAAGCCTCAAGAATGAAATGGTTTTTTCGAAGCCTCAGGCCAAGGGGCGGTCCAAGACCGCAGGCGGACGCGGCTGAGAAGAAGCCACAGCTGATTGCGCCGGGTGTCCCAACTCAACCCTGACCCTCTCCCGCAGGGAAGAGGAGAGGCAAGGAAAAGTCTTCGCCTTGACAGGGCCGGAATTCATGATTAAGTTTATAAAAAAGTTAGAAAATTAATTTCTTAAATATTGCCCGAAAGGGCATGAGGGATTGGAGGAAAGGAAAATGGCCAAGATTATTGGGATTGACCTGGGAACCACAAACTCGGTCGTTGCCGTGATGGAAGGAGGCGACCCCAAGGTCATCATCAACGAAGAGGGCAGCCGCTTGACGCCCTCCGTAGTCGGCTTTGCCAAGGACGGAAACCGTCTGGTGGGGCAGGTGGCCAAGAGTCATGGGCCGCCGGTACAACGAAGTCAGCGAAGAAATGAAGATGGTCCCCTTCAAAGTGGTCCAGGACGGGACCGGGGCAGCCCGGGTGAAGATCAAAGACAAGGAGTACTCCCCGCCGGAAATCTCGGCCATGATTCTTCAGAAGCTGAGGAAGTCGGCCGAGGATTACCTGGGGGAGAAGGTGACCGATGCGGTCATCACCGTGCCCGCCTATTTCAACGACAGCCAGCGCCAGGCCACGAAGGATGCGGGGATCATCGCCGGCCTGAATGTCCGTCGGATCATCAATGAACCCACGGCCGCGGCCCTGGCGTACGGTCTAGATAAGAAAAAGGACGAGACTATTGCTGTCTATGACTTCGGGGGAGGGACTTTTGACATTTCCATCCTGGAAGTCGGGGACAACGTGGTGGAGGTCAAATCCACCAACGGGGACACCCATCTGGGGGGGGACAACCTGGACCAGCGAATCATCGACTGGCTGGTAGCCGAATTCAAGAAAGATCAGGGGATTGACCTGAGCAGGGATCTCATGGCCCTGCAGCGATTGAAGGAAGCAGCGGAAAAGGCCAAGATCGAGCTCTCTTCCACCATGGAGACAGAGATCAATCTGCCCTTCGTGACCGCCGACGCTTCCGGCCCCAAGCACATGAGCATCAAGCTGACCCGGGGGAAGTTTGAATCTCTGGTCATGGACCTTCTGGAAAAATCCCTGCCCCCGTGCAGACAGGCCATGGAAGATGCGGGGCTGAAGCCCAATCAGATCCATGAAATTGTCCTGGTGGGGGGATCCACCCGGATTCCCAAAGTGCAGGAACTGGTGAAGCAGTTATTCGGCCGGGAACCGCACCGGGGCGTGAACCCGGATGAAGTGGTGGCCATGGGAGCCGCCGTCCAGGCGGGAGTTCTGGGGGGAGAGGTCAAGGATGTTCTCCTCCTGGATGTCACCCCGCTATCTCTGGGAATCGAGACCCTGGGCGGAGTGATGACCCGGCTCATCGACCGGAACACCACCATTCCCACCCGGAAGAGCGAGATCTTCTCCACGGCGGCGGACAGTCAGACCAGCGTGGAGATCCATGTCCTCCAGGGAGAGCGGGACATGGCCCGGGACAACCGGACCCTGGGAAAATTCCACCTCATGGGAATTCCTCCCGCGCCGCGCGGCATCCCCCAGATCGAAGTGACCTTCGACATCGATGCCAACGGAATTCTCAACGTCTCGGCCAAGGACAATGCCACGGGGAAACAGCAGGCCATCACCATTACCGCTTCAAGCGGCTTGAGCAAAGATGAAGTGGAGAAGATGGTGAAGGATGCAGAGTCCCATTCGGCGGAAGACAAAAGGCGTCGCCAGGAAGTAGAGCTGCGCAACCAGGCTGACACCCTGGTTTACCAGACTGAAAAGATCCTGAATGAAAACCGGGAAAAGATTCCCATAAGCGAGGTCAATGCCATTGAGGGGGCCCTGAAGGAGGCCAAGCAGGCCGTCGAAAGCGGGGACACCGGGCGGATCAAAGAGAAAATGGAGCTTCTTACGAAGGCCTCCCATCATCTCGCCGAGATCATGTACCAGCAGACTTCCCAACAGAAGGCCGATGCCGGCCCGGGCGGGGCCGGCCCCCAGGCCCGAAAGCCGGATGACGACGTAGTGGACGCGGAATTCGAAGAAAAGAAGTAAGACGCCCTGGCAAGGGGGGAGAAATCATCTCCCCCCTTTTTTTTTCTTGGGAAATGGTGAAAGTCTCTGTCCCCTTTTTTAATTCTCTGCCTGCTCGGCGATCCCTGCGGTCGGGTTTTTTTCAATAATCATTTCATAAGGCTTCCCTGGGTTTGCGCCGGCCTGCCCGACCTTTAAAAGGCCTTCCGGGCAAGCATATTTTGTGTTGAAAAAGAAACCTGGTTTGTGGTATATAGGAACCTGTCCTTTCCAGTGATTCTTTAGACAGAATGGCCGGCATCGATGGCGTCCAGAAAAGATTATTACGACATTTTGGGGATTCGAAGAGGCGCGACCGAAGAAGAGATCGAGAAGGCATACCAAAGACTAGCCCGTACCTATCAATCCGTACCCCAACCGCGAAACCGAACTGCAGATTTTCGTTTTCGAGAGATCGCCGAAGCGTATGAGATTCTTTCCAACAAGGCCCGAAGGGAAAGATACGATCGGCTGGGAATTGATTTTCCCTTCCAGGAGGATCTCTGGGATGAGATGCTGGAGGAAGGGGAAGAAGAAAACAGCCTGGAAGGATTCGAGGATCTATGGGAGCCGGGTTTTGAGCGCGGACGATTGGGCGCCGAACAGACTTCCGCCAGGGGGAAGGACATCCACGTAACCCTGGAGATTGACCTGGAGAATGCTGCCCGCGGAGCAGTGAAGAAAGTCTGGGTCCTTGAGGAGATTCCCTGCGTGACCTGCGGCGCGAGCGGGGTCAACGCGGAGGGCCCACGAGAATGTTGCGGGCAATGCGGCGGAGCGGGACAGATCCAGGTTGGTCTGCCTCCCTCGGCCGTGGCGAAAGAATGTGACCGTTGCCAAGGGACCGGGAAAGTATATGTCCAACGCTGCCAGACATGTGCGGGAAAAGGCTGGGTCGGCCGGAGAAGATCGGTTACGGTTGAGATTCCCCCCGGAGTGAACGATCATTGCCGGCTCTACCTCCTCCATCTGGGCCATGCAGGAAAGGCCGCGGGGCCCAACGGCGATCTGGTGGCCGAGATCCGCGTGCAACCCCATTCCCTTTTCGAAAGAAAAGGGAATGATCTATACGCCGGACTTCCCCTGGCCATCTGGGAAGCGGCTCTGGGAACCGAGGTGGAGGTTCCCACCCTCGAAGGGATTGTACGGGTAAAAATCCCCGCCGGAGTCCAATCGGGGGACGAAGTTCGGATTCCCAGGCGGGGAATCCCCTTCCTCCAGGGGGAAGGCAGGGGAGATCTGATCCTGCGCCTGAAAATTCAGGTTCCCCGGGAGGTGGATGAAAAGTCCAAAAAGATCCTGGAAGAACTGGAGCGACGCAGCTCGTCCGTTTCGCGCTGGAAGCAGGATTGGACCGGCAGATCGGGAAATCGGAGATAACCCCCGTCTCCCCGCGGTAGGATCATGATTGACCTCAGCAATTACAAGGATTACCTTTCTGAAAAAGCCCACCGGGTTCTGTCTTCGGCGATCCAGGAATCGCAGAAGAGGCAGCATCATTACCTGGGGGTGGAGCATATCTTTCTGGCTATCACCGAGGTGGAGTCCAACCTTTTCGCGGAAATCGCCGAAAAGCTGAACTTCAGTCCCCGGGATGTGGTCCTTTCCCTGCGGGAATACTTGAACTCCTCCAAACAGGTCTGGGGGGGAGGAATGAAGGTTCCGCCCTCTACCAAGACCATCTTCAAATTGGCTTGGGACTCGGCCATCAATGCCGGCCGGAAAGTGATCGAGACCACCGATCTTCTCAAAGCCATATTCCAGGAGGGACAGAATATCCCCGTGCGCATTTTGCGGGGGATGGGGGTGGAGCCCAACGCCGCCAGCCGGGTGATTTCCCTGGAAACGAAGGTCCTGGACGAGAAGAGCGAAGAATTCAGGAAGCGTTACGACCTGCCGCCTTACCTGAATAACTTCGGGGTGAACCTCAACCGCCTTGCCCGGCAGGGAAAGTTGCCCCCCATTATCGGCCGGGATGGGGAAATCCGCCAGATGATGGAAATCCTCTGTCACCGGGACCGGCCCAACTCGGTCATGATTCTGGGAGAGCCGGGAGTGGGAAAGACCGCCCTGGTGGAAGGCCTGGCGGCCAGACTGGAACTGGCCCCCGATACGGTGCCCAAAAGGCTGAGGAATTTTCAGATCGTCAACCTGCAGATGAACACCCTGGTGGCGGGAACCATGTTCCGGGGCATGTTCGAGGACCGAATTGAGAATGTGATCAAGGAGGTCAAGCGCCGCCGCAACATCATCCTCTTCGTCGATGAAGCCCATACCCTGATCGGCGCGGGGACGGCCATGGGCGTGCCCACGGACGCGGCCACGATCTTCAAGTCCTCCCTCGCGCGGGGAGAGGTGCAGATCATCGGGGCCACCACGGCCAGCGAGTTCAAGACCCACATCGCCGAGGACGAGGCCCTGGCCCGGCGGTTCCGGATCGTGACCGTCCAGGAACCGAACGTGGAGGAAGCCCGGGAAATTCTCCGCGGGATCCGGCCCCGCCTGGAAAAGAACTATTCGGTCCAGATCGCCGACGAGGCCATCGAAACCGCCCTGAACATGGCGGCTCGGTACCAGCACAATCTTCGTCTGCCCGACAAGGCGATCAACTGGCTGGACACCGCTTCCGTCCGGGTGGAAATGGAAGATTACGGACGGCCGGTGGGGGCGGACGACGTCATTCAGATTATCTCCCAGGAAACCCGGATCCCCCGGGAGATGGTCTTTCGCGACACGACTCACCGCTTCAGGGATATGGAGACATCCTTGAGTCTCCGGGTGGTTGGGCAGAAGGAGGCCATCCGGGCGGTGGCCCGGAACCTGCGGCTGAACAAGGGCCCTTTGAAAGAGCGCTTCGAGCGGCCCGACGGGGTCCTCCTCTTCCTGGGACCGACCGGAGTGGGAAAGACGGAACTGGCCAAGTCCCTGGCCGAATTTCTCTTCGGGGATGAGAATAAAATGGTTCGCCTGGACATGTCCGAGTACCGGGACTCCGCCATTTCGGTGGACAAGCTCATCGGCATGCCCCGGGGGATCGTGGGTTCGGAGAGAGGGGGCGTGCTCACCAACCAGATCCGGGACAACCCTTACACGGTGGTCCTGCTGGACGAGGTGGAGAAGGCTCATCCGGATGTGCTCAACCTCTTCCTCCAGGTGTTCGACGAGGGCTTCCTGACCGATGGCCGGGGAAGAAAGGTGTACTTCAGCGACACGGTCCTGATCATGACCTCCAACCTGGGGTCGGATGAGTTCAAGAAGTTCACCAAACCCATGGGCTTCCTGGTGGATTCCCAGCATCTCCGCACCGTGAAACAGGCGGTTCTGCGTGAGGCCGAAAACCATTTCTCCCCCGAGTTTCTCAACCGCGTGGACGACATCGTGGTCTTTTCTCCCCTGACCGAAGAAGAGGTGGAAAAGATCGGTGAACGTTATCTGGAGGGAATTCAGAAAAACCTCGCCGCCTACGGCAAATCTCTGGAGTACACCGGGGCGGCACTGAAGGCTCTAGCGGAAATCGGTTTCAGTTTGAAGTACGGGGCCCGTTTCCTCAAGCGGCGGATCGATGAACGGGTCAAAATCCCCATCACCCTGCACTGGAATGATGGGTCCCAGTTCCACGTCGATGTCCTGGAAGGAGAACTGACCGTCCGCTGGAATTCCTGAGGGCGGGAATCCGGCGTTTCATCCGGGGACGGTAAGAAGATAGATTCCCCAAGAGGGACTGAAGCAATGGAGAAGATCAGGCTGGCGGTTGTGGGTGTGGGCAATTGCGCAAGCTCCCTGATTCAGGGTATCGAATATTACCGGACCCATGAGGGAACGGAGAAGCTGGGTTTGATGCATTATGAACTGGGTGGCTACCAGCCGGGGGACCTGGAGGTGGTGGCGGCTTTTGACGTGGACCGCAGGAAGGTGGGAAAGCCCCTGGCCGAAGCGATCTACGCCAAACCCAACTGCACCTGGGAGATCACTCCGGGGGTGACCAACTCTAAAACCATCGTTCAGATGGGGCACGTGCTGGACGGGATTTCTTTGCACATGAGAGATTACCCGGAAGACCAGACTTTTCTCGTGGCGGAGGAGAAGCCCTGCGACGTGGAGAGGGTCCTGCGGGATACGGGGGCGGAGATCCTTCTGAACTACCTCCCCGTGGGATCGGAGGAAGCCGCGCGTTACTATGCCGGCTGCTGCCTGAATACGGGAGTCAGCCTGATCAACTGCATGCCGGTCTTCATCGTCTCCTCCCTGGAATGGGGTCGAAAATTTTCCGAACGGAATATTCCGGTGGTCGGGGCGACCATCCTCCACCGGGCCCTGACCCAGCTCTTTGTGGACCGCGGGGTCCAGGTGGACCGGACGTACCAGCTGAACGTGGGGGGAAACACCGATTTTCTGAATATGCTGAACCAACATCGCCTGCAGTCGAAAAAGATCTCCAAAACCGAGGCTGTCCAATCCATCCTGGATTCTCCCCTGGATGACCGCAATATCCATATCGGGCCGAGCGATTACGTCCCCTGGCAGAAGGACAACAAAATCTGCTTCCTGCGCGTCGAAGGCCGGGGATTCGGGGGGGTCCCCCTGAACGTGGAAATCCGTCTGTCGGTGGAGGATTCTCCCAACAGCGCGGGGGTAACCATCGATGCCATTCGTTGCTGCCAGCTGGCCCGGAAGAGGAAGATCGGGGGCCCCCTGATTTCCGTTTCGGCGTACACCATGAAACACCCGCCGAAACAGATTCCGGACCAAGAAGCGCGGCAGAGGCTGGAGGAGTATATCCAGGGCCAGCGCGAGAGGTAGGGACGGCATCCGCCTATGCTCAAGGCATTGATCGGGGACGGCCTCGATCCCTTTCTCCAAGGAACATCTCGCTTTGTTTACCGGTTGGGCCTCCGGCCCAACACCCTGACCTTCATCGGGGTGGGCTTGAATGGACTATCCGCCTGGGCTCTGGCCACGGGAGAGTGGCTCCAGGGTTGCGCCCTGATCATTCTGGCGGGCTTCTTCGATATTTTAGACGGCGCTGTAGCGCGCAACTGCAAGCAGGCCAGCGCCTTCGGTTCCTTCCTGGATTCCGTCCTGGACCGGTACTCCGACCTGAGCCTGTTGGTGGGGCTGCTGATCTTTTACTCGCGTCAGGGCCTGGTTTTATACCAGGTTTTGCTCGGCCTAGCCATCATGGGCACTGCGCTGGTCCCCTACACCCGGGCGCGGGCAGAGGCCCTGATCCCGAGATGCAACGTGGGGGTGATGGAGCGGCCGGAACGCATTTTGCTGATTTTTCTGGGTGCGGCCATCGAATCGCTCATGCCCGTAGTGATCTGGATTCTGGCTATCTTAACCAACTTAACTGTCTTCCAGCGGATCCATTACACCTGGCGGCAGATGAGGGAAAAGGAGAAAGGCCCGTAGGGGCGCGCTGCCGCGCGCCCTATTTGAGGAGACACCATGGAAAGCGGAGAGGATAAGAAGGGATTTACGATTCGCGATAAAAGGAGCTCCACCCAGACCGATGAGACGGAGAAAGGGGGAGCCCCAAGGGTGGAGACCGCTCCCTCCGGGGAAGCACGCAAAGCGGAGAAGGAAACACGGGAAAGGGCGGCCGAACTGCCGGAGATCAACTTTTCTTCTTTTCTGCTGTCCCTGAGCACCTCCGTCCTGGTTCATCTGGGTGAAGTTCCCGACCCCATGACCCAGAAGCCAGATCGGCACCTTCCCCTGGCCAAACAGACCATCGACCTGCTGGGGATGCTTAAAGAGAAGACCCGGGGGAACCTGACCGAAGACGAGGAAAAGTTGATGGATCACCTGCTGGCCGACCTGAGATGGAGATACATCCGCGAAGCGAAGGGTCAATAGTAGGTTGGTCTTATCGTCGGAAGGTCGCTTTGTCGATTCCTCTCCGTGGCGGGGGATCCTGCCAAGGATTTCCATGCTCTAAAAATTCGGTTGCGGAACGATGCGATTTCTCGACCCTGAAGGAAGCATTTCTTAAGCCGAGAGAGAGCGAAAGGTGAAGGAGAGAATTATGGCATTCGAGAATGGGCGCACGGGACCGAATCCCCAAAGATTCGGCATGATCAGTCTGGTGATGGTGGCCCTTGCAGGGCTGGTGGCGGGGCTCCTGACGGCGTTCTTTTTCCCCACACGGTCCATGTCCAGTCAGGTGGAGTTCATGGGGACGAAGAAGGTCAGCGTGGCGGCATCGCCTTCCTCCATCTCTCCCCAGCTCTTTGTGGAGTTGGCCCGGCGGGTCAAACCCGGGGTGGTGAACATCAGTACCAAGAAGGTGGTCAAAGGCGGAGGAAGGGTCTTCCGCCAGTTCTCCCCGCCCTCCCGGGAACGGGACCTCTTCAGGGATTTTTTCGGCGAGGAATTCTTCAACCGTTTCTTCGGTGAGACCCCGCAGAGGGAATTCGTCCAGCGCTCGCTGGGTTCGGGGTTCATTATCGATAAGGACGGATATATCATCACCAACAACCATGTCATCGAAGGAGCCAGTGAGATCCGCGTCCGCCTTTCCACGGAGAAAGAATTCGACGCCGAGATTATCGGCCGGGATCCTAAGACCGATCTGGCCCTGATCAAAATCAAGTCCTGGAACAACCTGCCGGTGGTGAAATTGGGGGACTCGGACAAAGTGGAGATCGGGGAATGGGTCATGGCCATCGGGAACCCTTTCGGCCTGTCCCACACGGTGACCGTGGGAATCGTGAGCGCCAAAGGCCGGGTGATCGGCTCCGGGCCCTACGATGATTTCATCCAGACCGACGCCTCCATCAACCCCGGCAACAGCGGGGGGCCCCTCTTCAACATCAACGGGGAAGTGGTGGGGATCAACACGGCTATTGTGGCCACGGGGCAGGGAATCGGGTTTGCCATTCCCATCAACGTGGCCCGGGAGATCATTCCCCAGCTGAAAAAGAAAGGGAAGGTGACCCGGGGCGGAATCGGCGTTTATGTTCAGAAGATGACTCCCGAGCTGGCCAAATCCTTCGGCCTGGAGAAGGGCGAGGGGGCGCTGGTGGCCGATGTCATTGCCGGAGGGGCGGCGGAAACGGCGGGAGTCCGACGGGGAGACGTCATCATCCGGTTCGACGGGAAAGAAATTCACGAGATGAATGAACTGCCCCGCATCGTGGCCGCAACCCCGGTGGGGAAGGACGTGGAGATGGAAGTCCTGCGCGATGGAAAACCGCTGAAGCTGAAGCTGAAGGTGGGGGAACTGAAGGAGGAAGGGCCGGCTCCCACGGAAGAGAAGGCCGAGGTGGAGATGGGTATGAGCGTCCAGGAAATCACCCCGGAGCTCGCCCGGCAGCTGCGGCTGAAGGAGACCGGAGGGGGGATCGTCAGCAAGGTGGAGTCCGGGTCCCCCGCCGATGAAGCAGGGGTCCAGCGGGGAGACATCATCCAGGAGGTCAACGGGCAGGCCATCCGCAGGCTCAGCGACTATCAGGCCGCTATCGGCAAGGTAAAAAAGGACGAAGTGATCCGCCTCCTGGTCAAGCGGGGGGAGCGGAACATCTTCTTGGCTTTTCGTTCCAATCGATAGGGATGCGGTTCCTTTCCCCGGCAAAAATCAACCTCCACCTGGAGGTGCTGGAAAAGCGGCCGGACGGATACCACGAGGTCCAGACCCTCCTGAAGAGGGTCGATCTTTCCGACGAGATGGAGGTTCACCCGGGAGGGCAGGGAATCCGGCTGATCCTTGAGGGGGAAGAGGTTCCTCCCGGGATGGAAAACTTGGCCTGCCGGGCCGCTTCGATTTTCTGCCGGGAGACCGGGATTCCCGAAGACCTGGAGATCAGGATCCGGAAGAGGATTCCGGTAGCCGCTGGACTGGGCGGGGGAAGCAGCAACGCCGCCTCCGTGCTGGCGGCCCTGAACGATCTTTTCCGGACTGGACTGAACTCGCACGCGCTCATGGGGATGGGGGCCAAGCTGGGAGCGGATATCCCCTTTTTCATCTTTCAAAGGCCGGCCCTGGCCAAGGGAAAAGGGGAAAGATTGACCGCCGTGAGCATGCCCGAGGGCCTGGGATTCCTGCTGCTGGTTCCTCCATTCCGCATCTCCACTTCCTGGTCCTACGAGACCTTCGACCGGCTTACGGGCGGGAAGCGGAAGACAGGGACTCCGCTGAGGGATTCGTATTCGACCCTGGCCGACCTTTTGGAGGTCTTGAAAAATGATCTGGAAATTCCGGCACTTTCAAGGTATCCTGAAATTGGGAGGATGAAGGAGGCATTGCTCCGCCAGGGGGCCCGGGGAGCGCTCATGTCCGGCAGCGGCCCGGTAACCTTCGGAATCTTCCCCTCCAGGGAAAAAGCGGAAGAGGCCCGAAGAAAGTTGGTTTTACCCCGGGATTGGAAAGCGGAGATTTGCTGCGGGCTTTGAACCCAGATCCCGGGAAATGTGAAATTCGAAATCCGAAGTTCGAAACCCGAAACAAATTCGAAAAGAAAAAAAATTCAAACCGGCCTTTTCTTTGAAATTTGGACTTTTTCTCTTTTTGTTTCGGAATTCGTGCTTCGTGTGTCGGATTTTTTTAGTAAGAACTGGGGCGTCGTCAAGTGGTAAGACACGGGTCTTTGGAACCCGCATTCGGAGGTTCGAATCCTCCCGCCCCAGCCAATTATGATAGGAAAGGATCTCGGTAGAGGGAGAGAGAACAGTGGATCATATGAGGATCTTTTCGGGAAATTCTAACCTTCCTTTGACTCAGGAGATCTGCGAAATTCTGGAAAGCCCCATGGGCGCGGCCGACGTCAAGACCTTCAGCGACGGGGAAATCCAGGTGGACATTCATGAGAGCGTGCGGGGAATGGACGTATTTGTCGTTCAGTCCACCTGCACTCCGGGCAACACCAACCTGATGGAACTTCTGATCATGATCGACGCCCTGAAAAGGGCCTCGGCCAACCGGGTCACCGCGGTTCTCCCCTACTACGGGTACGCTCGCCAGGACCGGAAGGTCTCGCCCCGGGCGCCCATCACCGCCAAACTGGTCGCGGACCTAATTACTGCTGCAGGGGCCAACCGGGTTCTCACCATGGACTTGCACGCCGGGCAGATTCAGGGTTTCTTCAACATCCCGGTGGACCATCTGTTTGCCGCGCCGGTTCTCCTGGAGTACATGCGGACGAAATTTTCGGGGGACATGGTGATTGTCTCTCCCGATGCGGGGGGGGTGGAGCGGGCCCGGGCGTTCGCCAAAAGGCTGAAGGCTTCCCTGGCGATCATCGACAAGCGTCGGGACGCCCCCAACGAAGCCAAGTTCATGAATCTCATCGGGGAGGTCAAAGGCCTGCACGCCATCATCCTGGACGATATCGTGGATACGGCCGGCACGCTGGTGGAGGCGGCCTCCGCTCTGGCCACCAAGGGGGCCATGGGGGTATATGCCTGCTGCGTTCATCCGGTCCTTTCCGGCCCGGCGATCGAGCGGCTGAACCAATCGATCATCCAGGAGGTGACCATCACCAACACCATTCCCATCAACCCGAAGGCCGCCTCGAACCCGAAATTCAAAGTTTTATCCGTAGCCAGGCTGCTGGCCGATGCCATCCAGAGAATTCACTGCAACGATTCGGTGAGTTCCTTATTCGTGTAAGGGAGGAGTCATGGAACAGAGAGTTTTGGAAGTTGTCTTGCGGACGGACAGGGGAAAGGAGGGCGCCCGGCGCATTCGCCGGGAAGGGAAGATCCCGGCGGTCCTGTATGGGCGCAAGACCCCGACCTTTCATCTGGCCGTCAAGCCCGAGGAGTTGAAGAAGATCCTCACCAGCGGGGCCAAAGAAAACACCCTGATCGGGCTGAAGGTTAACGGCCCGGGAAATGAAAAAGTGGGCAACCCGGTGGTCATGCTGAAAGACCTGCAGATTCATCCCCTCAGTCGATCCTACCTCCATGCCGATTTTTACGCCGTGGCCATGGATGAGAAGATTGAGGTCGATATCCCCATCCGCCTGGTGGGCAAGGCCGAAGGAGTAAAGACCGGCGGAATCCAGCAGCAGGCCATGCGCGAAATCCGGGTCCGCTGCCTGCCTTCGGAAATCCCCGAGTTCCTCGAAGTGGATGTGAGTGCCCTCCAAATTGGGGATTCCATTCACGTGCGGGACCTGACCCCGCCGGAGAAATTCGAGATCGTGACCGACAAGAACATCACCCTGGCCAGTGTGGTTCCGCCCATCTCCGAGGCCAAGTACGAAGAGCTCGTGGCCGCGCCGGAAGTGGAAAAGGAGATCGCTCAGCCCGAGCGGATCGGCGAGAAGAAGGAGGAGCCCGAGGTGGCCGAGCCGGCCAAAGCGGGCAAAGAACCCCGGGAAGCGAAAGAGGCCAAAGAGGCCAAAGAGAAAGAGCCCAAGAAGTAGCTGGTTTTTGAGGAGGTGGAGTGAAGCTCATCCTGGGCCTGGGCAATCCGGGGCGCGGTTATCACTGGACAAGGCACAACGTGGGCTTCCTTCTCCTGGACGGTCTGGCCAACAAGCACCGAATCGAAGTCACCCGCCGGGGGATGAAATCGCACTATGGCCGGGGAAGGATCGGCACCGAAGAAGTCATCCTGGCCAAACCCCAAACCTTCATGAACCTCTCCGGAGAAGCCGCCCGGCGGCTTCTCCAGTTCTTTAAAATCCCGCCGGAAAATCTGGTGGTTCTCCACGATGACCTGGACTTGCCATGGGGGAGATTGCGCATCCGGGTCCGGGGAAGCCACGGGGGTCATAAGGGCATCCAGTCGATCGTCGAAGCCCTGGCAGACGATGGCTTTATCCGTTTCAAAATAGGCATCGGCCGGCCCGGAAGGCCCGAGCAGGACCCTGCGGATTTTGTGCTAGAGCCTCTGGCCGGAGGGGAAAGAGAAGAGTTTAAAAAGATGGTCGAGGGATACGTGGAAGCCCTCGAAGTCCTGATCCTCGAAGGTCCCCAGAAAGCGATGAACCGCTTCCATAAAGACCGAGAGTTGGGAGTTGAGAGTTGAGAGTTGTAGGGGGCGGCTATTTAACACCTCTCAACTCTCACCTCCCAACTCTCATCCTTTTTGCCTGGTTCCACAATTGGTCCATCTCCTCCAGGGTCGAATCCTGCGGTCGTTTTCCCTTCCTGCGCAGCCCTTTTTCCACCTGGAAGAACCTCCGGGCAAAACGCCGGTTTGCCTTGCGCAGCGCCTCTTCCGCCGATATTCCCCGGAGACGGGCCCAGTTCACCAAGGTGAAGAGAAGATCCCCGAGTTCTTCTTCCACTGCTTTTCGGGAGGTCTCTCTTTCCGCCTTTTTCAGCTCCTCCAGCTCTTCCTGGACTTTTTTCCATACCTCTCGAATATTGGGCCAGTCAAACCCCACCCGGGAAACCCTTTCCGACATGCGCCGGGCCCGCTCCAGGGCCGGAAGGGCCAGGGGGATTCCATCCAGGAGGGAATTCCTCCGGACGTATTTGCCCTCCCTTTCCTTGACCGAACCCCAGACCTTTAGAACCTCTCCTGCGCTCTTGGGAGTGGGGCGGGGCCGGCCCGGCTGAGGGAAGACGTGGGGGTGGCGCCGGACGAGTTTCTCCGCCAATTCATTCACGATGGCCGGAAAATTGAAATCTCCTTTTTCCTCGGCGATCCGGGAAATGAAGACGATCTGCAGGAGGAGGTCAGCCAGCTCTTCCCGCAATTCCCCGGGGGTTCCGGACTCGATGGCCTCGAGGACCTCGTAGGATTCCTCGATCAGATATTTTTTCAGGGAATTCTCGGTCTGCTCCCGGTCCCAGGGACATCCCGAAGGGCTGCGCAGCCTGGCCATGATGCTCAGAAGATCATCCACCGTGTATTTCTTTTTTCTAACTTTTTCCCGTTTGGTCTTCATGATCGATTTCTACTTTCCCACCTCACAATTTATACGCCCACGGGCACCCCCTCCCTGACCCTCCCCCCTAGCGGGGGAGGGGAGGGGGGGGGG
>LJUR01000165.1 GCA_001304105.1 Deltaproteobacteria bacterium SM23_61
GGGGCCGGAAGGAAAAAACCAATTGGTCGTGGAGAGCTTCTCGCCAGATATACAGGCGTCGGCCGCGAATTTAACCCCAGCCCAGGTGAATAAGATCATCGTGAAGAGAAAAAATCCGCTGAATACAACGGTATCGAAGACTCGTTTCCCTCTGGGTGATAAGAGATTGTAAACGATATCTATCCTGATGTGACCCTTGCGAAGAAGCGTATAAGCGCCTCCTAACATGAACTGTGCGCTATAAAGCATCCAGCAGGTGTCGTACCCCCATCCAGTAGGAGCATTAAAAAAATGGCGCCGCCCCACCTCATGAATCACTACGAACATGAGGGGAATGATAATCCAGGCCGATAAACCTCCCGTCCATTCGCTAATCCTATCGATATATTTCAGAAATCTCATTCCGGCCTCTTTCTCGTTGGCCAAATTACCCTCCACCGAGGGAGGGTAATTTGGAGAAATGGTGCATTGAGAGAAGGAATTTTTAGTCAAATTTGGTTAGGTCGTAATAAGGTTTATACTTTTTAATGAACTCCATCTGCGACTTCCATACTTTGGCAAAGTAGGGGTCTTTCTTGGATTTCTCATCCAGTATTTGCATGGTAATGGCCCGGCATTTAGCCTGGTCCTCTTTGGAGAGCTTGGTGGTTTTTACGCCGTAATCTTCAAGTTGAGGTCGGCGGGTAGGGCCTTCCAGGACTTGGTCTTAATCACCAGCTGGAATATATTGTTGGACATATGTACGGGGGGCCCGAAACGATACTTGCATACTTCATGGAGGCCCAGGGCGTAGTCCTGGGATGGCTCCAGAAACTCAGCCGCGTCGATCAAACCTCTCTGGAGCGAGGGAACCACTTCCCCCCCGGGAAGCAGAACCACCGACGCACCCAACTTTGCCCAAAGGTCCATGCTGAGACCTGCAGCCCTTATCTTTAAGCCCTTGATATCCTTTAGAGTTTTGACAGGCCTCTTGGACCAGATTTCCTCCGGAGGGCTCAGCCCCAAAGGAAAGACGACGATCTCTTCCCCATACATGGCCTGTTCCAGTTCTTTTCCCCCTCCCCCATACATCCATATGATGAGATCATTGAATTCTAACACCCCGGCCGGCAAGGTATAGAAAAGGTCTCCCGCCGGATACTTCCCTTTCTGCCATGCGGGGGTATTCAGCCCAAAATCAAGGAGGCCATCCCGCACAGCATCATAGATCTTTGTGGGCGGAACGATTGCCCCGGCATCATGCAGTTCCATGATCATTCTGCCACCACTCATCTTCTCTATGTATTCTTTCCAAAGTCCGATGGTGTATTTGCCCAGTGGCGTACCCAGCTGGAAGCAGGTTTGCCCTTTCCATTTGATTGGTTTTTCTGCCGCATTGCCGGACCCCGGAGTGATCACCCAAATTGCCAGGGCGAAAATTAAAATAGCAAACCAGTGCCATTTTCCCCTTACCATCTCAGACCTCCTTTCAATTCTCCCGATCGTTCTGCTAAGTTTCTTGTTCATAACGAATTCTACGAGCCGGCTTGCACTTTCTGCGATCTAGTCCTTTTTTGGAAACACCCCCTCTCTGGGTCTATTGTTTGGAGACCCTGACCGATTGACCCGTGCAAAGGATGGCAGAGGATAACCTCTGCTATGGTGTGGCAAGCGAATTTATTGTACATATGACCATCTTCTGGTAACCCCACCTTCTGATTTTACTCTCCGGAAGGTTGGACGTTTGGTCGTAGGGTTTACTTGGCTGCGAGGGAGGACGACGATTAAAAAATACTCTTATGAGACTGAGTAGTCAAAGCAAAAATTCGGGGCAATTTTACGATCTCAAAATGGTGTAGATCGTGCCACTTTATACACTTGGTCAAAATTCAAGAGATGAAAAGTATATCCAAACCTCGATTACCGAAGTTGAAATCTACACCTTCCAGGAAATTATGGCAAGCGATGACTTCGGGAAGGAAGAGTTGAAAGAAAGATTAACGATCAGGCAGGGCCGATGATCGCCCCGCCCGTATGGTCTGCATATTGCTCCTGGCTCATCTTCTTCCCGGAATGGGAGGGGGGAATCCCAACTGCGCTCTACCCATAATAATAGATTCCAAAGGAGGTCTTTTCCCCCAGCAGGGAATCGATTTTCTTCAGGATTTCCGTCCTCGCCGGGTTGGCCTCCCAGGCTTTCCAATCTTCTGCCGACTGCCATGTACTGATGACCAAATAATCCTCCGGCTCGTCGGTATTCCTTAAAGTCTCCCCGGAGACATAGCCGGGCTGACTCACCGCCTTGGCCCGGAGTTGAAGAAGAAGGGGCAACAATTGCGCTTCTTTTCCCTTGGAAACCTTTCTCCGGATGATGATTTTTACCGCCATCGCCGACCCTCCTCTCTCAGTCTCTTAAAAGTCAATTTGTTCACAAGATGGCAACAGAACTTCCAATGGAAAGGGGCGATTCCAATCCCGCGAGGTGCGGGACGAAGCACGAATTTCGAAATTCGAAACAAACCCACATTTTCCAAATTCAAATCTCTTTTCTTTGTTTGCTATTTTTGAACATTTGAATTTCGAATTCGTTTCGGGTTTCGGTATTCGGATTTCGGATTTTTGAATCTTGCCTCCAGAAGGATAGGGGGAATGCATTTGGGTTCACTCGGGTGAAGCAGAAATTTCTGTTAAAATGATAGCGAAAATGTAAATGAAGTCAAGAATTCTTTGACCGGCGCGGTTTAGCAGAATGCTTCTTTTGGAACCGGAGAGCCAGCTCTCCCTTTTTGGAATCATAGCGAATCTTAAGATCCATCGAGAGCAGGTCCCGAGCCGCCAGAACCGCCACCCCCATCAAATTCATGAGTCCGCTGCCGTACAGATTGGCGCACACAAAGAACAGGCTGGCCGGGGTATCCAGTTTGGGAGACTTCCATGTCCTCGATCTGGCCTGGAAGAAGTCGTCCAGCCATTTCCCGACGACCTGACGTAGGCTGTGAGCGGGGGTTCCCAGGCGCTGGGTGCCTCCGAAGGACCGCTCGCCCTGGGGCATTTTCCCCAGCGGCAGTTTGATATCCAGGGTGGCGGGGGAAGCTTTCGCTCGGGCAGCCTTGTTCCGCAGGAGCACCCACAGGGCCAGGGATAAGGATTGGTACTGCTGTGCGGACGAGAGGGTGGTCAGGTCAAACGAAAGCGCCTGACCCCGCACCTTTTTCAGCTGGCATTCAAACATCTCCAAGGTGGCCAGCCCCTTCAGCCTGGAAGCCAGAGATTCCAGCAGTTCCTTCAGGTTTTTTCCGACCCATTCGAACTGGTTCTCGAAGAACTTCTTGATTGCGTCCAGGTATTCCTGCCAATCAATTTCCGGCGCGTGCAGCTCCCAGGACATGAGGTGCGGCGAGGAACTGTTCCGATCCCAGTAGACCAGCCTGGGCTGCCCCTTTTCGGTGATCTCGACCGCCCAAACCACCCCTTCCCACCAGCCCCCGGAGCCGGAGTTGAAGTAGGATACTTTCACCATGCCTTCGACCAGGTCGCCGGAGGAGATCAGACCGTGCAGGTTGAGGTGCGGGCGGCTTTGCGGATAGTGCGTATGGCCGATCAGGATCTGCACGGCCGGGTCGATCAACGAAGGGCCTTTTCCTTTGTATTTGAGGAAAACCGGGAGCAAGGCCGCAAAGGTCTCCGAAAAGCTCAGGCTGTCCTGGAGCTTACGGTTGATTTCCTCCATGTTTTCGATCCTGCGGCTCAAGTCCAGGGCGAAATCTTCCGGGGGCCAATAATCCCAGGGGGTGATCTTGGCCAGGATATCCCCGAATTTGATCAAGGGGTTGCCATCCCAATCGATGCCTTTCAGGTAATAAGGCAGAGCATCGACCCCATCCGCCGGGAAGGCAATGCCTCTGGTAATGGCCTTGCCGAGGTAATTGTGTTCGTCGCAGTTCCAAAAATCCAGCTGATGCCCGTGAAGGATGAACAGCGGCTTCTTGCGGTGATAGTGGTCCGGCGAAAGGCCGAGTGGAATTTGATCGAGCAGGCGCTCCAGGATCTCCTGGCTATCCAGGCTGTCCCACTCTTTAAGGATTTTCCAAAGGACCCCCCAGAGCTCGGTCCCCATGGTTTTCACTTCCGGGATCACCACCGCGTCCCAGATGGTAAAGTCAGGGTCCGGAAAATGTTCGCGGAGCGGGCCCATATCCCCGCCGTTCACCCAGTAGTCGTCATGGTTGCCGCGCAGGCGGAAGTACCGGCCTGCTTGGTGCATTTTCGAAAGGACATCGTAAACATCCCCGTGTTTTTCCAAGATGGAACGCGCCCTTGGTAGAGGGTCTCCATCGGTCATCCCGGGCGGGTACCACAGCTCTTCGCAGTCGCCGTTTTCAATGACCGTATACCCCTGGCTTTGGCAATAATTCAGCGCGCTGCAGTAAATATCTTTGTTCTTCGTGAAGTGGGAAACATCGAAAAAGGCCGGGTCGCGGCAATCCTCCCGCGCGTCGCGGTGCAAATCGGAGAAAATCATATATTTGCGGTGGGCGGTTTCGGAGGGAGCCTCCAGCTCCTTGATCTTCAGGGGACGGTCTTTCTGCTTGAGCTGGAGGACATCCTGGCCGAACCATTCCCAGATGCGCATGGGAGTAAGCAATGCCTTGATGACCAGGGCCGGGAGCATCAAGATCCCCAGGCCCTTGATGGCCAGGAACTGCCCCAGCAGGTTATCCCGGGTGCGGGCGTCCGCCAGCCCCACCAGGGCCGTCACCAAGGCGGCGGCGAGGGTCTGATGGGGCCCCGGTTCCAGGGTGCGGCTGCCTGCCAGAGACTTTAGGGCTGAAGCCACCAGCCACAATGGCATGGATACGGAAACTCCCCGGACGTTGGAGGAAGGGGAAAAGCTCATCGAGCCGCTGAGCGGGGTCCGAAGATCCGCGGGCACCTGGAGCCAAGCTACTACCTGCAGCATGAAGGCATCCAAAAAATTTTTTTCCTGAGCAAATTTAGCAATCGTGGTGAACAGGGTAAAGAACAGGCCCTGGATTTTCGGGGGTTCCCCCGGGTAAAGTTTCTGCGGTACCTCGAGCAACTCCGTGATCAGGCTGCGGTCCGGGCCCCTCAACCCAGACCCGGCCAGCAGGAAACCGACCAGCCGCTCGACCGGCGTTTTATTCTTCTCGTAAAGCCTCTTCAGGGTGGCTTGGAGGTCCAGGCGGGTGGGATACACGCGGGCAAGCAGGAGCGGCGTTACTTCTTCGCGATATCGTTTTTCAAACCCCAGGGTCCAGACCACCAAATCCTGGGCGGTTATCCCCAGCTCCAGGCCGGGAGAGAGCAGGGTGGTGACGATTTGCGGGAAGAGGGTCGGGTGGCGGCGTCCGTATTTCAAGAGCCCCTGGCACAATACCTGAGGCCCGTCCCGGTATTCTACCTTGGCCAGCAAGGGCAGGGCCTGCTCTCCGATTCCAAACCGGTCGATCAAACCCAGGAGGGTATCCAGCTTCATCCAGCGGTTGACCAGGGTTTTCAGGGCCGCCTGGTGGAATTCCGGCGGGAGGGTTTGGCCTGCCCCGGTGAAGATTATTTCGGCGATCGTCTGCTTGGGCAGCAGCCTGGATTGGCAGACGAAGTCGATCACCGACTCAACACTCTTCTGGCCTGCGCGCGGCAGGATCAGGGCTTTCATGACCACCAGCTTGCCCTGCTCCGTCCGGTTGAAGAAGGGGTTCAGCCGTTTCAAGGCCCGCAGCGCCTCGCCGAACGAGCCGGCGAGGACCCGCTTGATTACCATGTCTTGCAGGCCTTCCAGGGAGGCCCTGGAACTCTTCTTGGCGGCCTTGTCATTCAGGTCTTTAACGGCCGAATTGAACTGTTCGAACCAGGCAGGCATTTTGGACCTCCTCCTGACTTGGTGAGAACCCGGATTCGGGGAGGGTTGGGCAGATTCTTTTCGCCGCCGAATTCAAAGGCTCAGGCTGGACATTTCACCAACCGGGGATGGATCCAACTGCGATAAAAATACTCTTACCCCGAAGGGCAGTCAATGCAAAAATGGCCCTTGCCCACCTCCCGCTTTGGATGAACGATCCCTGGACTGAAAAAACCCCTGAAAAGTGAGGGGTTGACCCAACAAGCACGAGAAGCGGGGATGGTCAAGGGAAAATTCCTCCACCCCGGAAAAAACTGCCTGCCGAAGAGATTGAAGATTTCTTTTATGTCTAATAAAAACAACCGGTTAGGGATTGAGCTAATCGATAATGCTTTGGCACGGATCCTGCTCCAAGATAGAAGAAATGGCATGGCAAGGAGAGTCCGATGATGAAACAAATCCTTCCCTCAATGGCTCTGTTGATCTTTATTCTCTTCTTATCCCTCACCCTTGACGTGGGTGGGGTAGGGTCATCGTCCAATTGGATCGCTTTGATGATCGTCGCCGGGGGGGCCCTGTCCTTTGCCCTTTTGGCTTATCCTTGGAGGAATCTTCTCCGGACCGCCCGAATGGTGAAGAAGACCTTTCACCCCTTGGACAATCCGCATGACATGATTCTGGCCGTCGCGCATCTGGCCCGCAGCTACCGGCAGGGATGGGACATTCGGAACCTGGAAAGGCAGGGCAACGATCTTCCGCCGGGCCTTTTAAAGACCGGGGTGGAGCTCATCGCCTGCCGGTACGATCGGAATAAGATGAAACAGGTTCTGCATCAGGAAGCGGCCGCCATTCAAGGGCAATACGAAGAGGCCATGAAGATGATCCACTGCCTATCCCAGGCGGCCCTATCTCTGGGACTCATCGGGACAGTGGTCCATTTCATCCGTTTCTACGGGTTTAGCTTGGATCTGGGGGAACTGTCAGGCTTCGGCGCAGCGGCCTTTCTGAGCATCTTTTACGGGGTCCTTGTGGGTAAATTGGGATTTATTCCCCTGGCCAATCGGATGAAGGAGCATTACTCCGAGGAAATGTTCCGCCTGGATTTAATTCAGGAAGGGATCCTGGGGATTCAGGACCTGGAGCACCCGCGGTCCATTCGCTTCCGGCTGGAAAGCCGCCTCGCCCCCCAAGACATCGGGAGTTCAATCGTCCAGCTCCCGGAAATCGAGATCGTGCGTCCCGAGGAAGTGGCCCTGGAAAGCAAGAGAATCGGCTCGATCCTGGTAAATTAGATAGTCGTTTTTGCTATTTTCTCTCAGCGCTTTCCTTTCCTTGCTATGCCCTCTGCTCTTTGCTCTTTGCTTTCTTCTTACGCCCTTCCGTAAATCTCCGTCAAATTCCTCAGCCGGTCCGAAAGCTCGGGGGTAATCTGCCCGGGCATTAGTCTCCATTTCCAGTTTCCTTCCGTGAGGGAAGGGGTGTTCATCCGGCTCTCGGCCCCCAGGCCGAGAAAGTCCTGGATGGGCAGAATGACTCTCTCGGCCACGGACATCATGGCCATCCGGATGAATTCATCCGCGACTTCTTGGGCGGAAACCTTTCTTCCCAGGTAACGGAAGAGATTTTTCTTGTTCTCTGCCGAAGCCTCCCCATCAAACCAGCCCCGGACCGTGTTGTTATCGTGTGTTCCGGTGTACAGGATACAATGGGGAATGTGGTTGTGGGGGAGGTAGGGATTCGCGCTGTCATCGCTGAAAGCGAAGAGAAGAACCTTCATACCCGGGAGGCTGAATTTCTCCATGAGTTCCCTCACCGCGGGTGTCACCGACCCCAGGTCTTCGGCGATGAGGGGAAAGAGAGGAAATTTTTGGTAGAACGTCTTCAGGAATTCTTCCCCCGGGGCCGGAACCCATTTTCCGTTGACCGCCGTTTTTTCCTCCGCCGGGATCTCCCAGTAGGACTCCAGGCCGATGAAATGATCGATCCGCAGCAAGTCGCAGAGACGGCCGTTCTGTTCCATCCTCCGGATCCACCAGTCGAAGCCCGTTTGACGTAAGGCCTCCCACCGATAGATGGGGTTTCCCCAGAGCTGTCCCGTTTCGCTGAAATAGTCCGGGGGGACTCCGGAGACCACGTAAGGTTTTTTATCGGCGTCCAGCTTGAAGATCTCCGGGTGGAGCCACACGTCTGCGCTATCATAGTTGACGTAAATCGGAAGGTCGCCGATCATCCGGATGCCCTGCTGATTACAGTAATTCTTCAAGGCCGACCACTGCTGGAAAAAGGTGTACTGGAGGAATTGTTCCCTCTCCCGAAGAGGGGCGAGTTCCCGGTCCAGGGCCTTCAGGGCCTCCGGGCCCAGGTCCCG
>LJUR01000166.1 GCA_001304105.1 Deltaproteobacteria bacterium SM23_61
CATCCCGTGACAGGAATCGAGGTAGACCCCCCGTTTTCGCGCCGCCTCCAGCTCCGGGTAAACCGTCCCATCCGGAAAAATCATCCCGCCCGGTTCCCAGGTCAGGAAATGGCTGAGAATGTCGCCTCTCTCCAGGAGGGAGACGGCGGAGCGGGAGAAATCATCCATCCGGTCTTTCTCCATCCGGTCCCGGGTCTCCCCGATATGGACCATCAGAGGCAGCTTCAGGCCTTGGGCCAGTTTCTTGGCGATCTCGATCCCTTTGATCCCCAGCCCTTCGGCCAGAGGCTGGATGGCCCTGATCTTGATCCCCTTGATGATTTCCCTGTTGGCCTCCGCCACTCTCTTGCTGAGCTCGATGTCGATATCCTGGGGGGAAAAGATCTCCGGCATGCTGATCAGGCCAGCCTTCGCCAGGTTCAGGAAAGAGTAGACCTCGGTCCGCGCTGGCTGGACCACCAGGCGGCGGAAGGCCTCGAAGTTGGCCGCACCGGCCGAGCCCCCGTCCCCGAGGAGGGTGACGCCGGTGTTCAAACCCGCCTCATCCGCGGCGACTCCCAGAGCGGCGAAACCGAGGGCCGCATGGCAGTGGAGGTCGATCAGCCCGGGAGAAATGATTTTCCCGCGCATATCCAAGACGGTCGTGGCTTCCATCGCGGAGAGCTCCGCACCCAGGGCCGCGATCTTTCCGTTTTGAATGGCAACGGAGCCGGTGGTACGCATTTTTTGGGAGGGGTCAATAATCTCGCCCTCTTTGAGGAATACATCGTACATGGCTTTTTATCCTCATCCTTTCCAATCGAATCGAAGAAATTCTTAACACGAAACGGCACTCCGTTCAAGAGCCTAATGGGGATCCCGAATCGGTTGGTGCGGAAAGGGTTGGGAGTTTTTGGCCGGTTCAGGATGTTTCACCGATTCCCCGCCTTCCCCCTTTCCTGCCCGGGCGTTGATTTCCCCGACGGGGGTGCCATCGAAGCAATGAATTCTTTGGGACAAAGCAGGGGGTTTTGGGTTATAATGCTTGATTAATCGGAGAAATCAAGGGAAGAAAGACCGCTTCCTCAGCGGATGGGGGGTAAAGGAGAATCGATACTCAAGTCCTGAAAGAGACGGTGTCCAAGCTCATCCGGTTGAGTATCGGCAGAAAATTACTCCTGGGTTTTCTTGCCTACGGGCTCCTCACCTTTTTGATCGCCCTCTTCGCCTTATCCAGCCTGGATCAATTGAACGCGATTAATCTCAGCATTACCCAAAAGGACATCCCCGTCGTCGAGCTCGCCGACCGGATCCTGGAAAACCTGCTGGCCCAGGAGCTTTTTGGCAGCCGTTCGGTGATTCTCAAAAGCCCCGACCTGGCAGCCCTCTTCTGGAAGCGGAATGAAGAATTCAAGGAGCTCATCCTTCAACTCCGTGCCCTTCCCCAGCCGGAGACCCTTCCCGTCGCCCAGCTGACCGCTCTCCATGAAGAATACACCCAGTTCTTCAAGCAGGAGTTCGACCGCCAGGGAGGCCGGCCTCGGCCCGCCGGGCAGCCCGAAAGGCGGATCAAAGAGAAGCAGGAAGAGATCATCAGGCTACTGAAAAAGATCTCTTCGAGGGCCAAGGAGGACCAGATAAAAAAAAATCAGATGCTTTCCGAAATTGGAAGGCGGGCCTTTCGGGTGATCGCCGGATTGGGCGTGGCCGGGGTTCTCCTGGGAGCCCTGGTGGTTCTGGTGATTACCCGGAATATTTCCGGCCCCATCAATCAATTGAAGAGGTCCACCCGGGAGATATCCGAGGGGAAGTTCGACGACCTTCCCACTGTCAAGAGCTGGGACGAACTGGGGGACCTGTCCCATGCCTTCAAGGAGATGGCCATCCGTTTGAAGCAGATGGAAGAAACGTACCTGGATGCCAACCCCCTCACCCGATTGCCGGGCGGTGTGGCCATCGAGGAGGTCTTGAAGAAACGGATCCAGGAAGAATCCCCCATGGCCTTCTGTCTGGTCGACCTGCGCAACTTCAAAGCCTTTAACGACCAGTACGGGTACGCCCGGGGAAATGAAGTCATTTTGGCGACCGCGGAGATCCTCAAAAAGGCCCTGCGGGAACACGGAGCGGAGGGGGATTTTTTGGGCCACATCGGGGGGGATGACTTCGTTCTCATCACCATCCCGGACCGGTACGAGGTGATCTGCGAGGCCGTCCTGTCGGCTTTCGACCGGGAGATTGTAGCCTTCTATGATCCCGAAGACCGGCAGCGGGGATTCATCCGGGGGAAGACACGCAGGGGAGAGGACCTTTCTTTTCCCATCATGACGATTTCCATCTCCGTGGTCACCAACCGGCACCGCAGGCTGAAGAATCACATCCAGGTCGGTGAGATCGCCGCGGAGATGAAAAACTTCGCCAAGTCCTTTCCCAAGTCCATCTACGTGGTCGACAAGCGACACGACCCCCCTCCCGAGGGGAGGGTCTAGGCATTCTCCGCCAAGAAAGGGAAAACATGATTCGCCGCCACCCGAGTGTCGTCCTTTCTCTCGCTCTGTTTTTTCTTTTCCCCCTCTTGGGTTGCAGCCTGAAGCATAGCCCCCAGACCGGGGAGGAATTTTACCAGGAAACCGTACGACTGGAGAAGCTCATCCAGGAGGCGGCAGATTCATCGGACCGGGCAAAACTCCACCGACAACTTGCCGAGCTTTACACCCATCACCAGAATCCCGGCAGGAATTACCGGAGGGCCCTCCGGGAGCTGGAGACCTACCTGTTCCTGGCTCCGGTGGGGGCCCGGACGGATGAAGCTCAAAACTGGCTTTGGGTCCTGCGGGAGTTGGAAAGGGAGGAACAGGAGGCGGCTCAATGGAAAGAGAAAATGGAGAACCTGGTCCGGGAAAACAGGGAAAAAGGGGAGGTCCTGGACCGGTGCGGAAAGATGCTGGATCTGGAAAGGAAAAAGAATGAGGAACTGTCGGCCCGCCTGGAAAAGGTGCAGGACCTGGAGGGGAAGAAGCATAAGGAATGGCAGGCCCGCCTGGAAAAGATGCAGGAGCGCCTGGAAGAGATGGAAAAGGCCAACCGCAACCTGAGCGAAGCCAACCGTAGCCTGAACAAAGCCAACCGCAGCCTGAGGGAGTCTAGGGAACGGATGAAAAAGACCCTGGAAAGGCTGAAAAACCTGGACCTCCAGATGGAAGAGAAGAGAAAAACAATCAAATAATCTCCTTGACATATCGCCCCAGATTGCTAAGATCGGAATCAATATCCATCCCCGAAAAACTTGTCCGCCACCCAAGAGTATCCGGGATCCTGCCGCCAGGCTTGACAGGGAACGGAAAGGCATTTCAGCCGCAAACAAATTCAACAGGAAGGAGGTCTCCATGAAAAAGAAAGGGATTCTATTCTGTCTGTTCTCCCTGGGGTGCCTGGGAGTCATGGCCGTGAGTTTGCCTGTTTCTCCGGCCGCGGCCGCGGAAGTCATCAACGTAGGCTACACCGGGCCGCTGAGCGGGGGGGCGGCCAAGTACGGCAAGAACAACCTCGACGGCCTCAAGATGGCCGTGGACGAGATCAACGAAGCCGGCGGCATCTCGGTCGCGGGAAAAACCTATACCTTTAAAGTTCACTCTCTCGATGACCGCTACCGTCCGGCCGACTCGGTCACCAACGCCCGCCGGTTCGTGGAACTGTACAAACCGCCCTTTATCTTCTGCCCGCACAGCGGGGGCATCCTGGGGTTGCTGAAGTTCAACGAGCAGGAGGGTTTCATCCTCCACGGCTACACGGATAATGTCGCCATCCTGCAGCAGGGGAACAAATGGCTGGTGAAGGCGCCCATGTCCATGGGTTTTTACAATTACGGGGTCATGGAGATCGGCTGGAAAAAGGGATGGAGGAAAGGAGCCCTTCTCTGCAGCACGCATGAGGCGGCCAAGATGGCGGAGAAGATCTTCGCATTTTTGTGGAAAGATATGGGGGGAGAGATCGTGGCCAACGCCCCCGCAGATTACCAGAAGGTAACCGATTTTTACCCCTACCTGACCAAGGTCCTGGCGGCCAAGCCCGATGCCATCTTTCTCTACGGACCCTCCGAGCCGTCCGCCATGATCATCTCCAGCGCCCGCGAGCTTGGTTTCAAAGGCGGGTTCATGCTGGGTTCCCAGTGCAAACTGGACGAGATGGCGAAGGTGACTCCTTTGGAAAAACTGACTCCCAGCGTGGGAGTCTGCCCCGTGGGCATGATGCCCCTTCCGCTCATGAAGGATTATTCGAAAAGGCATAGGGAGAAAGTGAAAACCATTCCTACCTCGGAAGCGGCCTTCAACTACGAGGTGATGTACATCTTCACCGAGGCCATGAAGAAGGCCGGAACGGTGAAGGACCTGGACAAGATCATGGTCGCCATTCCCGGGGTCCTGCCGGTGGGAAAGCACGCCATCCGCGGGATTCACAGCATGACCAAGGAAGGCCAGTTCATTTCCGGCTACTTCGCCATGGAGATATCCGGGGGAAAATTCGCCTCGCCGATCAACATCGACCCGGGCCCGTGGTACAAGAAATACGGCGCGACGTGGGCCCCCAAATAAAAGACGCAAAGAGCATAGCGCAGAGAGCATAGAGGATGAACAAAAAACAAAGAGCATAGAGCATAGAGCAGAGAGTATAAAGAAAAAAGCTCATGGCTCGTAGCTGATAGCAGAGATTCTTGACTATGAGCTACGAGTGTTTTTTGCGCTATGCTCCATGCGCTATGCGTTTTTTTGAGGTAGGGGAATGTTCCTTTTTATCCAGCAGGTGCTGAACGGGATCATGCTGGGGAGCGTGTATTCTCTGGTGGCCCTCGGGCTGACCCTGGAGTACGGGATCCTGCACATTCCCAATTTCACCCACGGAGCCCTGTACATGGCCGGAGCCTATGTGACCTTCCTGCTGGCCACGTCCGTGGGCCTGAACTTCTGGCTGGCCATGGTCATTTCCATGATCGCCTTGGCCCTGATCGGCATCGTGATAGAGCGGCTGGTTTACCGACCCCTCATGCTGGAATCCCCGCTGAGCTCTTTTATCGCCGCCATCGGGATGATCTTTATCTTCGTGGATGGAGCGCTGCACCTTTTCGGGCCGGATTTCAAGCGGTTCCCGCCGGTGCACGCCCAGGTCGTCCAGGTTCTGGGCACCACCATTACCTTGCAGCGCATCATCATCATTCTGGTCACGGTGGCCTTAATCGTGCTCCTGCATTTCTTCATCAAGAAGACCACGGTAGGAGCCACAATCGAAGCCACGGCCCAGGATATGGAAGGCGCCCGCCTCATGGGCATCAACGTAAAACGGGTGCGGATGATGGTCTTTGCCCTGGGAACGGCCCTCGCTGCGGCCGCCGCCAGCTTGATTGCTCCGATTCACCTGGTCCATCCGGGCATGGGCGGGCCGGTCATCCTGAAGGCCTTTGTCATCATCATCCTGGGGGGGATGGGAAGCATCCCCGGGGCGATCATCGGAGGATTTCTTTTGGGATTGGTAGAGAGCCTGAGTGGGGGCTACATCAGCACTTCCTACCACGAGGTCTTCTCTTTTGGAGTGCTGGTGAGTGTCCTGGCCATTCGGCCCACCGGCCTGTTCGGGGGGAAATGATGAGGCGCCTGATCATCCTGCTGCTGATCCTTCTGGCCTTCGCGATTCCCTTCTTCGTGACCAGCCGCTTTTATCTTCACATCCTGATCATGTGCTTTATCTGGGGCATGGCGGCCAGCTCCATGAACCTGATCATGGGATACACCGGCCAGGTCAACCTCGCCCACGGCGCCTTTTTCGGCATCGGGGCCTATGCCGCCGGCTTGCTCATGTTGAAATTGGGGCTGAATTTCTGGCCCGCCCTGATTTTGGCCTGTATCATCACCGTCGCCCTGGGCTTTTTTATCGGCATCCTGGCCCTCCGGACCAAGGGCTCCTACTTTGCCATCGGGACCTTGTGCTTCAACGTGATCGTAACCGTGATCATCGACAGCTGGGAAGAGCTGACCGAAGGGGCCCGGGGGCTCCTGGGGATTCCCCGGCCCGATCCCATTCCCCTTCCTTTCGGAGGGCAGATCGCGTTTACCTCCATGCCTTCCTATTACTATCTGGTCCTCGTCTTTCTCCTCCTCACCCTCCTGGTCATCTATCGCATCGTTCACTCCATGATGGGCCGGTCCTTCCTGGCCATCCGGGGCAACGAGGAGCTGGCCGAGTCCATCGGCATCCATGGCATGAGGACCAAAGTCTTGTCCTTCCTGATCAGCACCGCCTTGGCCGGCGTGGCGGGGGTTCTCTATGCCTCCTACATCGGTTTTTTGAGCCCGGAGATATCCGATTACCACGTCACTTTTGAATTCCTGATTTTCTGCCTGATCGGGGGTCTGGGCACCCTGGGCGGGCCTTTGATCGGGGCCTTCCTTTTGACGGTGGCCAGCGAACTCCTCCACGGGGTGGCCGTCCCCCGCCTGGTCGCCTACGGCTTTCTGTTGATCATCATCATCATCTTCTTCCGCGGGGGAATCATGGGTGGGGCCCAGATGCTGTGGCTGAAGGTTTCGGGAAAGGGGGGAAGATGAACCCGGTGTTGCTCGAGGTCAAGGAGCTCTGCAAGGATTTTGGAGGCCTGAGGGCGGTGGATGGCGTGGACTTCCAGGTCCGGGAAGGGGAGATCTTCAGCATCATGGGACCCAATGGGTCGGGCAAGACCACCATCTTCAACGTGATCACCGGGTTCTACCCGGCCACCGAGGGGAGGGTTTTTTTCCGCGGGGAAGACATCACCAACCTGAAACCCCATACCGTTGCCCGGAAGGGGATTGCCCGCACCTTTCAGCTGACCGCGGTTTTCAGCCGCGATACGGTCTTTGACAACCTAGTGGTTGGCCATCGGCTGCGGGTGAAGGCCGGGCTCCTGGGCACGGTATTCGGCGGCCGCCAGACCCGCAGGGAAGAAAGCAAGTGCAGGGAGAAAGCGGAGGAAATCCTGGAGTTCACCGGGTTGACCCGGGACCGGAGCAGGATCGCCGGCACATTGACCCAGGAGGCGCAGAAAAGGCTCTCCATCGGAATGGCCCTGGCCACCGACCCCCAACTTCTCCTTTTGGATGAACCCACCGGGGGGGTCAATTTCAAGGAGATCAGCAACCTGGTTTCGCTCATCGAGAAAATCAAAAAACAGGGCGTCACCGTCTGCCTCATCGAACACAAGATGAAAGTCGCCATGGAACTGCCGGACCGGGTCATGGTCTTGAACTACGGCCGGAAGATCACCGAAGGGGCGCCCCTCGAGGTTAGTCAGGATCAGAGGGTAATCGAAGCCTACCTGGGGAAGAGCTATGCTGCTTAAGGTCCAAGATATCGAAACCTACTACGGAAGCGCCCAGGCTTTGAAAGGGGTCTCCCTGGAAGTGGAAAAAGGGGAGCTCATCTCCCTCCTCGGGGCCAATGGAGCGGGGAAAACCACCCTTCTGCGGACGATCTCCGGGCTGATCGAACCGAAAAGGGGGACCATCGAGTTTGAAGGACAGCGAATCGACCGCCTGGGCGCCGAGGAGATCGTGCGACTGGGCATTTCCCACTGCCCGGAGGGAAGGAAACTCTTTCCTCAGATGACCGTGTTCAAAAACCTGGCCCTCGGGGCCTATGTGCGAAAAGACGATCAACGAGGAATCGAGGAGACCCGGGAGGAGATCTTCAGGAGACCCGGCAGGAAATCTTCAGCCTTTTCCCGGTTCTCAAAGACCGGCAAGGGCAGCTGGCCGGGACGCTGAGCGGCGGCGAGCAGCAGATGCTGGTGATCGGCCGGGGGCTCATGTCCCGGCCGAAACTCCTCCTCCTCGACGAGCCGTCGCTGGGAATCGCCCCCCTTCTGGTGGCCCGGATCTTTGAAGTGATCAAAGATATCAACCAGCGTGGGACGACCATACTCCTGGTGGAGCAGAACGCCGCCGTGGCCCTGAACATCGCTCATCACGGGTACGTGCTGGAGACCGGGGAGATCATCCTTTCCGGGGAAGCGCGCCAGCTGCTCAGCGAAGAAAAAGTGAAACAGGCGTACCTGGGGGTTTGAATTTTTTGGGGCCAACCCCCGGCTTTGCCCGAGGCAACGACTTTAGCTTACCTCTTCGCCCAGGCGGGAATCGGGAAGGAGTTTTTCTCCCTGGGCGCTCTCCTGGCCGGCATACTTCAAGAAGCGCTTTTGAATGGACTGACGCATTTTTTCCGCTTTTTCAGGGGAAATGTCCTGGATGGGGATCTGTCCCCCGCCCGTCCGGCCGTGCCCACCCGCCGTTCCCAGTCCTTTGACCATTTGCCGGGCCATTTGGCCGGCGTTCTGGTGGGCGATCTTGGTGCGCAGAGAGAAGATAAGGCTGGAGTCGCTGGTGCCCATGACGAAGCTCGTGGAAACCTCGGAGAGGCGAAGGAAAAAATCGGCCATAAGGGCGACCATGTCCGTGTTGACCAGGGACCCCAGGTCGCATAGGATGACTTTTCCGAAAATCCTGGCTTCGTGGAGCCCCCGGTCGAAATCCAGGAAAAAATCCCGCGGCAGGTCGGGGGATTCGATCTGCGATAGGATTTTCAGCTGGACCTTGGGGTAGAGGGAAATGGCCGCCTTGTAATCCACGTCGGTTGCATGCCGGCCCAGGTTCTGGGTGTCCGTTTTTAACCCCAGGTAGAGCGCGGTGGCCATGGCGGATGTCCGCAAGGTCCGCCTCCTGGGAAGCCTTGCGTACCCCGTGATGGTCGATGATGATGGATGCCTTCAGCCCGTGGGGAAGGTTGTTGTTTCCAGCCCGGGGTTGGGTGTCCACCAGGGCGTAAACCTGAAAGTCGCCGAAGCTTAAGGAGTCCAGGCGTTTGATGTCGATGTTGAGAAGCCGAACCATGGCCCGGTTTTCAGCCCGGGTGATGAGCCCTCCGTAGGCCAGTTCAGCGTGGGCTTTGAATTTCCTGCGGATCAGGTGACACAAGGCCCAGCCGGCGGCAATGGCGTCCGGGTCCGGATTATTATGGGTCAGGACGAGAACCTTTTTCTGCGAAACAATTTCCCCTAATTTTTCCAGCCTTTCCCGGTTGTCCATCCTTCTTCCTTCTGGTTATCAAAAGCCAGGCCAGCGGATCCCTGAAAAATCGGCCACGAATCCCATGTTACCCCGGCGGGAAATCTTTCTCAAGGGTTCTTTTCCCTTTTTTTCCTTCTTTCTTCTGCACCGGCAATTCCGATGAGGGGTATGTTGAAGCCGGAGCCGGCCTTTCCCCTCACTTTCCCGTATTATAAAGGAAATTACCCCCGGGGAAAAGATCCTACCAGAAATTCCTTGAAAACACCCCCCGGCCGGGGATATATTTTTGAGGATTCGTCAGGTCGCCCATACCATAAGAGATACGGAGGGGAATCATGAAAGACATGTTCAGCCTGAAGGGAAAGGTGGCCATCGTCACCGGCGGCAACGGAGGCATCGGCCTGGGGATCGCCCGAGGGTTTGCCAGCGTGGGAGGCGATATCGTCATCGCCGCCCGTAACGCGGCCAAGTCGGCCAAGGCCGCTGAGGCAATCCGCAAGGATTTCGGGGTGAAGGTGCTGGAGGTGGAGGTGGATGTGCGCCAGGAGAAACAGATCCAGGGCATGGTGAAAAAAGTCCTGGATGCCTTCGGTCGGATCGACGTGCTGGTGAACAACGCGGGCATAAACATCCGCAAATTTACCCAGGACCTCCTGATCACGGAATACGACGAGGTCCTGGAAGTCAACCTGCGCAGTGCCTACCTGACCTCCAAATATGTTTACCCGGCCATGAAAAAGGTAGGCGGGGGGAAGATCATCAACATCGGCTCCATGACTTCCATCTTCGGCGGTGGGAAGCTCATCGCCTACGGCACGAGCAAAGGGGGCATCGTCGCCATGACCCGGGCCATGGCCGTGGGTTGGGGCACCGACAACATCCAGGTGAACGCCATCCTCCCCGGCTGGATCGATACGGAGTTGACCCAAAGGGCTCGCGTGGAGCTGGAGGGGTTGAACGAAAAAGTCCTGGCCCGCACGCCGATGGGCCGCTGGGGAAAGCCGGAAGACCTGGCCGGGACGGCGGTCTACCTGGCCACCGCCGCCTCCGACTTCATTACCGGCGTGGCCCTGCCGGTGGACGGCGGGTACGCGGTGAGCATCTGAAAAATTTTTCCATCTGACCGCCCCTGCTCTGCGAAAGGCAAGGGCATTTCTCTGGCCCGCTTCGCTAGAGGCCGCAGAGAAGGCAGAGAAAACAAATTGGAATGCTGGAATGTTGGAATTGCAAAGAATGGAAAACTGAAATGACGGAATATTGGAATAACGAAAGAGTGGAATAATGGGTTTAGGCATTTTATTTTTTGCCCATTATTCCTTTTTAATTTCTCTGCGTGCTCTGCGATCTCTGTGGTTAAGTTTTTTTATCGGGTTTTTATTCCTTCTGTTTTTCAGGAGCGGCAGTCTCTTTTTTTGCCGGTACCAGGCTCAGGCTGCTGATGATGTCCTCGCTGGAGACCGCAAACCCGATGCCCTGAATGGGAAGCTTGGGGCTGGCCGCTTTAAAGGTTACGACTCCCAGGACCAGACCCTCGGGGGTGATGAGTGGACCGCCGCTGTTGCCGACGTTGATGGCCGCGTCGGTCTGAATCAAAGTGACCGGGGTCGTTTTTTTCATCCCCTTGCGCACACTGCTCACGATCCCTCGGGATACGGAATGAGACAATCCCAGGGGATTCCCCACGGTGTAGACTTCTTTGCCGATGGAAACATCGGTCAACTTGCCCAGGGGCAGGTAAGGATACCCTTCGCTTTCCAGGTGGATCAGGGCCAGATCCTTATCCGGTTCCGTGGTAATCACCCTGGCATTCCATTCCTGGCCGTCAAAGGTGATGGCTTTCACTTCACTGGCTGCATCGGCGATAACATGGTAATTGGTGACTGCGTATCCGGTCCGGTTAATAAAAAAACCCGAGCCCCGCATCTTCGGGGTTTTTACTCCGATGACCGCCCGGCTGACCACCTCGATTTTGTTGGCGGCCTTCTCGAGGAGCGGATTATTTGCGTAGTAGGGGAATTGGGTGTTAACGAATCTTCCTTCCTGGAGGCGGGTATATGTGCCGTCCGGGGGGGTATCGGTGAAATGGACGACCCCGTTCTTGTCCTTGTAGCGATACACCTGCGGGGTGGCCGGGTCATGGAGGAACAAGAGGAGTAAGGCCAAGAATATGGCTAAGTAGATGATTTTTTTGTCCATTTTAGTCCCCTCCGGCTAAATCGTTTTCCCCTTCCAGGAGGGCGGTCTCAGGATTCATTGGTTCGGTATTTCCGCTGCCAGGAGGATGTAGGGCCCACGGAAATTCAGAGGCCGGTACCTATTCTATCGGAAGAAAATGGATCCAACTCAAGGATTAAATTTATGGGTCTTGGCAAAAGGGGGAGAGGGGATAGGCTTTGGCAACTTGAGACTTGAAACCCGAAACCCGAAACTTGAAAGCTGAAAGCTGAAAGCTATTCCTTAAACAACCACCTTGGCCAGCTGCCCGGCGTAGACAATCACCAGCCGAAGGATGAATCCCCCCAGAAGGACCGAGAGGGCGGTCACCCCGGAGATCCACCGTTTGTGCTCCCGGAGGCTGACCCGTTTGATGAAATGGGGGATCAATTCATAAGTTTCCAGGGCCATGGGAATCAGGATTCCCGCTCCCACGGCCAGGGCCCAGAATAGGAAGGTGAAATCTCCTCCCATGATGAGATGGGCGGCCTCCACCGAACTGCGGGGAGACACGTACAGTCCCAGGACGAAGAGGAATACGGCGATGATGGAAAAGACCATAAGGGTGAAATCGATGGTGTGAATCATGAATTTGTTGGTCTCCATTTCTTCCTTCGGGATCTTTCCCGGGCCGACCAGAGAGCACCCGATGAAGCAGATCGCCGCGGTGCCCGTCTTCATCGCCGAGAGGAGGAAGAGAAAGGGGAGCATGGGGTTGTTCCAGAAGGGGCGAGCGTTCAGCGCTCCCAGGAGGACGCCGGTGTAAATCCCCACCAACATGGATACTGGAATTCCCCATCCCGCCACGAGTCCCCGGTTGCGGACGAGGTCCTCCTGGCGAAAGCGTTTCAGGAACCGGCTGGATTTTAGCCAACGAACGGGGGGGATGCGATCCCACTTCTGGGGCAGGCGGTTCAAGAGATGAACGAGGTCATAACGTTCCGGGAGCCAGAGATAGAAATGGAGAAAGGTCATGAAGGAAAAGATCAGCAGGAGCCAGGATCCCAGGGACATGACCGAATTGGGCTGGATGGTGAGGAGCAATTTCCAGAAGATGGCCGGCCTCTCCAGGTCATAAATCAGGCACAGAATGCCGAAGATCAGGGGGAAGGGAGCGATGTAAGCCCCGATCCGGGTGATCTTCTCGTATTTTTCTTCCCCGAAGAAGTAGGCGAAGGCGGAAATGCCGAAAGCGCCGGCGCTCACCCCGGCCACGAACAGGTAAACCGCCACCATCCAGTTCCAGTAGATCCCCATTTCTCCGTCCATTTTAAACTCCCAAATATTTTCACCACAGAGACACAGAGTACACAGAGGTTTCAAAGAAAAAACTTGAAACAAAAATTGAAACCAGAAAAATCTTAGGAAAAAGATTAGACTTTAGCCTTGTTTTGGCCAATATTTCTCCGTGCTCTCTGTGCCTCTGTGGTGAATATGTTTTTGATCCGCCGACGGCGGATCGATCCATCAGCTTCACCCACCGCCGATCTGGGGCTTGAACGAAGGATCAACTTTCCCCATGGAGGCGTCCCGAAAGAACGCCGGGGTGTCCTTGGCGTAGGCCAGTTCCAGGGGCTCTTCGGCCTTCGAATGGCCGGTGGCTAGCCGCCAGAGCTTATCCTGGTTTCCGGGCCGGAATATTTTTTCTTCCTTTCGGCAGCCGGCCAAGAGGGCAATGCCCCCCAGGGCAATGGCCGAAATCATCTTTTCAATGAAGGCTCTTCTCTCCATGATGGATTCTCTCCGCAATTCCACGGCTCCGAGGTAAAAGGGATGGGGTCGGAAGCGAATCATTTCTTCTTTCAGCCGGGGAATCCAGTCCAGATGGTCCTGGATGAACTGCCTCACTTCATGATCGGTCGCTTCCGCGTAAAGGGCGGATAGGAATTCCAGCTCCAGCACCAGATGATCCGGGCAGGCGGCGAACCGCGGGGGGACTTCCACCCCGGAATGCCGGAAGATGGCCGCCATGTGTAGCGCCGAATCCCCCCCGAGCAGTCCCTTTTCCCGGGCAAAGGCCAGGCGGCATTCCCCATCCTGGGTCCAGGGTTTGTAAGGCGACTCGATGAGGGATACGAATTTTTCTTCCTTTCGGCAGCCGGCCAAGAGGGCAATGCCCCCCAGGGCAATGGCCGAAATCATCTTTTCAATGAAGGCTCTTCTCTCCATGATGGATTCTCTCC
>LJUR01000167.1 GCA_001304105.1 Deltaproteobacteria bacterium SM23_61
TCACCAGCACAAGACCCCTTTGTTGATCGATCCCTTCCCTCTGCATCACATAGAGATCGTTGTCCACGTACAGAACCCGTGTCGGGCCGCCGGCATGGTCCTCGTGGATTCTCACCAGGGCGGCGATCCCGTTGGGGCTCTCCCTTTTCCCCAGGCCCCAGTTGGAGTAGTCCTGCCAGAAGACGCACGGGTATCCCTCGTGGGTAAGGATAAAGGCATAGGCCAGAATTTTATCCTGGGTGATGGGGTGGCTGCGGGCCACATCGTGGTTTTCCACGAAGGTCACGGCCTGCAGGGGGTAGTCGGTGAGCAGAGTACCTTTGGCTGGCAGGTTTTTCAGGCTGTACCCGTAAGAGTCGCATAATTCTTTCAGGCGGTCCCTCAAGGGGAAGTCGAAAGCCCCCGCGGGATTGTCCGACCAGCCGTTGGTCTCCTCCAGCCATTCCCCGATCATCCGGTCGCTGTCCCAGCACTCTCCCACCCCGAAGGGCTTTAAGGGCCAGCCATCCCGCGCCGCCCTTAACTCCTGGATGGCCCGGATCATCCAGCCCCCGTACCCCTTCACGCAGTCATACCGGAAGCCGTCGAACCCGATATCTTCCAACAGCCACCGGGCATACTCCAGCAGTTGGGTGTAAACGTAGGGGTTGCGATGGCAAAGGTCCGGCATGTCTCCGAAGACGCCGTCATCCCAGGTTTCATAGGGAGAGGGGTGGAAGCATTTGGAGTCGCGGAAAAATTTTCCGCTCTTGGGGCTGAACCGGGTCCAGCGCTCCCGGTGATCCAGGGGATTGATCTCCTTTCCATCTCCTCCGCTGCAGTGGTTGATCACCAGGTCGGCATAGACCTGCATGTCGTTCTCATGAGCCGCCTGGATCAAACGGAGAAGATCGTTCTTGGAGCCGAACCAGGTTTCGATGCATCCCTTCTGGTCCATGTCCCCCAGGTCGTAGTAGTCGTAGGGGTCATACCCCATGGAGGGACCGTCGAGATTGGCGGCCTTAGTGGCGGGAGGCACCCAGAGAGCTGAAAAACCTGCTTTTCGCAGCGAAGGAATCTGGCTGGCCACATGGTTCCACCATTGGAATTCCTTGTTTTCCAATCGCGGGCAGTCCCAGTAAAAAGCCTGCAGGATGACCCCCATGTTCCCTCCTGATCCCCGGTAATACCGGTTTGTTGGAATATCTTTGCTTCGAACGGTAATGATCTCGAAAAAACCCCAAAGCTACCTTTTCCGTCGTTTCGGCGAACCCCGGATTAAGTCCGGGCAGGCGCCGCAATCCAGTTTATTCAGCCATGGCTTCCGGCCGAGCCGGGGATCTCCTTAGAGGAAACGATAGGAGAGGGACGAGAGAAAAAAGAATGGGGGAAAAAGGGCGATCCTCCTCCGGTTTACAGGACCTTCTTCTTCCTTTGCAGCAGGAGCCAGTAGCCGATGAAGATTGCCACCGGCAGGATGGCCAGGACCGCCAAACGGGTGTTCGGATGGAAGATGACCACCAGGGAGAACCCCGCCAGGATAATCCTGGAGACTACGTCCCGCACCTTTTTCTCGCTGAATTGTGCTTGAATGCTGAACTGGGTGCCCACGGCGCCGGCCATCATGAGGAGCATGGTTCCCAGCTGGGCCATCCCGGGTTCCAACACCAGCTCGGGCCTGGCAAACACGCCCACCATCAAAAGGAAGAGAACGCTGCATAGCTGGATTCCCCGGAACAGAGTGGCCATGAAAGGGGCATCGGCGATTTTGGCGGTCACTGCGGCCACGACCGAGGTCGGCGGCGTCAGTTCCCCCCAGACAGCCACGAAGAAAGCAAAAAAGTGGATGACCCAGGGGTTGATTCCCACCTTGATCATGGGTGGGGCAATGACCAGGGCGGTGATGATGTAGGTGGGCGCCGGGGGAAGGCCGGTGCCCAGGAGGGCCCCGAAAAAAAAGGCCACCACAATCATGGCAATGATATGGAAGCCCGCCGCATCCATCAGGAGGAACCCGACTTTGGTCGTGACTCCCGTGTTGACGATTACCCCGGTCATGATGGACAGGCTGGCCAGCAGAAGGGTCAAGTCGGATGTCATGGTGGCGAAGTAATCCAGGAAACGGAGGAAGGGAGCGGTGATGAGCCGGAGGCTGCGGGTAGAGGGAGACCAGAGAGAAGTCAGCAGGAAGATCGCCGCAATGGTCAGCCCGGCGGTGATGAATACCCGCAGGGCGGCCAGCATGGGCGGAATCTGGAGGACCCCCATGAGGAGGATGAGCCCGGCGATGACCCCTGCGTAGACCATGAGGTTGATCTTGTCCTGTAAGCCCGTCTTCGCGGCCGGAATTGCCACCATGCTCTTCTGGTAACGGACGGAGATCAGGTAAACGCCGACGCTGACCCCGGCGTAGTAGATCAGAGCGGGGGCGTACCCCCTGGCCACCACGTCGAAATAGCTCTTGCCCAGGAATTCGGCCATGAGGAAGGCGGAAATCCCCATGACCGGCGGCATGAGCTGGCCGCCGAGGGAGGCGGAGGTCTCGATGGAGGCGGCGTTCACCCGGGGGATCCCGGCGGCGATCATGGCCGGGATGGTGGCCGAGCCGATGGTAATGGCATTGGCCGCCCCGCTGCCGCTCACCGTGGCCACCCCCATCGACCCCACGACCGCCGCCTGCGGAAGCGCATGGGCCGATTTGTTGGCCAGGCGGGTGGCGGTGTTGACGATCGATTCCACGCAGCCGAAGGCCCGCAGTGCGCTCAAAACCAGCAGAAAGGACCCGATGAGGGTGAGGGCCAGCTGGGGAAGCCTGGAGAAAACCCCCGTTGCAAACTCCACGCTCATCGAGCTCACGATCCGCTCCCACAGAAGCCCCGGGTGCCCGAACATGCCCGGGACGACCCATCCGTACACGGCATACAGGATCAGAACGAGATTGAGGACAAAAAGCGGATAGTGATTCTTGCGGGTGTACTCCATCACCAGGACGAACATGAAGGCCCCCACCACGAGATCCGTGGAGTTGTACACCCCGGCCCGTACCGTTCCGATTACTTCGAACTCGATTCCGATGTACAGGATAGAGACCAGGCATAAGGCGAGGTAAACGCCCCCGACCACGTAATTCGCGGTGGACCCCAGCCGGGGATAAAACTCCTTCCTGCGCAAGCAATCCAGGGTGAAGATGATGAAGGCCACCGGCACCAGGATGACCGCCAGATAGGTGGGCCCACCGACGCCGGTCAGGTAATAGCGGAAAAGGTAAACGAAAAAATAGAGGGCGGTCAGGCTGAAAATAACCCGGATGATGGAATTCATGGGGGCGGATTCCTCATAGGGCGGCAGAGCCGCGACCAAAAGGAACCACCCCCTCCCTCCCATCCCCCCTTGAGGGGGAGGGTTAGGGTGGGGGGGATGCTTTTGGCTTAACAAAGATGATAGAGATTCAACCTAAAATGGTCTCTCTTACTTGGACTTGGCGATGCGGGCGTCCCACTTGGAATCCCAAACACCACGCTCCCGCATGTACTTCGCGAGCCCCGGATGAATGGGAACATAATTGACCGACGATTCGACTACCAGACGCTGGAACCCCGGCATATCTTCTTTGATCTGCCTGTAGGCGGAATCCGCCTTGGCCAGCTCCCCGGCCTTCTTTTCGATGATGGTCAGCATCTTGTAAACATCCTGCTCGGGAATTTCCAGGCCCACATGGAAGCCGTAATAGAAAGGAAGCATGATCGCTTTTGGGGCATGGATATCCTTTCTAAAGGCCGCAGGTTTCACTTCGGCAATCCGGAATCCCGCCTTGCGCAGAAGACCGGTTTCCTCCTTGCTGGGATTCAAAATGGCCCAATCCGTGCCGACGGATATCTCGATGATCCAGGGAGCAGTGGTTGCCTCTGCATTCGTATAGGCGTTAAAGGCCTTAATATTGCCGGCCTCCAGCTGGGCTCCCACCGAGGAGAGATCCATCTCCCGGTACACGTGTTTGACCCCCAGTTGTTTGAAAGCCCTTTCCAGGTGGGCCCGCACATCCCAGGGGAGAGGCCCGGTGAAAACTGGCTGGCCGGAAAGGTCCTTCCACTGCTTGAATTTTCCCTGGTCTTTGGCAAGGATCGCGACCCCCACTTCTACGGAGAAGACCCAGAAGGACTGGACCGGGTACCTCTTGATATGGGACTTGAAGCCCTTGAACCGGTTGATGTCATTCGCGAGCTCGTAGAAGGCGATATCGGCGCCGTAGTATCCGTCATACTGGCCAGTGGCGTACCCCTTGACGGAAAAGATCGCTCCCGGCGTGGGCAAAACCGTAATCCGGTAGTTGGGCAATTCTTTGTCCATGATGGCGTCAAAGTTTACCAAAGCCCTGTGGCCGGACGAGCCCGCGGATGAGGTGGCCCACTTGATATCCTTGGGTTGGGACCAGCCATCGGCAACCGCCGCGAAAATGAACCCCGCTGCGATCAGCAAAATCATTCCTTTCTTCATTTTTCAGCCCTCCCGTTTGGATGATTAAGAACCCACTCGCAAAAAACCGAATTTCTTGGAGCGAGCCCCTTTTGCCGGCGGGAAATTATCCCCCAGCTGAAATACCCTAACCCTCCACCCTCTCTTCTGGTCAGCCTCCAGAGATCCTCTCGAATTAAAGGATATGAGGTCACCGGGTTGAATACAAGTGGAGGCCTAATCCTTAGGGCATGAGTTAAAATACCTGTATGATGGAAGGCAGTCAAGGGGTTTTTTCCCTTGCCGCCATCAACTTTTTAGATACCTTTCATTGTGGCCGGGAAAAGGGCGCTGCCCTGAAAGCTCTTTGGGTCAAACAACAGGAATGGCTTCTGGAGGCGCTGGGGTTGAAAAACCCAACCCCAAAAATAAAATTATTCCTAACCCTAGGATGGGGTATTTTCAGGGACAGCTCTACAAGGGGATGGAGTAAGAAATAATTCGGTCCGCAACCTGCAAGGGAGATCATGAAAAGAACCCCGGAAAGCCACACGATCGGCGGCCAACATGGTCTTTTCACCGCTGGTTTTTGCCCCTCTCTTTCATCTCTCGCTGCCGCATAGGCATGCCGTCAATCACCGCGAAAATCTCCGCGAGACTCACTTTCTGATTCTGGCGGCGCATCTTCTCCTCCCCGTCCTTGCCAATGAGGATCACGAGGAAAGAACCCTGCCCGGCAGAAAATTTCCGGCGCAAGAAATCAACCGCCTCTTTTTTCAGGACCGTGTTGCCAAAACGACTTTCCCCTTTTTCAAAGATCTCAAACACCAATAGTTCCCGGTCTATCAGGCCATTTCGTTGGTCCTGCATCTCTTTTACGAGGAGCTGATAATTTGGATCCTCTTGGGAAGGGGAAAATACCATGAGCAGCCGATTCTTCCATCGGTAAACGTTGAGATCCACGGGACTTCTTCCCTGGCTAAAAGCGTCGTGAACCGCCGCTTGTCCCAAGAACAGAAGCAAAATCGCTAAAATCGTTCTCTTATTCAAATGACCCTCCAAAATTTTTCCAAAAAATACCTGAGGGTCCACAGGGATCCAATACCATGATAAGGGGAGATTTCTTTCCGCACAAAGAAAACATGAAAATTTCCGCTTGGGTTGGGCCTGACAGGACGGCCGCCGCCTTTGATAACTTAGGACCCGCAGACCCTAATCACTCCATGAATGGAATTCTCGGCCGCGAACCCCGGCGCTACCCGATTCCATGCCCGAACATACGGGACTGAAAGTCTGTCAGCGCTTCTCTTGCTTCGCTTTGATCATCGTCAAAATAGGGAAAGAGCCAGGGGAACTCCCCTGGCTCTTATTTCCCACGAGAGATATCATCGCCTAATGACCCGGGAAACTCTCCTCGAAGATGAGAATGTCAGCCACCTCGCGGGGACCCTTACTGAACCAGTTTAAAAATCAGGGTGGCCAAAACCTTTCTCTCATCCGGGGTGCCCACGTCCCACAGCTGTTTCAGTAACTCTTCTTCTTTGGTTGCGGGGCAAACCTTCTGGGACAGAAAATCACCCACCTTGGCCGCCATGCTCTGAATCACGGCATCCGAGACTCCCAGCTTCCGGGCCTGCTGGATGCCCTCTTTCAGGGTCTCCCGCCAGGTCTTCCAATCCTTGATGAAATCCATCGCTGCCACGCATTTTAACGCTTCCATTTTCCTGCCTCCTTCTATTTTTTTACTTACCCTAAGAAGGTAAAGCAGGAAAACTCCGATTGGTATGGGTAAAAATTTGTATTTTCGTCCATCAAAAGCTGTATTTTAGGCCCAAATCCTTTCCTTCTGGAGAATTTCGGCTTATGATATGAAAAAATTCCTTTTCAGCGGAGGGAGGGATTTCTGGATCGAAGCCCGTCCGATCGAAAACTCGATTTGCCGCGGATCTTTTTCAGCCGAGACCATTCTATAGGGAAGAAAATTATGGTCCGCCGGAGGCGATTTTGCACCATTCTCCTATGGGGGGCCTTTTTGCTACTCGGACCCGGATGCATCTTGTTACCCGGCATAGAGGTACAAGTTCCATGGATGACCAAGGAAGAATTGAAGACCCGGCTGGGAAGCACGGATTTGATCATCCTGGATGTGCGCAAGAAGCCTGACTGGGATGCGAGCAAGCGAAAAATTCCGGGGGCCGTCCACGAAGATTACGAGAGGGTGAAAGAATGGGCGGGGAACTATCCCCCCGAAAAGACCCTGGTGCTTTACTGCGCCTGAGAGTTCCAGGAGATCAGTGCCTGGACGGCACGACAGCTGGTTCGGAGGGGTTTTTCAAAAGCCTATATCCTCCAGGGGGGATGGTGGGAGTGGGAAAAGGCAAATTTCCCCATGGAGGCAAAGTGAGGAATCCCGGTTCAGAGCCGGGCCTTGATTCGGCGGATCAGCCAGCCCACGACGGGAATGCTCGGTCTGAAAATTGACCCCAGGAGAAGACAAGCCCCGTACTCACCGGGTCCTTCTTATTTCTCCCCGAACGCTCTGCGGATGGACTCCATCCTCCTGCGGTTTACCCCCAGGTCCCAGTAGCCCACCCGCGAGGCAGAACGCAGGTGGATGACCTTCTGGCTTTCGTCGAGGTAAAATTCCGCGTCGTCCACGAATCCCAGGAAGGTGCGGAACTCCACATGCAGGTAGTTGGAAATTTCGCTTACCACGGTGGTCCTTTCCATTCTCCGAACAACCTTTTTCAATCTGTCCATCGCTTCAGCGGGAGAGGATGAAAACCGGATCGGATCGATCCTGTGTCTCTCGTCGTCACTCTGGCTGGTCACACAGTTAGGGGAGGAGGGACAGGGGGCAAGCCGGTTGTCCTCCCCCCCCAGGTTGGAGGGGCCCGACCCGCTGCAACCGCTGAAGAGAAAGATGACCAAAAAGAAACCAAGCACCCAAGCGAAACTCATTCTCTCCACCCAAGCTTCTTATACTTCGCTAATCCATCATAAAAAGGACCCTCATTTTGGTAAATACCGTGAACTCCCCATTTTAAGAAAGAACGTCTTGTATTTTTTCCCATCGGCGATCCCATCCTCCCTTCGACCATTTTTCATTGACAATTCTGGACTCTCCTTTAAACTATTGATTGAATGGTTTCGCCCTCCCCATTCAACTTCCTATCGGGGAAACGGCGTGATGCGAACCTGCCCATTGATCATGAGGAACCCTTGAAAGAAAAAGAGCAAATCAGAGCAATTCTCCTGGGGACTCCCGGGTTTCCATGGTTCTGGACAACCGCTCCAACCGGGTGGTGGATTTCCGGAAAGCGGTGGCGGCCACGGCCCTCGGGCGCGCCAAAGAGGTCCGGGGAAAAGAAAGGGCAAAATTGGCAAAGCTTTACCTGGCCAAGCATCCCCACCTGAAGGAATTCCTCTCTTCCCCCACCTGTGCCCTGGTCAGAATCCGGGTGGAAGTCTATTACCTGGTCTGGCGCTTCCAGAATGTCTTCGAGTGGAAAGTCAGATCATGAGCGCCATGGCCCTCTCCCTGCCGGAAATCAAGGCCGAAGACCGATCCCGGGTGGGCGGAAAGGGGTTCGCCCTGGCGGTTATGGCCCGGGGCGGGCTGCGGGTTCCCCCGGCCCTGTGCATTCCTCCGGAAGCGTACCTTGAATTCATCACCGCTACCGGGATCCGGGAAACGATCCTCCTGGAGCTCGGCCGGAAATCCTTCGAGGACATGCGCTGGGAAGAGATCTGGGATACTTCCCTGCGGATCCGTAACGCCTTTCTGCAGGCGCCCTTCCCGGAATCGCTGCGCAGAAAATTGATTCCCCCGATTGAAAACCTGTTCTCCGAAAAGGCCGTGGCCGTCCGGTCTTCCGCCCCCGGGGAGGACTCCGCCAAGACCTCTTTCGCCGGCCTGCATGAATCCTACATTCATATTCGCGGAATCGAATCCACCCTGGATCATATCCGCCTGGTCTGGGCTTCCCTGTGGTCCGACCGGGCCCTTCTTTACCGGAAGGAACTGGGCCTGGACGTGGGAAAGAGCACCATGGCCGTGGTGGTCCAGGAGATGGTCTCCGGGGAACGGTCGGGGGTTGCTTTCGGGAAAAATCCCCTCGACCCGTCCCAGTCGGTGATCGAAGCGGTTTACGGGCTGAACCAGGCCATGGTGGATGGAACGGTGGAACCGGACCGGTGGATCCTGAAACGGGATACGGGAGAAGTGATCTCCCATTATGCCGCCAAACGGGAAAAGAAATTGGCCTATACCCCGGCCGGCGTCCGGCTGGAGCCCCTCCCACCGGAATGGGGGGGCAAGCCCCCCCTGGAGACTTCGGAAATCGGGGAAGTGTTGGGATTAACGCGGAAGGCGGAAACTCTCTTCGGAAGTCCCCAGGACGTGGAATGGACCTACCGGGAAAACCTTTTATTTACCCTGCAGTCCAGGCCCATTACCGCGGAGTCATCCGATCCCGGGGATACCCGCCGCTGGTACCTGAGCCTGCACCGAAGTTTTGAGAACCTGAAAGACCTCCGCCGGAAGATTGAAGATGAACTCCTGCCGCAGATGGAGGAAGAAGCCGGGGAAATGGCCCGGATGGACCTGGCCAGGCTGACGGATGTCGACCTGGCCGGAGAGATCGAAAGGCGCCTGGAGATCGGGGAAAAATGGGATGAAAAGTACAAAGAATTCTGTATCCCCTTTGGCCACGGCATGCGCCTCTTCGGACAGGTGTACAACGACAAACTGAAACCGGAGAATCCCTTTGAGTTCATGGAAATTCTCGGCGGCGCCCACATGATCAGCCTTCGGAGAAACCGCATGCTGGAAAGCCTGGTCAGACGGGTCCGCCGGAATCGCCGCCTGGCGGAAAGCCTGAGGTACGGCCGGAGGGAGGGAATGGATTCGGGCTTTCTCAAAGCCCTGGAATCTTTCCTGGTAGAATTCGGGGATCAGAGCTGGAGCAAGGCCCGTTTTGACCAGGACCCCAGGGCCCTCTTCACTCTCCTGCTGAACATGGCTCTGCGGGAGCCTCCCCGCAGGGGCTCGGTGAAGAGAGCCCAAAAATCGCTGGAGAGAAAATTTTTTTCCCGCTTCGAGGAAGATCGGAAGGGATTCGCCGCCGAGCTTCTTGATTTAGGGCGGGCAAGTTATCGGCTGAGGGACGATGACAACATCTACCTGGGAAGGATCCAGGCCCAGATTGTCGCGGCGGCGGAAGAGGGCAAGAGAAGGTTGCGGCGCAACGGCCGCTTTTTCCCCTCCCAGGTGGAAGGACCGGAGGTGGCCGCGGCGCTGCGCGATCCACGGTTCATCTTTAAAAAAGCTTCCACCCCGGGAATGAAACCGGGGGAAGAAAAGGCGGGGATCCGCGGCCGGCAGTTGGTCGGTCAGCCGGCCAGCCAGGGGATCGCCATGGGCAAGGCCCGGGTCATCTTCCGTGCCGAGGATTTGTTTGGCTTTCAGCCGGGAGAGATCCTGGTTTGTGACGCCATCGAGCCCAACATGACCTTCGTGGTCCCCCTGGCTGCGGGAATCGTCGAACGCCGCGGCGGCATGCTGATCCATGGGGCAATCATCGCCCGGGAGTACGGGATCCCCTGCGTGACCGGCATCCCGGATGCCACCTCTTTGATTTCCAGCGGGACCCCGGTGACCGTGGACGGCTTTTTGGGAATCGTCATCATCGGG
>LJUR01000011.1 GCA_001304105.1 Deltaproteobacteria bacterium SM23_61
GCTATTCCGGATTTAGAAAAAGGGCGGGAGGTCAGTCGAAAGGAGAAAAGCCCTGACCTCCCTGGGAGTTGGGGTTGATTGGGAATGGGAGGCAGGGCGGGGCAACCCTACCCCCCACGGTTTGGGTGCGAAGGGCCGGCTGGGTTGGGACGCCAGCTTGAACTGGCCCTTCGGGGTAATTATCGTCATTTTCTAGGAGGATCTTGAATGTCTTGCGCCCGACGATTCGCCCTTCTCGCTTCTCCGGCCTGAAATCCTAACCATACGGAAACACTAATTAATATTACCGTTTCGGAGACTTCTAAAGTTGTTTCAGTCGGTCATTCCCTTTGCCCGATTAGATATTCAAAAATCGTGCCACTGAAACCGTTTCTCATCCCTCAGGGAGGCCCTATTTCCAGCTCCATCCTGCTCGTCATTTTAGGCCCCACGGCATCCGGTAAGACCCGGGTCGGGGTGCAGATCGCCCGTGCTCTGGGGGGTGAAATCATATCCGCAGACTCCCGGCAGGTTTATCGGGGAATGGATCTCGGCACGGGAAAAGATTTGAAGGAATATGGGGACATTCCATACCACCTCATCGATATCATAGACCCTGCCCAGGAATTCAGCCTATTCGAATTTCAGCAGCGATTCAGGGAAGTTTTCCAAGATATCCTTGAGCGAGGAAGAATTCCCATTCTTGTCGGAGGGACCGGTTTATACCTGGATGCGGTCCTGAGGCAATACCGCCTGGCCAAGGTTCCCACCGACGAAGTCCTCCGCCAAAAGCTGGCCCCCCTTCCCCTCTCTGAATTGGTGAAACGTCTGCAGAAAGTCAATCCACGCCTGCATAACACCACCGACCTCTTGGACCGGGAACGGGTGATTCGGGCCATCGAAATTTCCGAATTCAAAAATGAGAGCGATTTCTCCGGTTTTCTTCCGGAATTTCAAGCGGCCGTCTTCGGAATCCGTTGGCCGAGGGAAGTCCTCCGGCGCAGGATCACGGAACGTCTCCGGGAACGCCTCAGACAGGGGATGATTGGAGAGGTCAAAAAGATTATAAAATCAGGAATTTCCTTTAATAAACTTGATTTTTTCGGGCTGGAGTACAGGTACGTGGGGATGTATCTCAAGGGGGAGATTAATAAAAACGATATGTTCCAGAAGCTAAAAGCCGCCATCCACCAGTTAGCCAAGAGGCAGGAGACCTGGTTCCGAAGGATGGAGCGGCAGGGGGTCCGGATCCAATGGGTCGATGGAGATCGATACCCGGCGGAAACCATCCTTGGGATGTTGAAAAACGAACGCTCGCGGGTAGATTTTTGACCATTCTCCGTTCCGGGAAAATGAGCTTGCTTCCATCCGAGAACTCGTTCCCCCCTCACAGGAAGGGTCGGGATTATCGGGATTAAAAGGGTGAAAATGGAGTCCCGGGTCGAGAAATACCTGTCCTCCCGTGCGGTCGCCGCCCCCTGGGCAATCGCCGGACCACCAGGGAGAGACTTCTGTGGAGCCGTCATCATTCCTTCCCTTGCGGAAAGCACCCTTCTCTTTTCCACTCTCCGCTCTCTCGCCAAAAATCCCGAAGAACTGCTGTCCCGCTTCCTCGTCCTGGTCGTGGTCAACCACCGGGCCGACGCCTCTTCCCCCGAAAAGGCGGATAATCGGGAGACTCTAAAGAGATTATCGGCCGGCGGACCCGACCTCGGGACTCTCTCCATTGCCTGGGTGGATGCGGCTTCTCCAGGCTTGGAGCTGCCGGCCAAAGGCGGTGGGGTGGGATTGGCACGGAAAATCGGGTTTGACCTGGCCCTGGACCGGTTGAATTATAGCAGGGGATCTTCCCTCCTCATCTCTTTGGACGCCGATACCCTTACCCGCCCGGACTATTTGCCGGCTATCATCGCCCACTTTCAGGAGGCCCAGACCCCTGGGGCAGTCATCCCTTTTTGCCATCAGCCGGGCTCCAACCGGGAGGAAGATCGGGCCATTCGACGGTACGAGCTTTTTCTGCGGGCCTACGTGCTCGGGCTGGAGCGGGCAGTCTCGCCTTACGCCTTCCACACCATCGGGAGCGCCATGGCTTGCACGGCAGAGGGGTATGCCCGGATGGGAGGAATGAATCAGCGGGGAGCGGGAGAGGATTTCTATTTTCTCCAGCAACTGGCCAAAACCGGGGGGGTCTCCCAGGTCAAGGGTACCGTCGTCTACCCCTCGGCAAGGACTTCTCACCGGGTGCCCTTCGGCACCGGCCGCAGCATGACCGGCTTGCTCTCGCGAAAAGAAAGTGCGGTTTTATTCTACCGGGTCGAATGCTTTCAAATCCTGGCGGACTGGTTGTCTCTGGTGGGTGAAAGGCTGGGATGGGGGGGAGAAAAAATTCAAGAAACAGCCTTAAATATTTCATCCTATCTATATGATTTTTTGATAAATAACAAATTTGAATCTGTGTGGGATAAACTCCGGAGGAATTTTCCCGATTCCCGGATTTTGTTGAAGGGCTTCCACGACTGGTTCGACGGCCTGAAGACCATGAAGCTCATTCATCATTTATCCGCCGCTCAATACCCGCGGCAGAATCCCGAAGAGGTGGTTCCCGGTCTCCTGCGGTGGGCCGGCCTTGATGCGGTTGAAGGGATCGATTCCCAGCTGGAGCTTTTGCGGAGGGTTCAAATAGGAGAAGAATATTGAAAAAAGGCCATAATGTTTATTCAGCCAGAGAAAAGATCGTAAACGACTGTTTCTCCAGAAAACCGTGTCGTTTCAAAAGACTGTACCCTGCATTTTTCATGACCTCGAGAACCGTCTCTTCCGGGGTTTCGTGGCCTGAATAATAACTCCCTTTCTTATACTCGATGATGGCGATTCGGCCTCCGGCCTTCAATTTGGGCTTTATGTCTCGAAAATATTTTTCCTGATCGGGCAGGTGGTGGAATACGTTTCTGACAAAAATCAGGTCCACGCTCTTCTCCGGGAGCATGGAATCATCCTCCCTGGCATGGATGAAAACCACGTTGCTCAAGCCGGCCTCGGAGACCGATGCCTTGACGATTTCCAGAAGCTCCGCGTTAATGTCCACGGCATAGACTTTCCCTTCCCTCCCCACTGCCCGGGCGAAGCGCAAGGTGAAATACCCTCCCCCCGCCCCCAGATCGGCGACCTGCATCCCCGATTTCAGGGCCAGGGCGCTTATGACTTCGTCGGGCTTGTTCTCCGGGGCCGAAGCGTCACGGTTGAAAAAATCAGCCCAGTACTGGGCGCTGGAGCCGCAGACGAGCAAATAGGCGATGAACATGCTCTTCCAGACCATCCCTGCGTCCTCGTTTTACCGGATCGATGCTGGGGAAAGAGCTCAAAGCTGACAGCTTATAGGAATTAGCTCATAGCTTATAGTGTCGTGTCACGGAAATAAGTTGAAAAAGTCAAACCCTGGTGCCAGGAGCCGAGAGTCGGACCGCTGCGCTTGCCAAAATAGGCGCTGATTCCTCCTAAGCCCACAGAGATTTTACTTTGGATGCTGCCAAAGGGTCCGTTTTCGCAGTACTTACGAAGGCGTAGCCTGCTGCTCGTGTTCCTTTGCGGAACCCCGGAGATGCCGTGTAGGAAGACTTTTTTCCCGCCGGATTTTGGCGGCGCGCATCCATCCAACCCTCGGCTCCACGTGCAATTTTATGCAGATTATGCCGATTATTTTGGAGACACGACAATAGCTCATGGTTAAAACTTCATTTTTTGCTATCAGCTATGAGCTATGAGCTTTTTATAAGGTAAAGGGTACCCCCACTTCCTCCCCGATTGCCTTGAGGTCTTCGTAAACCTTGTGGTAAAGGGGAATCCCCTCCCGGCGGTATTTTTCTTCCAGCTCGAACTCCTTCTCGCCATGGACGTAAATCCGATCCTGACCTTGGGCTTTGTTCGAGCTTTTCAGGCGGCGGATCATATTGTCCATATCCTTCTTGAAATCCTCCGCCGGCCGGAAGGCGTCGATTCGCATGGCCCCGAAGAAATGTCCCACCAGGGACGGCAGGGGTTTCCCGTCCGGCGTTTTGGGGTACAGCAGGTTCAGGTAAGCCAGGCCCGGGAGGACGCCGCAGAAAATATCGACCAGGAGGTCGAGGCCGTATCCCTTGTGCCCACCGAACTCCTCCCCCTCCCCGCCGAGAGGCAAAAGACCGCCCCCGGCCTTGCTCCGGATGTTGTTCAGGACTCGGCCGGCGTCGTCACAAAAAAGGCCCTTTTCGTCCGTAGCCCAGCCATGGGGAAGTTTCTTTCCCATGCGGTTGTACACCTCGAGCTTTCCCAGGGTGGCCACGGCGGTGGACATGTCCAGGACAAAGGGTCTTTCCTTCAGGGCCGGGACGGTCACGCTGATGGGGTTGGTTCCCAATAAAACATCCCTTCCGAAGGTGGGCACCACGTAGCAGTCCGAATTGGTAAGAGCGATTCCGATCAGGTCCTCCTTAAGGGCCATCAACGAATAGTACCCGGCGATACCGTAATGGTTGCTGTTCCTCACGGCAACGAAGCCCAAACCGTTTTTCTTGGCCTTCTCAATGGCCAGGTTCATGCCCTGTTTACCGGCCACCTGGCCCAGCGCCGCCCCTCCATCCAGCAAGGCGGTCAGGGGAGTCTCGTGGACCGTCTGGATCACGGGTTTGGAAACCATGACCCCGTTCTTCAGGCCGGTGTAATACCGCCGCAGCCTAGCCACTCCGTGCGAATCGATCCCCCGCAGATCGGCCAGTACCAGGACTTCGGTGGTCGTTGCGGCATCCCGGGGAGGCACCCCCATTTTTTCAAACACCTTCTGGCAGAACTGGGTCAATGGCTCCTGCCGGACGATTCTGAATTCTGTGCTCATAGAAACTTTTCCTTTCTGTATGATCTGAACGTCGATCGGGTCCTTTTTAATTTTCGGGGAAGGGGTTTTGTTCCGAATATCATGACTGGCCAGTGAAGAAATTTAAAGACAAAAAGAAAAGATGTCAAGAAGAAAACTGGGACAAAAACCGGGATCCCCGAATTTTCTCGAAAAACCCATTGATGTGCACCGTAACCTCCGAACGGGTGACCCAGCCGGCCACCCGGGAGCGGAACTCGGAACCGCCCCGGAGGCCCCGGGTGTACCAGAGAAGGTGCTTGCGGAACTCCCGGACCCCGTGTTTTTCACCCCGCGCATCGACCATCATCCGCAGATGGCGGAGGATGGTTTCTTCTTTCTCCTCCAGCGAGGGGGGTTCGGGAAGCCCCCCCCGGAAGAATTGGAGGATTTGCCGGAAAATCCAGGGATTCCCCAGGGCCCCCCGGCCGATCATGGCCCCGTCCGCTCCGGTGAGGGCGAAAAAATGGCTGACCGCCTCCGGCGAAGTAAGGTCGCCGTTGCCGATCACCGGAATGCGCAGCTGCTTTTTTGCCTGGGCGATCGCTTCCCAGTCGGCCTTGCAGCCATAACCCTGCCTGCGGGTACGGCCGTGGAGGGTAAGAGCGTCCACCCCGCACTCCTGGGCGATCCTGCCGACTTCCAGGTAATTTAGGCTTTTTTCATCCCAGCCGGTGCGGATTTTGACCGTGAGGGGAATGGACACGGCCTTGCGGACTTTATCCATGATCTTCCCCGCTTTGGGGAGATCCTTGAGCAGGGCCGCACCCGATCCCCCGCTGACCACCTTCCTCACCGGGCACCCCATGTTGAGGTCCACCACATCGGCCCCCCATTCCTCCACGATCTTCGCCGCGGCGGCCATGGACTCCGGGTTGGAACCGAAGATCTGTACTCCCAGCGGGCGCTCCTGGGGACAGCTTTTCATGAGTCCCCCGAGGGCTTTCCGGTTCCGGACCAGCCCTTCGGCGCTGACCATTTCCGTATGGACCAGGGCACAGCCCTGCTCTTTGGCCAGCAGCCTGAAGGGAAGGTCGGAGATCCCTGCCAGCGGAGCAAGGACGAGCGGGTTGGAAAGAAAGAGGGAACCGATTTTGAATGCCCGAAGTCTATCAGCGATCAAGAAAGATTTCCCCCTCCCGGTATACCGGGACGATTCTGGAGGAATCGACCTGGGCGCAGATCCGCACGTCTTTTCCCAGGCCGAGTCCTTCCAGGTAGACTCCCCATTCGCAGGAGCACAGCATGGCGTGCACGTCCCTTTCGCAGTGCTCATACAGGATCCTGGCGGCATGGGCCGCATCCGTTTTGATGATGGAGGGCCCGGTCTTCTCCAGACGTTCCACCAGGGCTCCTCCGCAGACCGTGTCTTCCAGGCAGAAAAGGTCTTTTTCCCCCGAGCAGGCGATCAGGACATCCCGCCCCGCTTCGATCAGGCGTTCGCAGAGAGCGCCGAGGTTCAGGAAGGAACCGATGAACACCTCCGCCCCCCCGCGGGCGCAGACCAGCGCCCGGGTTCCGTTGGTGGTGGTCATTACGATGGTCTTTCCCATAATTTTATCCGGGCGATAATCGCGGGGAGAATTTCCCAGATGAAACCCTTCCAGGGGCATGGCTTTCCTCTCCCCTGCCAGGAGGTAATCGGGATTCTGGGCCACCAGCTTCCTGGCCTCTTCCACGGTGCCCACAGGAATGAATGCCTGCGCTCCATTTTCAAGGGCGATGGTCATCGTGGTGGTGGCCCGGAGGGCGTCGATCACCACCACGGACTTCCCGGCCAGCTCTTTCTTTTCCAATTCATGCGGTGTAAAGGCCAGATCGATTTTCATAATGCCTAAAAAGTCTTAGGTGTTTTCCCATGGCCGTAGGGGCGATTCATGAATCGCCCCTACAACTCCTCGCTCTCTGCTCTCTGCTCCATGCTGTTTTTAGTGGGCTTCCGCCCAGTTCTTCCCCAGTCCGATGTCTACTTTCAAAGGTATGGAAAGCTTCATGACCCCTTCCATCTCCTCTTTGACCAGGGCCCTTAACCCTTCCAGTTCTCCTTCCGGGACTTCGAAGACCAGCTCGTCATGAATCTGGAGGGTGAGCTTGCTCTCCCGCCCCTCCTGGATCAGACGCCGGTGGATTCGGATCATGGCCGCCTTGATCAGGTCCGCCGCCGTTCCCTGGATCGGCGCGTTGATGGCGATGCGCTCGGCGAACTGGCGGATGCTGCGGTTTTGGCTCTTGATGTCGGGAAGGTAGCGGCGCCGGTTCATGAGGGTAATCACGTACCCCTTCTCCCGGGCGGCCTCCAGGGATCGGTCGATGTAATCCCGGACGCCGTGGTACTTCTGAAAGTAATTGGCGATGTACGCCTGGGCCACGGCGGGCTGGATCCCCAGCTCCTTGGCCAGGCCGAAGGCGCTCATCCCGTAGATGATCCCGAAGTTGATGACCTTGGCCAAGCGGCGCATCTCCGGATTCACCTGGTCCGGGGAGACACGAAAGATCTCCCCCGCCGTGGCGGCATGCACATCCCGGTCCTCCTGAAAGGTCTCCACCAGCAGAGAATCTCCGGACAAATGGGCCAAAATCCTCAGTTCGATCTGGGAGTAATCGGCGGATAGAATCAATCTCCCCTGCTCCGGGATGAAAGCCTCCCGGATCCTTCTCCCCTCCGGGGAGCGGATGGGGATGTTCTGCAGGTTGGGATCGCTGCTGGACAGGCGACCCGTGGCGGTCACCGTTTGATTGAAAGAAGTGTGAACCCGGCCCGTCTTCGGGTTGACCAGCTGGGGCAGCGCGTCCACATAGGTGGATTTCAGCTTGGACAGGCTCCGGTACTCCAGGACCTTGGCCGGGAGGGGAAAATCCCTGGACAGCTCATTCAAGACTTCCACGTCGGTGGAGTATCCGGTCTTGGTCCGCTTTCCTCCCGGCAGCTTGAGCTTCTCAAAGAGGATCTTGCCCAGCTGCTGGGGGGAGTTGATGTTGAAAGGCTCCCCGGCCAGATCGAAGATTTCCTCCGAAATTTTATCCATCTTTCTCTCAAACTCTCGGGACATGACCTCCAGGAGGGGAAGGTCCAGCCGGACTCCGTTCATCTCCATGGCCGCCAGGACCTCGATCAGGGGAAGCTCCACCCGATGAAAGAGGTCGGCAAACCCTTCGGCCTCGATTTTGGGCATGAGGAGTTGAGCCAGCTGCAGGGTCAGGTCCGCATCCTCGCCGGAATAACGGCAGGCTTTCTCCACGGTAACCTGGCTGAAGGGAATCGCCTTGGCCCCGCTGCCGGCCACATCGGAGTAGGTGATGATCTGCCGGTCCAGGTATTCCCGGGAAAGCTCCTCCAGGCTGTGGCGATGTTTAGAGGGGTTCAGGAGATAAGAGGCGATCATGTTGTCGCCGGCGATTCCCCGGAGGCGGATCCCCGAATTGGCCAGGAGAATGTAATCGTACTTGATATTCTGCCCGTACTTCTTCAGCCGCGGGTCTTCCAGCAGGGGCCGGAGGGTCTGGAGCACCTCTTGCCGGGGGAGTTGACCGGGAGCTCCAGGGTAGGTGTGGCCAACCGGAAGGTAAAAAGCCTGATGGGGTTGAAAAGAGAAAGAAAGGCCTACGATCTCCGCCCTCATGGGCTCGATGGAGGTAGACTCCAGGTCCAGGGCAAAAGTTCCCGCCTTTCTCAAGTTGCCGACCAATTCTTCGAATTCCGCCCGCCCGGTGATCAGCCGGTAGTCGTCTTCCCCGTGGTTTGGGCGCAGGGAAAAGTCCTTCAACAGCTTGGAGAACTCCATCTCCTTGAAGATTTCCTGAAGCTTCTTCCGGTCCGGCTCGCCTATTTTCAAGTTCTCCAGCGCCCAATCCAGGGAGGCATCCGAGTCCAGGGTGGCCAGTTCGCGGCTCAACCTGGCCTGCTCGGCGTGCCGATCCAGGCTGGCCCGGACCCTGGCGTTCTTGACTCTTCCCACATTCTTCAGGAGTTCCTCGATGGAACCGAACTCTTCGATGAGCTGCCCCGCAGTCTTGGGGCCGATCCCCGGAACCCCCGGGATGTTGTCCGAGGTATCCCCCATGAGCCCCATGACCTCGACCACCTTGTCCGGCGAAACCCCGAAGCGCTCCTTCACCTCGGGAACCTGAAAGGTCTTGTCTTTCATGGGGTCGTACATGGTCACGCGGGAACTGACGAGCTGCATGAGGTCCTTGTCTCCGGATACGATCACCGTTTCCATCCCTTCCTTCTCCAGCTTCCTGGCCAGAGTGGCGATCAGGTCGTCGGCCTCATACCCTTCCTTTTCCAGGACCGGCAGGCGCAGGGCGGAAACAACCTCTTTGATGTGGGGGACCTGGACCCGCAGATCCTCGGGCATGGAGGGCCGGTTGGCCTTGTATTCCCCGAAGGCTTCATGACGGAAAGTGGGGCCGGGGGCATCAAAGGCGATGGCCGCGTACTCCGCTCCCTTCTCCCGCAGGATCTTCAGGAGCATATTGGTGAAGACATAGATGGCATTGGTGGGAAAGCCCTTGGAGTTGGAAAGATGGGCGATGGCGAAGAAGGCCCGGTAGATGTAGGAGCTTCCGTCGATCAGGTATACTTTCGCATTTTTTTCCGCCATAAGGCCAGTATGCCATTAAGAACCGTAAGGCGCAAGGCGTAAGGCGTGAGGGCGATAAGAACCGGGAGGCGTAAAGCCTAAGGGAGAGGGGAAGGGGAAAAGGTTTTATCGACTTGCGCCTCGCGACTTGCGCCTTACGAATTCATTCGAAATTGAAATCCACGGCGATTTTGAGTGTTTTGGTGGCGGGGAGGTTCAAGATCTTCTTGACCCCTGTCCGGCGGGAGATTTCGGTCAGGATTTCTTCCATCTGTATCCGGGAAGGAGCAATCAGGGTGAACCAGATGTTGTAATCCCCTTCCCTTTCATAATTATGCGTCACTCCGGGATAGGAGTTGACCACGGCCACGAAATTTTGAACCTTTTGGGGAGGAACTTTGGCTGCGCACAGGGTGGATCTGAACCCCACCGCGCCGGCGCTGAAACTGGCTCCGATGCGGCGGATGACCCCCGTGGCTTTCAGTCTCCGCACCCGTTCAAGGACTTCCTTCTCTCTCATCCCCAGCTTCCGTCCCAGAGCCAGAAAGGGACGGTGGGTGACCGGAAAATTTCTCTGGATTGCATTGAGGATCAATCGGTCTTCGGGATCCACGGGAAAAGAATCCTTCCCTTTCTTGTCCCTGGCTTTCGCTCTTTCCCTATCAGGCCGACTTCGCAACTTACCCCCTGCCCATTCTTCAGGTTTATTACATCATAGCAGATAAGCGGCCAACGGTCATTTGTCATTGGTCATTTGTCATTGGTCATTATTCATTGGCCATTGTGCATTGATCAATGACAATTGATTACTCCTTGGTCTCTCCACTCCACGATCTTCCAGCCAATGGCCTCCTGCTCCTTCCACCAGCCGTCCAGCACTCTTTTCTTTTCCCAGCCCAGGAGGGCCTCCTTGGTGGCCGGGTCTAGGACCGAGGGGTTATCCCGGAAAAGGGGCGTCATGGGGAGGGGCATGTAGGTGTGGGCATGGATCTTGGCCCCCAATTCCCGGATCATTTCTTCGATCAGCCCCAGGCTGAGCTTCCGGTCTTCCAGGGTCTCCCCGGGGAAACCAAAAACGAAATCCACGTGGGGCCTAAATCCCGCCCGGTGGATCCAGCGGGCGGCCTTCAGGGCCTCCCCTGCGGTGTGACCCCGCCCGAGTTTTTCCAGGAGGGAATCGCTTCCCGATTGCGCCCCGAGGACGACCGTTCGGTTCCGGCAATATTTTTTCACCAACCCCAGCACTTCAGGGTTCACCCAGTCGGGGCGGACTTCGGAAGGAAAACACCCGAAGTGGATTCCTTCCATACCAGCTTCGCTGCAGGTGGCAAGCAATTCTTCCATGGCCTCCAGGTGGGGAGATTTTCCGCCCCTGGACCCATAGGAAAAGGCATTCGGAGAAATAAACTTGCTCTGTCGATATCCAAAGGGAATCGCCTGTTTCAGGTAAAAAGAGACGTTTTCCGGGCAGCGATGGCGCAGAGAGTGACCAAAGATTCTGGGGGTCTGACAGAAGGCGCAATGATAAAGGCACCCGCGGGTAATCTCCAGGGGGGCAAAAAGGCGATGCCCCAGGGAATGGGGAGGATGGGAAAGGGAAAGACTGGGCTCTTTTCCGTCCCGCAGGATATTTTCTGCGAGGGGTCTCCCGCTGAGGAAAAGGCGGAGAAAAGCGGGAAGGGTTCTTTCCCCTTCTCCCGCAAATACGAAATCGAAGCCAAGGCGAAGCGTCCCTTCCGGGTCGCCGGTCGCATGGGCTCCCCCGGCAAGGTAGACAAAATTTCCCAGCAGGCTCTTTCTCAGTTGCTCCACCTCATCCCGCACCTGCTCCAGATCGGGGGTCATAAAGGAGAAAGCGATCACCCCTTGCCCCATGCCGCGCTTCTGAATCATTTCTTCCGGCGAACCGCAGAGAAGAATTCGAAAGTCCCCGGACAAGCCCTCCTGTTCGATACATCCCAATAGGACCGGCAAAGTAAACCGATTCCCCCGGGTTTTTCGGAAGACCAAAAAAGGACGATCGATGCTTGCCGAGGACATGTTTGTTTATATTCTCACTTCCCCCGCCCTGTCAACTTTCCCCTTGCCCTTCCTTATGATTTTTGCCGTTTCGCCCTTTGTGCTTTGCCCTGTTCCTCGAACCTCACACCTCACGCCCGGATTTTGCAACCTGCCTTGCCAGACCTCCTTTTTTCTGCTATATAAACCCCATCCGCGAAAGAGATCCATCCGGGGGCATGATTTGGAACCTTAAAAAACAGGGAGGATCCATCGATGAGGCTTGATGGCAAGGTGGCTGTGGTTACAGGGGCAGGCAGGGGAATCGGGCGGGAAATTGCCCTCCTTCTCGCGAAAGAGGGAGCTAAAGTCGTGGTGAATGACTTCGGGGGCCGGGAAGACGGGACCGGCGGGGAAGCCAAGGTAGCCGATGATGTGGTCAAGGATATCAAAGCCGCCGGGGGAACGGCTGTGGGCAACTACGATGCCGTGGGCACCATGGAATCGGGGAAAAAAATCATCCAAACCGCCCTGGACAACTTCGGCAAGCTCGACATTCTGGTCAACAATGCCGGGATTCTTCGCGACCGCATGATCTTCAACATGGCGGAAGAGGAATGGGACGGGGTGATCAAGGTTCATCTCAAGGGGACCTACGCCTGCACCCGGGCCGCCGTGCCCCTGATGCGGGAGCAGAAAAGCGGGCGGATCATCAATTTTACCTCCACTTCCGGGCTGATCGGAAACGTGGGACAGGCCAACTACGCCGCGGCGAAACTGGGGATCGTGGGTTTTACCCGGGTGGTGGCCCTGGACATGGCCAAATACAACGTGACCGCCAACTGCATCTCCCCCTTTGCCTGGACCCGGCTCATCGGCACCATTCCCACGGAGACCGAGGCGCAGAAAAAAAGGGTGGAGAAATTGAAGAAGATGAGCCCGGCGGACATCGCCCCCCTGGTGGCCTACCTGGCCAGTGATGAAGCTCAGTATGTTTCCGGCCAGATCTTTGGCGTGCGCGGAAAGGAAATTTTCATCTTCTCTCAGCCCAGGCCGGTCCGCTCCATCCATCATTCCGAGGGCTGGACCCCGGACCGCCTGTCCGAAATGTTCAAGGGAAGTCTGGGCATGCATCTCGTACCCCTGGAGACTTCCGGCCAGGTGTTCAGTTATGATCCCTTGGTTTGACCGGCTCCCCCACCCCTTCCTTTCCCGGAAGCTGTGGGAAAAACCAGGGTATGCAAAAACCCTATTTGTTGTCCAGGGGCCGAAAAAATTCGCGCCGCCAAAATCGGCGGGACATTCGCTGTCTTCAAAGTTTCAGCCTGTCTTCCGCAGAGGAACGCTGCCATGCCTGGTACAAGCCCAGGAAAATACCTAATGTTTTTCCAATGGCACAACCCGAGTTCAATGGAATTGGGCCCACGAAGAAATCAGGGCCTCATTTTGGCAAGCAAATTTTTTCGACCCCTGGACATAGTCTAAGCCCTCAGGCTTTCCCTCACCCGAATTTTTTCGCAACTTCAGTTGGGAAGGGGAGGATAAGGGAAATTTAAGGAGGCCGACATACTTCCCTATTTTGCTCTCACGGCCATGTCTCTCCTCTTCGGCCTTTCTTTTGTGGCCACGAAATTCGCCCTTAAATCGATTCCCCCCTTCACCCTCATCTTTTTGCGGTTCTCCCTCGCTTCCCTTTTCCTGGGAGTCATCTATTTCCGAAAAGGGCGCACGCCGTTGCTCCCCGGCGACCGGTGGCGCCTCTTTCTGGTCTCCCTGATCGTCCCGGGGCTTTACTTTCTGGCGGAGACCTACGGGCTGAAACTCTCCTCGGCGACCAGCGTCTCCTTGTTGATCTCCACGATTCCCATCTTTGCGGCCATCTTCGCCTTTTTTCTGTTGGGGGAAAAGGTGGGCATCTGGAGGGCTGCGGGGATATTTCTTTCCATCGGCGGGGTGGGGATCATTGTTGCCGCCGGGGGCGAAGGGGTGGAGATGCAGAGGATGATTCACGCCGGAAACCTCCTGGGGTTGGGAGCCGCTCTTTGCGCCGGCCTCTATATGGCCATGGCCCGGAATCTCATGGCCAGATACTCCCCTTTGACAATAACCACTTTTCAGGCTCTTTTCACAGTAGCTCTTTTCCTCCCCCTGGCGGGCTGGGAACAAGGGAGCCACCGCTGGGAGCAAGTCCGACCCCTCACTCTTCTGGCGGTTCTCTACCTGGCCCTTTTCTGCTCCGTCCTGGCCTTTTTCCTATGGAACTACGGCATTTCCCGGCTGGAAGCCAGCAAGGCCGCGGTTTTCACCAACCTGGTGCCGGTCTTTACCGTGGCCGGGGCTTACGGATTTCTCGGGGAGCGGATCCAGCTCGGGCAGATCATCGGTGGAGCCCTGGTCATCGCCGGGGTAAGCCTGGCCAGTGCCACCCGGGGCAATAATCTTGTTAAGAAAATGGCTTCTTTTGCTGTATAATAAAGATCAATTTTCTCCGGTCGAACGACCGTTTCTGCGGAGGATAAACAAGATGTCATCCATGATGCCCGAGGGGGCGGCTATTCGCAAGGCGGTCCAGTGGATCTCGAAAATGCGGGAAGAAGGGAACATTCCTTTGCCAACTCTGATCGAGCAGGCCTGCGTCCGCTTCAACCTTTCTCCCAAGGATTGCGAATTCATCCACCGTTTCTTCACCGAAGGGGAGAAACCTAAATCTGCCGGGGGGTAGCCTGCGCAAGAGCCCGGACCCTGCCCTCCTCTTCGTTCACCGTGAAAAGGACCATCCCCCCGCCGATGAAGAAGACCACCAAAGCCACCACGCTCAGGCGGCTGGAGCCGGTCAGCTGCCCCACGAGCCCGAAGACGAAGGGGCCGATGATCCCGGCAAACTTGGAGCTCACGTCGTAAAAGGAGAAGAACTCCGCGCTCCGGCTCTTGGGGATCATGGTGCCGAAGAGCGATCGGCTGAGCGCCTGGGTTCCGCCCTGAACAAAGCCCACCAGCACCGCCAGGATCCAGAAATGGAGGGCCGTCTGGATGAAATACCCTCCGATGGAAATCCCCGTGTAGACGGCCAATCCCAGAAAAATGGCCTGCTTCGTTCCCATCCAGCCGGCCAGGCGTCCGAAGAGGATGGAAAATGGAATGCCGATGAACTGAACCGCCAGGATCGAACCGATCAGGTGGGCCTGGGGAATGTTAATTTCCGCCCCGAAGATGACCGCCATGGTGATGATCGTTCCGATCCCGTCGTTGAAGAGCCAGAAGGCAACCAGAAATTTGAAAGCTTCCCGGTACTTACGGAGGTTGTGAAAGGTCAGGGAGAGGCGCTGAAGGCTGGCCCGGAGCGGGTTGGAACTCTCCCCCGGGATGGGAACCACCGGGGGCTCGGGAACGTTTCTCATGATGGGGATGGAAAACGCCGCCCACCAGATTCCCACGGTGAGGAAGGAATAACGGGTCCCCCATTCGGCATTCGCGATCCCGAACCAATGAGGTTTCAGGATCATGGCCAAGTTGAAGGCCAGCAGGATCCCCCCTCCGAGGTATCCCAGGGCGTATCCCAGGGAAGAAATCCGGTCGATGTCCTTCTCCCCCGCCACGTGGGGAAGAAGAGAGTCGTAGAAGTTGTTCCCCCCGGAGAACCCGACCATGCCGATGATGTAAAGAAGTGAGGCCAGAAACCAGTCTCCCTTTCCCACCAAAACGAGAAAGGACGTGGATACGATCCCCATTCCCGCAAAGAGGGCCAGGAACCGCTTTTTGATCCCCCGGTGATCGGCCAGGGCGCCCAGAATGGGGGCGGAGAAGGCTACCACGAGCATGGCGAGGGTGTTGGTGTACCCCCAGTAGCTGCTGGCCGTCGTCTTGCTCAGATTGGCCCCGGCAACTGTGCTGTAGAAAACCGGGAGCACGGCGGCCATGATGATCGTGGCAAAAGCCGAATTGGCCCAGTCATAGAGGCACCAGCTCAGGACCTGTTTCCGCCGTTCTCTCTCCATAATCAGCTCCCCCTGCTTTCCCGCTGAATTCCCATGATCCTGATTGCCTCAAATGCCTCAAGTGTACTCAAGTGCCTCAAGTTTCCGGATTCTGCATTTGGTTCTTCCTTCGGTTTTGCGCGTTTTTGGCACTTGCCTCAAGCGGCGCCCTGAACCCAATATGGTTCAGGGCAAAGCGCTCCTCAAGTCACGCCGATGGCGTGACGCTCCTCAAGGCCCGAGGGGCCGGTCGGTTTTCCATTTCCCATTTCATTCTCCTTGCCACCTATTTCCCTTTCTTCTATACTGGAGCCATGCAGGAATCGAGAAAAAGTTTTTCCCGGAGGCTCAAAGAATACTTCATCGCCACCCGCCCCTGGTCGTTCACCATGTCCCTGATTTCCGTATCCATAGGCACTCTGATCGCCGCAGAAGAGGGATCCATCCTGTGGGGATGGTATGCCCTGGTTTGCCTCGGGATTGTCTGCTTCCACGCCACGGCCAATGTGTACAACGACTTTTTTGACACCCGCTACTCGGTGGATCAGCCCGATTCTCCCACCGCCCGCTACCGTCCCCAGCCCATCCTGACCGGGATGTTCACCCCGAGGCAGCTCTTGGTCGAAGGGATGATGCTCAACGCCGTTACCATAGCCATCGGCATGACCCTCGCTCTCCAGCGTTCTTTCCTGGTCTTCTGGATCGGATTCATCGGCTTTCTGGCCAGCGTATTCTACACGGCCGGGCCGGTGAAATACAAGTACCGCGCCATGGGGGAACTGTTCGTCTTTCTCATGTGGGGGCCCTTGATGTTCGAGGGAGCCTATGCCGTCCAACGCGCGGCTCTCTCCATGAAGGTCTTCTACCTGTCGATTCCCTTCGGGATTCTGGTAGCCCTGGTCCTCTTGGCCAACAACATCCGGGACATCGATTATGACTCCCGGCAGAAGATCAAAACCATTGGCATCCTTCTCGGCGGGCGGCAGAGTTTCCGCGTCTATGCCGGTCTGATCCTGGCGGCTTACCTATATATCATCGCCATGGTGGTTTTGGGGATCCTGAGCCCCTGGGGACTGCTGGTCTTCTTATCCCTTCCCAAAGCGATCCATCTCCTGAAAACCTTCACCCGAAGGATCCCGGAGGCCGCCGACGCCATCACGGCCCAGTTGGATACGGTCTTCGGCCTCCTGTTGATCGCCGCCCTGATCCTGAACCGAACGGTGCCCCTGTGATCTGGGGCGCAGTCCTTCTGGCATCCGGCTGCTGGGCGGTTACTTTTGGATGGGCGGGTGGAAACTTCTGGGTGAAGATCGGTCTCTCTGTCCTGGCCGTCCTTTCCTATTCGCTCTTCTGGCAAAAACCAAGGATCACCCCCCGGTTCAATACCTTTCTCCTGGGCCTTTTTTCGGCAGGGGTTCTCTATTTGATCTTCTACCTGGGGCACCACCTGGCCCCCTACATCCTCCCCGGGGCTAAGACTCAGGTGGGGGGCATCTATTCCCTGGGAGAAGGAACGAACAAGGTTCTCATCTTTCTTCTCCTCTTCTTCATAACCGGCCCCGGCGAGGAGATCTTCTGGCGGGGGTTTCTACAGGAACATCTGATGAAAAACTGGGGGGATCTTCAGGGATTTGTCGTGGGGACCCTCATGTACGCCGGCGTCCACGTCTTTTCCTTCAACCTCATGCTCATCCTGGCCGCCCTGGTGGCCGGGGCCTTCTGGGGGCTTCTCTACCTCTGGAAAAGAGACCTCTTTCTCCAAACCACCTCTCACTCCGTCTGGAGCGCGGTCATCTTCGCCGTGGCCCCGATTCAGGGATAATTCCCGATTACGACCGCTCAGCCGATCACCGACCAAAAAATGAATATGCCCACCGCCAGGGCCGCGCAACACCATACCCGCACGAACCCCGGCGATAATCCTGACCACCAAGACAAAAGGGACAGATAGCGCGAATAACCCATCAGGGGAAGCGCCAAACCCGATATCACCGTTGCCGCAGCCAACACCTGGATCCCCAGCGGTGCCCGCGACGACGGAGCGACCCACCAAAGAGTTCCCCCGAAGAGGAGGCGGAATGCAAAAGCAACCCAGAAACCGGTCCTGGACTGCCAGCGGCGAGCAAAGGCCAGCAGACTGGCCGGCGAAGCAACCCCCCAGAGCCCCAGGCCCACGATCAGAATGGATATTGCTACGACAATCAGGATTGCCATGACTCCGGATTGCCCTTCTTTGTGACCCTCAGCCCGAACATCTGCTCGCGCCTACCCTTTTTCCAAGATCCGGCCAGTTTGCTGATCACGCCCATGGGCAGCACATGCACTTCAACCCCTGGGATTGAAATGATGACGCGGAGATGAATCTTCACCTTCTCCGTGTCCCCGCGTCTCCGCGTCTTCGGGTCGGTCATTTCGAATAGGTATACTCCTGCCCCGGGGTGAGCTGAATCACTTCCACCCCCGGCGCTTCCTTTTTGGCCAGGGTAACAAAATCCTTCGGGTCCTGGACCAGGATGGGGAAAGTCTTGTAGTGCATGGGAATGACCTTCTTGGGAGAAATCATTTTGGTGGCCTTGGCCGCCTGGAAGGGATCCATGGTGAAAACGCTGCCCACGGGAAGCATGGCGATATCGATGGAATAGAGTTCCCCGAAGGTCTTCATGGAATCGAAGATGCCCGTATCCCCCGCATGGTAAAGAGTTGTGCCGTCTTCCATCTTGATGATGTAACCGCAAGGGGCTCCTGTACCCGTGGAATGGAAAGCCTGGGTCATGGTCACGGAAATCCCTTCGTAAACCAGGTTCCCCCCGATGTTCATCCCGTAGCCGAAGTAGCAGACCTTTTCCGCTGGAATCTTGGCATCGTTCTGCAGACGCTTGGCGGTCTCCACGTTGGCCACCAGAAGACCGCCTGTCTTGGTAACGATTTCCGCCGCCTGGCCCACGTGGTCCATATGATCGTGGGTCACCAGGACCAGCGTGGCTTCCTTCACCTCGTCCAGCTTGGTAACGGAGACCGGGTTGTCCAACCAGGGGTCGATGTAGAGGACCTTTCCCCCGCTGGAAGTGATCTGGAAACCGGCATGGGACAGCCATTTGATTTTCGTCTTGCCCATAAGGAACCTCCTTACATTTAGGTTATCGGTGATAGGTCATGGGTCATCAGACGGTGAATCGCGAGGAAGGATAGCTATATATATCTTTCCCCGCTTGCCCATGTCAAATTATTTCTGCCGATGAGGAATTGCATCTCGCGCACCGGGATTGCCCAGTACCGCATCGAAGAACTCGCGGAGTTTTACTCTCTGCGGTTCGGGGACGAATTCGATGTTCATCCGCCGCTCGCTGACTTCCCAGTACTTCTGGCTGGTGACCTGCAGGAGCTCCCTTTCCAGCCGCCGGATGAATTCCGGCTCGAGCTCGTGAAAACTCCGGCGGATGAATTCGACGGGTTCCTCCTGACCGGAATGGATAAAATAACTGGCCAGCAGGGCTTGGGCCTTTTTCACCCCGGGAAGCGGGGGCTTCGCCTGGCGGTCATAATTCAGAAAGCGGTCAAGCATTTCTTTCCGGAAGGGAGATTCATTCTGCCACGCTTTCTTTACCAGCGCCCCCAGATCATGGGCCACCGTCTCCACCACAAAAGGGAGGCCCTGCTCCCGGGCCGCCATTCCGTAATATTCGAAGTAATAGGCCACTTCCAGGACTTCCTTGGGAAACTTCTCTTCCATGGTTTCGGCCAAGGTCCGGTACTGGTCGAAGATGATGAAGACGGACCGCACGTCACGCCGGTTGATGGTGAGGCGCAGAAAGGTATTGAAGTAATCGATGACCAGCTCCCGCAGCGCCGGGTTTTCCAGGGAAGCCGGCTCCAGACCGAGCTTCCGCAGGCTCTTGGCGATGGTGCTGGTCAGCTCCGGCATGCGCGGGCAAGCAGCCCTCAATACTTCGAAAAACTGGTAGAAGAGTTTCATCTCCATCCAGCTTCGGCTTGCGGTCATCTGGGAAACCGCCAGGGAGGAGAATCCCAGGAAGAAATTCTGATCCGCTTCGAACCAGGAAGAATGGAGCTGATTCCTGACCGACCAGTAATGGCGGGCCATCTTTTCCAGGGACAAAACCGAGTCGATCGCCGTGTTGCGGTCGGAGCGGTCCACAGAGCGGACGGCGATGTTGGCGATATGTTCCAGGGTCTCGGCCACCCGCTCTCGGTTGAACGCAGCCCCGCGGGATTGCCGGGCATGCCGCAGGCACGCTTTCACGTCCCCCTCCAGCAGCCCGAGCAGGGTCTTGGGGTGCAGAAATCGGAATACATACATCAGGTAGGGGAAGATCAACAACAGGGAGGCGATGGTCAGGACCAGCATCAGTGCCAGGTGGAAGGCCGGGACGGCCTCGCCGCTCGAAGAATAGCTGGTCCACAAACCGCTGAGATTGACAAAAATGACAAACAGGAGCGCGCTGATGATTACCGGATTCCGGATAAAAAGCTCCAAAAACTTCAGCGAATACAGATTGGCCGTCAGGGGAACGGCCATGCCGGTGACGATAAAGAGAATCGCCATCGCCTGGTTGAGCTTTGCATTTAACAAATTCACCAGGCTCCGGGCTTCGGAGGACGTGAGGGCTGACAATTGGGGGGGAGAGAGAGCGGTGAAAAGGAGTTCGGCAAGCGTCTGGACCAAAAAAATTCCCAGAGCACCCATGATGAGAAAGAGAATCATGCGCAGAAAGCGAAGTGTGTTATGCCTCATCATTCACCTTCATTTTTTTCGATGGAAAAAAAGACTATCATAATTTCCCTTGGGCCGCAACCGGGAGGGAAAATTCAGTTCGGGGTTCGGAGTCCTGAGTTCGGAATATGAACGCTAGTGTCGTGAGTCAAAAGTTCGGTGCCGAATTCAAAGGGGGAACCGATGGCCCGGACGATGGCTCGCTGGGCTTGCCAAAATGAGGCGGTGGTCCCCCTTGGGTCAACGATGAACTTATTTCGACTCTTCCTGAAGGGGATATTATTTTGTTCTTACCTGGGCCTATCCCTAAGGGCCAGCGTCTCCTTGAGGAATACAGGGGAACCCGATTTACTCGGGTTTGTTCCCGCCGATTTTGGCGGCACCCATCGATCCTCCGCCCGGGCCATGGGAAAATTATGAACCGAATTTGTGACTCAGGACAGGTTGCTGAAAAAGTCCGCTGAAGTCCCGGGTCGTCATTCCTGCGAAAGCAGGAATCCAGGGTTTCCCGTGAAGCTTGTCCCCGAAGGTAGTTATCGGGGAACGGGAACCCAGATTTTCTTTACTGGTTCCCCGCTTCCGCGGGGACAACGTCTGGACTCCCGCTCCCTGCTTAAAACATGCAGGGACAAGTTTCGCGGGAGTGACGGAAAATTGTGGTTTTTCCGCATCCTGCTAGGTTACACTTGACATTTTCTGCCGCATGAAGGATATTCATTTCGCTCTCTGGCAAAAAAATCCAACAATAAATCCTGGCGAAAGGAATCGGTATGGAAACCATCAGAATCATGCCCTGCCTGGACATGAAGGACGGCCGGGTGGTCAAAGGCGTGCACTTCGTGAATCTAAGGGACGCCGGGGACCCGGTGAAGAACGCCGAGTTCTACCAGCGCGAGGGGGCGGACGAGCTGGCCATGCTGGACATCGCCGCTACCCTGGAGAATCGGAAAACCCGGCTGGAATGGGTGAAACAGGTCTCCGCGGTGATCGACATTCCCCTGACCGTGGGCGGGGGAATCAACAGCCTGGAGGACATTGAACGGGTCCTGAAGGCAGGAGCCGACAAGGTGTCGATGAACAGCGCGATCGTAAAGGACCCGCAACTCTTGGGACAGGCTGCCAGGAAATTCGGATCGGATAAAATCACCGCGGCCATCGACGCGCGCAGGAACCCGCAGATGCCCTCTGGTTTTGAGCTGGTGGTAGCCGGGGGGACCCAGCCGGCGGGAAAAGATGCGATTGCCTGGGCGAAGAAGTGCCAGGAATTGGGAGCCGGGATCATCCTCCCCACCAGCATGGATGGGGACGGCTCCCTGGCGGGCTACGATCTGCCCTTCACCAAGGCGATCTCCGATGCCGTCACGGTACCCGTGGTGGCCTCGGGGGGGGCAGGCAAGCTGGAACATTTTTATGAAGGCGCAGTCAAGGGAGGCGCCCAAATCCTGCTGGCCGCCTCCGTCTTCCACTTCCGAACCTTCCGGATCCGGGAGGTGAAGGAATATTTAAAGAACAAAGGTCTAAAGGTAAATCTTTAAAGCGATCCCGCAGGGGCGGGTTTGAAATCCTTCCTAATGCATTGCCCCGAGAAGAATCTGAATAAATTTCCATGTGGAGCCGAGGCCCGGACCGATGTGCGCCGCCAAAATCCGGTGGGTTAAAGCCTCCTTAGGCCGCCTTCCGTGGGATTCCGCAGAGGAACTCGGGGACAAAGGATCCGCCTTCGTCAGATCCGTAGGGGCGATTCATGAATCGCCTCTACATTGGCAATATACATTGTAAAATCCCCGTGGCCTAGGGGGGGCACCACCGCATATTTTGGCAAGCGCAGCGGTCCGGGATTCGGCTCCTGGCACCAGGGTTCGTCCTTGTCCGTTTATTTCCGGGACATAATGCTAGGATGCTCGGATAAAATCCGGGATCTAAAGCATTTGAATCAGAGCCCTGCGGTTCAGCTTGCCGCTCGCGAACAAAGGCATCTTTTCAATAAACCGGATCTCTCTCAATTTCTTGTACGGGGCCACCTGCCGGTTGACAAATTCCATCAATTCCCCGGCGGTAACCCTGGCCCCTTCTTTCAGCGAAACGAAGGCCACAGGGATCTCCCCCGCAGCTTCGTCCTTTTTCCCGACTGCCGCGCATGCCAGTACGGCCGGATGCTGGTATAAAATTTCTTCGAGCATTCTCGGGGCGATATTGTATCCTTTGTATTTGATGAGTTCCTTCTTCCTTCCGGTGATGTAAAAAAATCCCTTCTCGTCCATTGTGCCGAGGTCTCCGGTATAGAGCCATCCATCTTTGAATGCTTCCCGGGTGTCTTCCGGCCGATTCCAATAGCCCAGCGCCACCGACGGCCCCTTTTGGATCAATTCTCCTTCCTCGCCCGGCGGCATTTCCCTCGTTCCGGTTTCCGTATCTACAATCTTCACTTCCGTATAGGGAAGCGGAATCCCCACCGATCCAAATTTCCGGGAACTCGACCGATTGGCGTAATTCTTGGTCGAACTCATGGTGGCTTCGGTCAAAGTCCAGGCTTCGCTGATCGCCCCGCCGATCTTCTTCTCAAACTTTTCCCCCAGCGCCACCGGAGTCGGGTTTCCACCGGTGGTCCATGCCCGGATGGAAGAGATATCCTGCCGATCCATATCCGGCCGGGAAAGCAGGGCGGCCATCATCTGCGGCGCTCCCCCGGCAAAAGCGATTTTCCAGCGCCGGATCATCTCCAGCATGGAATCCATGTCAAAGGAAGGCATGGGGAAAATGGTCATGGCCGACATGACCGGGTAGATCAGTTGCCCCAGAAATCCCATCATATGTGTCCAGGGCGGCACGGCCAGCACTGAATCGATGCCGTACCGGAAAGGGTATTCCCATTCCCTCGAAAGATCCTTCTCAAGATTCCTAAATTTCAGGAACCCGCCCTCATCCAGTTCCGGAAATTTCCCCGTGTAAGTGGTCCCGTATATGATGCTCGACGAAACCACGTTGAAATGGGAAATCATGACTCCCTTGGGATAACTTGTGGTTCCCGAGGTATAGAGGATACCGACCAGATCGCTCCGGGTGTCGATTCCCGGTTTTGCCGGAGGTTCAGCGGAGAAAACATCCGCATACTTCAAGAACGGTCGAGCATAGGTTCCCGCGGCCCTGCCCAGAAGCGGCGGCTTCATCTCTTTGTCCCGCTCAAAAACAATGACGGTTTCCAGACCTGTGCGTCCCTCCTGGATGACTTCCTTGAGAACCGGCAGCAGGTCATCAGAAATAACGATGATTCTTGTTTTGGAGTCATTCAGCTGGTACTCGAGTTCCGCTTTGATCAGCAGGGGGTTGCAGGCCACGTAGACGGCCCCGGCCATGGCCAGACCATAAAAAGCGATCAAGACCTCCGGATAATTTCGCGAATAGATCGCGACTTTTTCACCCTTTTTTACTCCCAGTCTGTTTTGGATTCCGGAGGCGAACCTCTCGCACAGGTTGTTTAACTCAAGATAATTCACGATAAAATTTTCGGCCTCATATACAAGGGCGGTGGTACGCGGGTAGTACTTGGCCGATGATTCCAGAAGCCTGGAGACAGGGATCTCGGGAAAGGTAAAAGTCTCCATCTGCTCCCGGACCTCCTGGGGATAAAATGGGTACCAGGGTCGTTTCTTGATTTCGTTTAAATCGATGATCATTCAACTGACTCGTGCTTCTGGTTCTCAAAAATAATGCTAAAAAACCCTCTTGTGGAGCCGAGGATTGGACCGATGCGCTTGCCAAAATATGCGGTGGTGCCCCCCTGGACCACGGGGATCTTACAATGTATATTGCCAATGTAGGGGCGATTCATGAATCGCCCCTACGGATCTGACGAAGGCGTAGCCTTTGGGCCCACGTTCCTTTGAGGAATCGCACGGATAGCGAACGAAGGAAGCTTTTACCCGGCGGATTTTGCCCCGCCGCGGCGGGGACATCGGTCCAGCCTTCGGCTCCACATGTGATTTTTTCGTATAATTTTGAGACACAACCCTAGCGACGGGCGCGTAGCTCCCTTTTCAAAACCTTCCCCGTCGCACTCCGGGGCAAGGCGGGGATGAATTCTACGGACTTGGGTCGTTTATACCTGGCCAGATTTTCCAGGCAGAATTCGATAATCTCTTCTTCCGTAGCTTTTTCCCCTGGCTCAAGAACTACAAAAGCTTTGACCGCTTCTCCCCACTTCGGGTCGGGCACCCCGATGACCGCGGCTTCCTTGATCTTGGGGTGGGTCAACAGCACCGCCTCGACTTCCGCGGAATAGATGTTCTCCCCCCCGCTGATGATCATGTCTTTCTTGCGGTCCACCACATATATGAACCCCTCTTCATCCCGCCGCACCAGATCGCCGCTGTGAAACCAACCCCCCTCAAAGGCCTTTTTTGTCTCTTCCGGGTTCTGGTAATATCCCTTGAACAAGCCGGGTCCCCGGTAGACGATCTCGCCCACCTCGTTGACCCCCACGTCCTCCATATGGTCATCCACCACCCGCACTTCCACATTAAAAAAAGGC
>LJUR01000168.1 GCA_001304105.1 Deltaproteobacteria bacterium SM23_61
GCTCCTCGGTTCCGTGACGGATAATTGTGTCTCCGCAGAGATACGTATGGGCTCCCCAGGCCAGGCACAGTCCGCCTTCCGCTCCTCCCTTGGCCACTGCTTCTGCGGCCAGGCAGGCGGTCACCACATCTGCACCGCTTCCCCCGTAGGCTTCCGGATAAGTTATCCCCAGGAGCCCGAAGCCGCCCATTTTTCTCCAGGCCTCCCAGCAGAACTCTCCCCTCCAGTCCGCTTCCTCGGCCAGGGGGGCCAGTTCTTTCTGGCTGAACTTCAGCACCTGGTCCTTGAAAGCCTTCTGCTCAGCGGTGAAACGGAATTCCATGAACCCCCTCCGCGACCGATTTCAGATTTTGGATTCCTGCTTTTCGGTTCATTCCGGCTGAAGATTTTTTAGCAAAACGGCGGGGAATAAGTCAACCCTCCATAAAAACGATCGCTTCGCTTGAGGACCGGCCCTGCGGGCCTTGAGGCAGAGACAACAGACAGAAAAAAGAGCTTGCGCGCACCCATGGAATATCAGCTGCCTGGAGAAGGAATGGATCGTGAGAAATGCTTCCTTCTCGAGCGTATTACCAACAGGGGCCGGACGGGAGCAAGCACAATCTGAAAATTGTCCAGAAACTTCAACTTTGTGGAAATGCTTTGGGAGAGTGAAGGAAATGGAATCGCCCTCTGATCCGGCCCGGATAAGACAGCCCAATGGTATTTGAATTCGAGAAAAATATCAATGGCCAACCGCGCCCTTTTCACTTTCCCTTACAGGCAAATACCTGTAAACCCTATTGAATTTGGGTGGTTCCGGGTCCGAAAACAAGGGCGTTAGGCGCAGGAATCATGGGGCCGCCTCATTCTGCGGAAGCGCGGGGGATGTATCGCCAAAGTGAAAGCAGGCAGGGCTAAAATTGCATTGACATACCATTGCCATTTTCATATATTCAACTCACCCCGAAGCGAGTTCTTATCCATCGATTGAATCTTGGGGTGATAGTATCTTACCACCTGTTGAGATCTCTTTCAGATTTCAGTTGTTTCTTCACTGCACCATTCACCATCAGGATCAAAACCATACGCGAAAAGTTTCCTTAAAAACGGTTTTCGGTAATGGGTGACCCCAAAATGGATGGGGTCTTTTCCCTGAAGAAATTGGGTCCAATAGAAAAACTCAATCGCAGAGGTCGCGGAGAACGCGGTTGATTTTTTCTTCCTCCTCGGAGGGCGCGGAGACTTATATAATTGGCTATGCAATGAAAAGAGGAAAGGAGGATGTGAACGATGGAAAAGGGATCACAGTGGATTGACCAGAAGGTCCAGGAATTGTGCGGCCTGTCGAAGACGATCTGGGAATATGCGGAGGTCGGCCTGAGAGAGGAAAAATCAGCGGCGGCGCTGGCGGGTTACCTGGAGAAGGAAGGCTTCAGCATCCAGAAGGGCGTGGGGAATATGCCCACCGCCTTCGTCGCCTCCTTCGGGCAGGGCAAACCCATTCTCGGTTTCCTGGGGGAGTATGACAGTCTTGCCGGTCTTTCTCAAAAAACGGTCCCCACCCGGGAGGAGGTCGTCCCCGGCGGGGCGGGCCACGGCTGCGGCCATAACCTCCTGGGGGTGGGAAGCCTGGCGAGCGCGGTGGCCCTGAAGAAGGAGATCGAGGGGGGCCGGTTGAAAGGCACCGTCCGGTTCTACGGCTGCCCGGCCGAGGAAACTCTCATCGGCAAGGTTTTCATGGCCAAGGCGGGGGTCTTCAATGACCTCGACGCGGCGATTACCTGGCATCCTTGGGTGGTCAACGGGGTGTGGGGGGGTCAACACCTGGCGATGAATTCTGTCCGGTTTGCGTTCTACGGGCGGACCGCCCACGCTGCCGCAGCTCCCCATATGGGCATCAGCGCTCTGGATGCGGTGGAGTTGATGAACATCGGCGTAAATTTCCTGCGGGAGCACGTGATCCAGGAAGCCCGTCTCCATTATGTTATTACCAACGGGGGGGGACAGCCCAACGTGGTTCCCGCCGAAGCGGAAGTCTGGTATTACATGCGGGCGCCCCATCGCCACCAGCTGGAGGAAATCTACCCGCGAATCCTAAAGATCGCCGAGGGGGCCTCCTTGATGACCGGGGCACGCCTGGAAATAAAATTTCAGGTGGGCTGTTACGACTATCTGCCCAACCGGGTCGTCTCGGAGGTTGTGCTGGATAGCTTTCGCAAAACGGGAGCGCCCAAGTTCAGCGAGGAAGATTTCGTTTTCGCCAAATCCCTGGAACAGTCCTTTACTCCCGGGCAGAAGCTTTCGGTACTGGGAGCGTCCAATATTCCCCCGGAGTATGGGGAGATGACTTTGCACACCGACGTCGCCCCCTTCTATGACTGGGGTAAAACGCTGCCCGGCTCCACGGATGTGGGGGATGTAAGCTGGATCACCCCGACCGCCCAGCTGACCGCCGCCACCTTCGTGATGGGGACCGCCGCCCACTCCTGGCAGGCGACGGCGGCCTCGGGCATGGGGATCGGCCAGAAGGCGATGGTCGCCGCGGCCAAGGCCATGGCCCTGGCCGGTTACGAGCTGATGAGCAAGCCCGACCTGCTGAAGAGGGCGAAAGAAGAGTTTCGGAAGAACACCGGCGGGAAGCCTTACGTCTCTCCCCTCCCGCCGGAGATGGACAAACCGCAGATGCAGCTATGAAACCGGAAGATTTGTCGAACGGGGAATCCTTGAACAGAAAGGGGGTGGTTGGAAGCAGTTCGATCCCAAGGGTTCAGGCGAGAAGGAAAAGGGTAAGAGCAAAAGATCATAAGAAAGGAGAAAATGCCCATGGAACCGGAATGGCTGAAGCAAGCAACAGGGTTTGGGATGTGGTTCATCGGGTTTTTGACCGCGGGGAATGCCCTTCTCCTCTCTTTCGTCATCTACCGAAAGGCCTACCGATACGGCCGCAAATTGGGGATGAAGGAACAGAGCATGAAGGATTCGGTGAAGGCCTCTTATATTACCGCCCTCGGACCGTGCCTGGGGATTTTCGTGGGCATGACCGTCCTGGTCATCGCCCTGGGGGGGGCGGTGGCTTTTATCCGTGAATCCGCGGGCGTGGGCTCGATCATGTTCGAGTTGATCGCCGCCCGGGCCGGGTCCGAAGCCGCGGGCGTCCAACTGACCCGTGAAGGGATGAGCGCTACTGGCCTCTCGACCGTCCTATGGGCCATGGCCACCGGGTCGGTTGCCTGGGTGCTCATCGGCGGGGTTTTCACCCGCTGGTTGCCCAAGTTAAAGGACCTCATGGGCCAGGGAAACCCCAAACAGATGGCGGTGATCTCGGCGGCGATCATGCTGGCCGCTTTCGGCCGCCTTTTCATTTCCGACGGAATCGTCCCCCTGATTCGAAAGGGAGCCGTTGCCCCGTTTACCGGGGCCATCGTCGCCCTGGTGGTCGCCATCGGGTGGTTGCTCTGGGCGGACAAGCTCAGGAAACCGGCGATGAAGGAATATTTTCTCTTGATCGCCATCATCGTGGGCATGGCTGCCGCCCAGATGATGCGCTAACCGCCCTGATTCCACGGAACCTTTTCAAATTACGGAGGTGAAAAAAATGAGCGAAAAGGAAGAAAGATTTCATGGCATGAGTTCCCTTCCCGATGCGCAAAAGGAAGCGATCATAAAAAACGAATACTGTGCCGAGGTCCATACTTGGGGCTTGGTTTTGAGTTTGATCCATGCGGTGATCATCTTTCTGCCCCCCCTGTTCCTGCTTTTTGTGTATGGAATATTTCCCGGCTGGGCGACCGTCGGCAAGGCCTTTGCCTCCGTGGCGGCCATCGCCGGGCCCTACTGGTTCATCGAACCGGTATCCTATTTCTTGATCCTGGGGGTAGGGGGAACTTACATATCCTTTTTGGCCGGGAATATTTCCAACATGCGGCTTCCGGTTTCGGCGGTGGCCCAGGAAGTGGCGGGGGTGCGGGAGGGGTCTCCGGAAGGGGAAATCATCGGGGGTATCGGGATCTCCGTTTCCCAGGTGATGCTGACGGTTGCTGTGCTGGCCGGTGCGATCGTGGTGACCTTGATCATCGATGCTCTTCCCAAGAGCGTCAAAGGGGCCTTTGATTTCCTCCTGCCCTGTCTGTGGGGCGCGATTTTCGGCCAATTCGCCCTCCGGGCGCCGCAATATGCCATCGTCGTTCTGATTGTGGGGATCCCGCTGGTCATGTTTGCCGGTCTACCCACCTGGACACTCATCCCCCTCATGGTATTCGGCCTTGCGGTTCTGGCCATCATTCTTTTCAAAAATGGGATCTGGGTGCCGAAAAAATAGCCGGTCCTTCAGTTTTCTTGAAGGGGAGAAGAAGAATATCGACAGGAGGCATGAAACGGGCAGGCAGGGCGATCCCCTGCCTGCCCGTTTTTTTCCCGACCTCGAGCGAAAACCGGGAATGCTGAAAACTTATTCCAAAGGGAAGATGAAAGGTATTGCCATAATGCGGAGATTTGAAGTAACTATGAAATTCATGGAATGAAAAATATTTCGGGTCATCTCCAATTTCGTTGAAAGCCAAAGAGCTGGTCTATTCAGAATTTCCTGTGATTTCATGGGCCCGGAAGAAAAGTCATCTTGCTTGCAATCATGAGGCGCCTATCTCTCCCAACCGGTGGCGGCGGTATCGGTTATTTCTTCGAAGCTTACTTATTCCGCCCCCGCTGCGCTTTGCGGATGACCCGCAGGGGGTTTATGGAAAGGGGATCTCCCGCCGATGCTTGCTGCGCAATCTGACTTTCCTTCCGAGCCCTTGGCAAGCTTTCATGAAAAATTCGTTCAACGAATTTGGAGATGAACCAATATTTCAAAATATGGCTTTCGTCCCCGATTTGAAAAATTCTCTGCGGTCCGATAGCGGAAGAATGGGTTAAAAATGAACCCTAAGGGGGGAGGGAATCATCCGGTTACAACCCGGAGGCAGCCCGAGCTGCAGAAACGCACGCACCAGGGAAGCTTTTCTCCCGAACAGCCGTCACAGGTGGAAATCAGCGAGATCTCCAGGGTTCCTTTGCCGTCCTCTCGGTGGACCCTGATACTCGAGCAGGAGGGATCGAAGCGCTTATGATGATGGAAGGAACAGGCCAGTTCGCAGCACCGGCAGGCGCAGCATTTCTCCAGGTCCACGGAGATTTTTGCCCTGGGTTTCGTCTCCATCTGCCAGTTCACGGACCCCTCCGGATCTTCCCTGCTTTGGTCAGCTTTTCCTGGACGAAACCGAGGCCCAGTTCCTTCAAAATTTCCTCCGTCTGCAGACCTGTCTTTGGGTCCCACCCATGGAGGCGGTAATATTCTTGGAGCATGGATTGCCATTCTCCGCGGTCGAAGAGGGCCCCCGCGTAGGGCCCGCTTTTCACCGGCTCTTCAAAAAAACGCCCGGGCGGATAATCATCCTCCGGCCCGAACCCGGCGTGGAGCGTATTGAAAGCTTTTTCGATATTGTGGACCTTCCGGCCCAGGAACATCAGGTCATCGCCGGAAAATTTTTTCCCCGTGGCCGCGCTCAGGAGCTCCGCGTACTCCCCAGGTCCCAGGAACCGGAGGTCCACCCACTTGGAAGGGAAATAGCACAGGCCGACCGTGTCCACCGCCGATTTGAAGAGCTCGTACCAGTAAACCACCTTGGCCTTGCCCCGGTAGGTATCCTGTTCCCCTCCATAGGGGGTGCCGAAAACGGCCATGGACTCCTCCGGAGAGATCCTCATCATGCCGGTCATGGTTGCTCCGTTCAGATGGCCCCCGCCCCGCGGGGCCACAACCGTTCCCAGGGCCCACCCTTTGTCCGCCCGGATGGCCTCGGCCAGGTCCTGGCCCTTGATGTGAACCGCGTATTGCTCCGCCCCCTTGCCGATGGCCTTTGCCGCCCGGTACCCTCCCTGGTTCAAAATCGACCCGATTCCCTCCCCGTGGGCCATTTTTTCCATTAACCGGATGACCGCCCGGTGGTCTCCCCAATCCAGCCTCATTCCCTCCGTTTCCTTTTCGCCGATGATTCCCTTTTCAAAAAGTTCGAAGGCCAGGGCAATGGCCCCCGAGGTGTTGTCCATATCCATCCCCAATTTTGAGCAGAGCGCCTGGATGGCCAGGACCGCCCCGGGGTCGGTAATCTCCAGCTTGCCCACGAAATCCCAGACCAGGTTCTGTTGAAATCCCTCCACCCGCAGGGGGGCGTATTCTCCCTCCTTCGCCTCATAGAGGAAGGTGTCCTGGAAAAAGCAGCCCATGCAGGATAAATTCCTCACCTGGTAGGATTCCTGGAATACCGGCCGGGCCACCCGTTCCAGCTTCTTTTCATCCATGTGGTCATCCTGGAAGTTCCGGAAAGGAATGGTGCAGGAGGCGTTGGCCCGCCCCACGCTGCCGCAGGTTCCGTGGGTGCGGAGCCTCTGGATCGTGGCCGTGGAAAAAACCTGGGCCCGGGCTTTCTCCGCCAGGGCCATGAACCCATCAGGGTCGGCCACTTCCACGGGCAGACTCCCCCGCCCCACGATGGCCTTCAGGTTCTTACTCCCCATGACGGCCCCGAAGCCGCACCTTCCCGCGGCCCGGGCCCGGTCGGCGATGATGCAGGCAACCGGAGCCGAGCGTTCGCCGGCGGGACCGATGGAAAGAATCCGGGCAGTTCTCCCATGGGCCCTGCGAACCTCCTCCTCTGTTTCCCAGGTGGTCTTGCCCCGAAGGTGGCGGGCATCGTAAAGGGTGGCCTTCCCATCTTCGATCAGGAGATAAACCGGCTCCGCGCTCTTCCCTTCGATGATTACGGCATCGAACCCGGCATACTTCAGCTCCGGCCCGAAATGCCCCCCCACATTGGAAGATCCAATCCCCCCGGTAAGCAGGTTTTTCCCGGATATGGACAGTCGCCCGGAGCCCGGTGCCAGGGTCCCGGTCAGGGGGCCGGCGGCTAGAATAAGCGGGTTCCTCGGATCCAGGGCTCCCACCCCCGGGGCAAGCTCCCGGAAAAGGAGGTTCTGTCCAAGTCCCCGCCCTCCCACGAACTCATCCACGTAGGAGTCGCTTTCTTCCTTCCGGATTTTTCCCGAAGAAAGGTCGACCCGAAGCATATGTCCCGCCCATCCGTATCTGTTCATGGTCGTTCCCGTCCGATCTTCCAACCGGCAATCTCTATCTCTTCCCCCAGCCTTCTGAACGGCTGAGACCGGAGTATAGGAAAAGGCGCAGCAGGGTGTCAATGAGGAAGGCCCGCTTGTCCACCCTCACTTTTCAGGAAGCAGGTCAATGTGCGCAGCTTATAGGCCATGCCCGGCCCGGTGGCTAGACCGTAATTCCCGGCATGATGAGCACAAAATCTTTCATCGGACCTTGTCCACCCGCCCATCCTCCCTTTAAACCCCGACCTTGTCCCCGGGTCGCAAGAAAAAGGATCCTAAATATTGAGACGGGCAGGGATAGGCATATTTCTGGAGGTTTATTCTTTGGCGGAAGTGGTTGCCGTTCGGATGAGGTTCTCGAGTTGTTTCTTTTCCTCGGCAGATACGTCGATAAACTTGATCCCCACGCGGAAACGAAACTGGGTTTGCCCGGGAATCCGGTTGTACCACAGCACCCTGGCTTTTAGGGTGAAAGGGC
>LJUR01000169.1 GCA_001304105.1 Deltaproteobacteria bacterium SM23_61
CTGGATCCTGGATACTGGATGTCATCTAGGATCTAGGATCCAGTATCTGGTATCTGGTATCCAGTTTCCTATGTTGATATAATACCCCTGCCTCTACGAAAGGGGGAGAGATGGACGAAGGTTTCTCGGATACCGCTCTTCTCCAGCACCTGGAAACCCTGGCGGCCCGGCTGGAGATCGAGGTCCGGTACGAAGACCTAGCCGATGATGAAGTCACGATTCACAGCGGCGGGTGCAAGCTGCAGAACCGGAACCTGATCCTCATCGACCGTCACCGGCCCCTTGCCGAGCGCGCCCGCCTTCTGGCCTGCGAGCTTTCCCGGTACGATCTGGAAAATTTCTCCATCCCGCCCCGGGTTCGGGAATTGATTCAGGCATCGTCCCGGGAGAAAAACCTTCCCCAGAGATAGAAGAAAACACCCACTGCCAGGAGGGCCATCCAAATCGCTTTAAAAAATGGTGAGGATATTTGCTGCCCCAGGATCATCAAAAGGGCGCCCGTGCAGATCAGGATTACCCCGGCAAAAAGCTTCTGACGATCGATTTTGCTGGAAAATTCTCGCATTTCTTTGCCCTTCTGCATCTTGGGTATTCCATGCCTGCCTCGGAGAAAGGCAGAGGTATGGATGTATCTTCTGATTTTGGAGGAAAACCTGCATCATGTCAAATTTTTTCGCCTTTCCTGCCCTTCCTTTTCAGCCCCCCAAAAAAAGAATAAAAAAATGTCAACCACAGAGCACGCAGAGACCGCAGAGCGTTTTCTTCCAAAAGACTAAACACAGGAGACATTTTATGAATATTCCATCCTCTCTGCGTTCTCCCGGATCTCCGCGGTCTTGGCTATTTTTTCATTTTGGGAAAGAAACATCTCTCTTTCTCTATATCCTCCGAGGATGATGACAAGAGGATGACCGAAGAGAAAGGAGAGAGCGCAGAGATCATTTCATGAAAACCCCTTTGTGCACTTTGACTTTCAGGAAAGCATCGGAAATGAGGCCGTTTTCTCCCTTCCATCCAGGGCGTTGATCCTTTAGCCATTTTTGCCTCTGCGTCCTCTGCGATCTCTGCGGTTCAGTTTTCAATTTTTTTTCTTCCGCATTTCGCCTTCCCCATTCCGCATTTGAACCTATCCTTTCCCTTCCCTCTGTGTTATAAAATACTCCAGAGGAGAAACCCATGAATTCATTCATCGACCTTCGTAGCGACACGGTCACCCGTCCCACTCCGGAGATGCGCAAGGCCATGTTTGAGGCCCAGGTGGGGGATGATGTCTTTGGATGCGCAAGGCCATGTTTGAGGCCCAGGTGGGGGATGATGTCTTTGGCGAAGACCCCACGGTGAACGCCCTGCAAGAGAAAGCCGCCGCCCTGCTGGGGAAGGAAGCGGCCCTATTTGTGGCTTCAGGAACCATGGCCAACCAGCTCTCCATCAAAGCCCACACCCAGCCGGGGGACGATGTGATCATCGAGGCCGCGGGCCACGCCATGAATCTCGAGGGCGGAGCCAGCGCGGTCCTGTCCGGGGTCCAGTTCTATCCCATCCCCGGGAACCGGGGGATCTTCGACGCCGAACAGGTGGAGGCAGCCATCCGGATTGATAACGTTCATTTTCCGGTGAGCCGGCTGGTGATCATCGAGAACACCCACAACCGCGGGGGCGGCACCGTCTTTCCCCTGAAGAACATTCTAAGGATCCGGGAAGTGGCCGCGAGGCGGGGCCTGCGCATGCACATGGACGGGGCGCGGCTCTGGAACGCCTGCGTGGCTTCCGGCATTTCCCCCAAGGAATACGCCGCACCCTTCGATTCCATTTCCGTGTGCCTGTCCAAGGGCCTGGGCTGCCCCGCCGGTTCCCTGGTGGTCGGCTCCAGGGAATTCATCAAAAGGGTCCACCGCTTCCGCAAGATGGTGGGAGGGGGGATGCGTCAGGTTGGATTCCTGGCCGCCGCCGGGATCTACGCCCTGGACCACCACATCAACCGTATGGAGGAGGATCACCGCAAGGCCCAAAAAATGGCCCAGGGTCTGGCCGGGATCAAGAACCTCATCATCCACCCCGAGGAAGTGGAAACCAACATCCTCTTCTTCGATGTCTCCCCATCGGAACGGACCGCCCAGGAGGTCACCGCAGCCCTCCGGCAAAAGGGAGTCCGGGTCCACCCCACGGCCCAGACCCGCATCCGCTGCGTCGCCCACCTGGATGTTTCCTTCGCCGACATCGACCGGGCCCTGGAAGTCATCGCCGGGGTCATGAAAAGATAGCCATGCTTAAATACATCCTCTTTGACCTGGACAACACCCTCTATCCCAGATCCCTGGGCATCTTCGACCTGGTCATCGAAAGAATCCGCAACTACATGGAAGTGCGCATGGGTTTTGAGAAAGAACTCGCCCGTTCCCTGCGGCAGGAATATCTCCGGAAATACGGATCCACCATGCGCGGACTCATGATCCACCACAGCGTGAATCCCGATGACTTTCTGGAATATGTTCACGATGTGGGGGTGGAAGAAAGGCTGTCTCCCGACACCGAACTGGCAGGCCTCTTGAAATCCATAACCCTCGGGAAAGGCATCTTCACCAGCGGTCACAAACCCCACGCCCAGAGGGTGCTCCGCTGCCTGGGGGTGGAGGGATACTTTCCCGAGATCTTCGACATCATCTTCACCCGCTTCATCCCCAAGCCCAACCCCGAGCCCTACCGCCAGATCCTCGACCATCTGCGCCTCGAAGGCCGGGACTGCATGATGATCGAAGACCTGCCGGCCAACCTGAAACCGGCCAAAGACCTGGGGATGACCACCGTCCTGGTAGGACCCGGAATGGAGGCCATCGACGGAGTGGTGGATCACACCATCGAGAGCATTCTGGGACTGGGAAATATCCTGCAGGATCTAACCTGATCAAGCCGAAGGCAAACAGACCCGGGAAATTAAAAAATCCGAAATCCGAATATCGAAATCCGGAACAATTTCAAATTCCAAAAGCTTCAAAACACCAAACGAAGAAAAGGCTTTCAAAATTGGAACATTTAGAATGGTAGGGAGAATGAAATGGCCAAAACCGTAGATTCAGCCCTGGGTAAAGTACCCGTTGACTTTGACGGGGCCCCCATCGGGGTGGTCCATATGGAGCCGGAGAAGTCTTACTCTCCCATTTCAACCCTGCTGCAAAAGCACATAAACGAATCCGACCCGGCCGCCTGGGAAGAGATCAAAGAGAAAATCGATTACACCTTTGCCGGCCTGGATCATGCCCTCCGGCCCCTGGCGGAAGCCACCGGCTTCGGCGAAAAGGTGAAATCTCAGGTCAGGGAGGGAAAAAAGGTCCTCTTCAAGCCCAACATCGTCAGCCCCATCTGCATCAACCCGGTCACCCACGGGGAAGGCCTGGGAAACCCGGCCTGCACCCCCTGGGCCTTCATGGCCGCTCTCCTCCGCTGGTTCCACGATCACCTGGAGATCTCCTACCATGCTATGGCTGTGGGGGAAGCAGGAACGGCCGTCTCCAACGTGAGCCGGCTCCTCGGCCTGATCTTTAACGCGGGCCAGCCCTTTCCCACGGAGGCCATATTCGAGGGCAGGTGCAAATCCTTTTACGGCGGATGGGGGTTTTATTTTGCCCGAAAATATTTGGCCGAAGTCCACTCCAAGGATCATGTCGATGACCCCATGAGTGGTTACGAGGAGAGCATTTCCGGGAAATATCTGCCCCCGGGGCAGGCATCCCATCAGCTGTTGATCTACGACCTGAACCGTCTCTTCGATGTTCCTTCCAAGTGGAAAGACGTGCCGGTCCCGGAGGGGGCTATTTTCAAGGAAATCACCCTCCACAAAGTGATTGTGGGGGGGGACCCCCGCGACGCAGAGGATTTTCGGGATTACCCGGGCTGCGTGCTGGTGAACGTTCCCCGGCTGAAGGTTCACGCCCAAGCCCTTCTAACGAACGCGATCAAGAACCTGGGGATCGGCCTCTATCCCATGGAAGCCGCTTCCCGGGAGAATCCGCAGAGCACCCGCTGGAAGTACAGCTTTCCTTACAAACCGGCCCCCAGCTTGAAATCCGAACTTCCCCACTCGGTCTGGTTCGCCCAGGTCGATGATGAAACCGGCCTGCCCCTGAGAGACGAAAAGGGCGAGTATGTGGCCGTCAAGACCGCCGGCCTGAACGGGACCATGGTGGATATCATCAAAGCGGTACAGAACCAGGGAGTCTTTTCGGTGCACGTGGTGGATGCCATCGAACCGATCAACATCCGTCACGAGGGCTACCCGGAGAGCGTGAAGGTGCCCGAAGGATACGCCTTCGCCGCCCTCGACCCGGTGGCCCTGGACCTTCTCTGCGCCCGCTACCTCTTCAAGACCGTAGCCATGGCCGAAGCGAGGAAGGTTCAGAAGGAAAAGAACCTGAAAACGGATTTCCTCCAGCGGGTCCCCCTCCCCCGGGTGGAAGGGTCCAACATCGTAACCGCCGAAGGCTTTGATTCTCCCCTCCCGCGGTATGATCTTTTCCGGTATGCCCAGGAAAGAGGACTGGGCCGGCAAGAATACTATGTAAGCGGATTCGACCGGATCGCCCAGGCTCCCCTTGCTTCCCTGGAAGGCCACCTGGGGAGGGTCCGGGAGGGTACCTTCTCCGAACTCTTCACGGAAAACTTATATTTCTGCGGCAATAAAATGCTCTATGACCTTCAGGAGACAGTTCTCCAATACGCCCGGGCCAACGACCAGTTGACCGGCTCCTCTTACCAGGAATTATTTCTGAAGGCTTTTGACGAGGACGGCGACGGCGTCATTACCTACAACGAAATGGGGAAAAACGGGTTCTTTCACCCCATCATGCGGGTCTTTGCCAATACCTGGCAGGCCCAGGGAACCAATCCCTTAGGGTTTTTGCAGAGTTCCTTCCGGATCATCTCCCAGTCGCTGAAATTCGCCTCTCCGAGGTGGAACTCCCAGGGCCACGATTTCGTGAAGGACTGGATGCTGGTCCGGGCCTGCTGGACCGCCTTCCAGATGTCCAGGGCCCCGGAGGAAAGGAAAGACCCTTTCTTCCCCGCCCTCACCTGGGGTAAGGGAAAGTGGCCCACCCTCCAATTCGCCCAATACGCCCTGGGAGCGACCGCCATCTACGGGCTGGAATATCCCGTGAAAGCAGGTCCGCTTTCTCTTTACGGCTTTGCCTTCGTGTATGCGGACAAGAAGATGAACGGCGGGAAATACACCGGCCTCGGCCTGGGAACCAGCCCCCAGGTGATCCAGAAATATAAAGAAGATACAGCCAAAGGTTCAGCGCCCATCGATTTTATGGTTTTTGTCCCCAAAGGATACGGCAATTTAAACGGCACCCGCCTGCCCAACATCGAGGAAACCGAGGACCCGGCCAAAGTCTTCACCGCAAGCTTCGACCAGGGCAGGGATGTTTGGTAGGAGACAAGACAGGGTGCAGGGTGCTGGGTGCTGGGTGCTGAGTCCTGAGCCCTGATCGGTCGGCGGTCAATACAAGCTCAGGCCCATCTTTCTCTATTCCACCTTTTCGGCCATGACCCCCTCTAGGATCCGAAGTCCTTTGTCCAGCTGCTCGTCGGTCACCACCAGGGGCACCAGGTGCCGGATTACGTTGCCGTAGCCTCCGGCGGTGAGAATGATCAGGCCTTTGTCGTAGCACTGTTTGACGATCGCCTTGGTCAGGTCCGCGTTGGGCTTGGGATTCTTCTTGTCGGCCACGATCTCCATGCAATTCATGGCCCCCAGGCCGCGCACGTCCCCGACGTAGGGATATTTCTCCTTGAAGGACTGGAACTTGGCCATGACTTTCTTCCCGATCTCATTGGCCCGCTCCGCCAGCTTCTTCTCCTTCAGGATTTTCATGACCGCCAGGCCCGCCGCGCAGCACACCGGGTTACCCCCGAAGGTGCCGCCGATGCCCCCGGCGTCCACCGAATCCATGATCTCCGCCTTCCCGGTGATCCCGCCCAGGGGCAGGCCCGCGGCCAAGGACTTGGCGGTGATCAGGAGGTCCGGCTCGTCGATGGAATACTCATAGGCGAACATCTTTCCCGTCCGCGCAAACCCGGTCTGAACCTCATCGACGACGAGTACGATCTTGTTATCCCTACAGATCTTCTGGAGCTTCCCCAGGTACTCCTTGGGGGGAACGATGAACCCCCCTTCCCCCTGAACCGGCTCAACGATCATCGCCCCGATGGACTCCGCCGCCGCGTAGAGGTCGAAGAACTTCTCCTGGATGAAATCGGCGCAGTAGATGTTGCAGGAGGGGTACTTCAGCCCGTAGGAACAGCGGTAACAATAGGCGTAGGGAACCCGGTACACTTCGGGCATGAAGGGCCAGTATCCGAACTTGTAGTTCTTCACCTTGCTGGTCAGGCTCATGGTCATGGCCGTACGGCCGTGGAAAGCGTTCTCGAAACAGATGACGCCCGGCTTTTTGGTATAATACCTGGCGATTTTGATCCCGTTCTCCACCGCCTCGGCCCCGCTGTTGACGAACATGGTCTTCATGGAAGTCTTCCTGGAAACCAGTTCGCTCACCTCCTTGGCCAGGGCGATATAGGGTTCGTACATCTGGACCATGAAGCAGGTGTGCAAGTATTTTCCCGCCTGGTCGCAGATTGCCTTGACCACCTCGTCCGGGCTGTGGCCTACGTTGAGCACCCCGATTCCGCCCGAGAAGTCGATGAATTCCCTTCCCTCCACGTCGCGCACCATGGCTCCCTTGGCCTCGGCCACCATGGCCGGCAGGGCCTGGCTGACGCCCCTGGGCACATGATCCTGCCGCATTTTCACCAGATCTTCTTTTTTCATCCTGTCCTCCGTGTGGGGCCGATTCGGACTGAAATGAAAACCGAGAATCTTTCGGTCAAGTTCAATTTCCAATAAATAGAGGAGGATTGTCAAGCCTGTTTTTTTTGCGCCCCCAACCCTTTTGCGGTTCCCTTTTCTCAGAAAAAACAGGCTTGTGGCCCGGAAGGAAGGGCGGTACGCGGAAAAAGCATCGGCGGGAAAAGAATTCTACCCGGAGATCCCCCCGTGCTTCCGCAAAATGAGGCGGGCCCTGTACCGTGCTGGTGCAGGGCGGGCGCATCGGGCGCCCGGCCGGGCCCCTACAATGGATTAACCTGGTTCTTGGGGGAAGAATAACTTGCCCGCCCGGTCTAGGAAATAAAAAGCGCCTTATGGTTTTTTCGCGGAACGCCCTTGTTTCCGGGCCGGGCAATGCTTGAAAATCAACAGGCCATACACCCACTTGCCGGAAAACCAAGGGCGGCAAATATTTTTTCTCCTTTTTCAGCTCCTTTTTCCTGGGTCCCCGTGGCCAGCCAAGAATGTCATTGACAATATCCAGGCATGATTTAAAATCCAGATATGAGATGCCCATCGAACAAACCTAAACGTTGCATAAATATTCGCGTTGATCAGATTCTTAATTCCCGCGAAAGCGGGAATCCAGAAAGAGATCCTGGATTCCGGGTCAAGCCCGGAATGACGGATGCCGAAGGTCTCCAAAAGGGATATCGAGTTTTCCCCTGCGAATACTGCTGAAAGGCAATCATCGCAACCGTTTTCAGGATTTTTGTCAGTCAGATTATGCACCTGGTGAGTAAAGAAAAACCATTTATGAAAATCCCAATCCATCCCGGGGAGGCCATCGGAAGAAGCTGCCCGAATGGGATGAACGCATCACGAACCTTTTTGCACCTTTCAAGGAGGAGATGACCATGAAGACAACGCTGAGCATTATCAAAGCTGACGTGGGAAGCATCGGCGGGCACATCCTGCCCAGCAAGCGACTCCTGGAAGAGGTGAAAAACCATGTCAGCGCCCGGGGAAAGGGCCTGATCACCGATTCTTACATCAGCCATACGGGAGACGACATCGCCATCCTGATGGCCCATTCCCGGGGCAAAGCGGATGAAAAGATCCACCAGCTGGCCTGGGATGCCTTTGTCGCCGGGACGCGGGTGGCCAAAGAGCAGGGGCTTTACGGGGCAGGCCAGGACCTGTTGAAGGATTCCTTCTCCGGAAACGTGAAGGGGCTGGGGCCGGCCGTGGCGGAGATGGAATTCGAACAGAGACCCAACGAGCCTTTCCTCTTTTTCGCTGCGGATAAGACCGACCCCGGGGCCTACAACCTCCCCCTCTACCTGGCCTTTGCAGACCCCATGTACGATTCAGGGCTGATTCTCAGCCCGGCGATGAGCAAGGGGTTCCGGTTCGTGATCATGGATGTCTCCCACACGGAAGGAGACCGGGTGATCGAGTTGAACTCCCCCGAGGAACTGTACGACATCGCCGCCTTGTTGCGGGATAATCAGCGCTTCGTGGTGGAGGCCATCTATTCCCGGACCACTGAGGATATCGCCGTTTCGGTGAGCACCACCCGGCTTCACAACATCGCCGGGAAATACACGGGGAAGGACGACCCGGTCATGCTGGTGCGGGTGCAGGGCGCCTTCCCGGCCACCGGGGAGGTTCTGGCTCCTTTCAACATCGGTCATTATGTCGCCGGGTTCATGAGGGGAAGCCACACCGGCCCGTTGATGCCCGTGCGCAGCAATTCCAGTATCTCCTATTTCGACGGCCCCCCGGTGGTAAGCTGCCAGGCCTTCTGTGTAAGCAAAGGGATTCTAACCGAACCCGCCGACGCTTTCGATCACCCCTACTGGGATTACGTGCGGAACAAGGTCTCCCAGAAGGCCACCGACATACGGGCCCAGGGTTTTTCCGGGGCGGCCATGCTCCCCTACGGCGAGCTCGAATACGGCGGGATCGTGGAGAAAATGAAGAAGCTCGAAACCAAGTTCAAAG
>LJUR01000012.1 GCA_001304105.1 Deltaproteobacteria bacterium SM23_61
TGGGACGGGGCCCCGCCGGATATTACCAGCTGAGGGTGGGAGGGGCCATGGGAACCGGGACCGGCCTGGCCAGCGGATTCGGGAAGCTCTCCCAGCTGGGATTCGAGCAGCCGGTCATCGCCATGTGCGGGGACTCCACTTTTTTCCATTCGGCCATGCCCGCGCTGGTCAATGCCCATTTCAATAAGTCCAACCTGGCCATGTTGATCCTGGACAACAGCGCCACGGCCATGACCGGGTTTCAGCCTCATCCCGGAGTGGGGAGAAACGCCATGGGAGAAGAGGTGGCTCCGGTGGACATTGAAGGGGTCTGCCGGGCCTTCGGGGCCAAAGTGGAGGTCACCGACCCTTTCGACCTCCCGGGGACCCGGGAGAAAATTCTCCGGGCCCTCGAAGACCCCGAGGGGGCCAAAGTCCTGATCATCCGCCGCCGGTGCCAGATGCTCAAAGGGAAGGACGAAAAGCCCCCCTACCGGGTCTTCGTGGACCCCCGGAAATGCATCGGCGAAGCCTGCGGCTGCGACCGCGTCTGCACCCGGGTCTTCAAGTGCCCCGGCCTGATCTGGGACGCGAAAGAGGGAAAGTCCAAGGTGGACGAAGTGATCTGCACCGGGTGCGGGGTCTGCGCCGATATCTGCCCCGAAGGGGCGATCATCAAAGAGGAGACGAAATAATTGGCTGCGGCTGAGCAGATGTACAATCTGATCATTACCGGAGTGGGCGGCCAGGGGAACGTCCTGTCCTCCCAGCTCATCGGCCAGGCGCTGGTGGGCAAGGGATTTTTCGTGACCATCGGGGAAACCTACGGGGCCTCACAGAGGGGGGGCTCGGTCATGAGTCACATCCGCATCTCCTCCCGGAAACAGCTGAGTCCCCTCATCCCCCGCGGCAAAGCGGACATCGTCATGGGGCTGGAGCCGGTGGAAGCTCTCCGGGTTCTGACGGTGTACGGAAACTCGCGCACCGTGGTCATCGCCAACACCCGGCCCATCTACCCGGTGGATGTGACTTCGGGGGATGAGAAGTATCCTGGGGAAGAGGAGATTCAAAGCGCCCTGAAGGGTCTTTCCCGGAAGGTGTACTCCGTCCCGGCCACGGAGAAGGCCATGGAGATGGGTTCGGCCATCCTGGGAAACATGATCATGCTGGGGGCTCTCCTGGAGCTGAAGCTGCTGCCCCTCAGCCCCGCCGAGTTCCGGGAGACACTGGCCAGGACCTTCAGGGAGGCAAGGCTGGAGACCAATCTCCGGGCGCTCGAAGAAGGGAAACGGTTCGTCCAACCCGGCTAGGTCCCGAAGACTTCCGTTTGGGGGTTTTCATAAAAAAGGGTTGGTCACGCTCCGGCGTGACCAACCCTTTTTGTTTTGGTGAGCCGTGCAGGGATCGAACCTGCGACCACCTGATTAAAAGTCAGGTGCTCTACCGACTGAGCTAACGGCTCAGTAACCCATTGGGACACAGATAAACAGAGATTCTATATTTGCGAAAAAATTAAAGAAAAAAGACATAATGGGACGCGGATAAACACGGATGAACACGGATAAATATTATTAGAAAAAATGCAATGCAAATTCGGGCCGATGAACAAAGACAAAGACTTTACCAGCCCATATTCCAAAAATATTTCTTTATTTTTTAAATCCGCGTGAATCCGTGTTCATCCGTGTCCAATAAAATTATTTTAAACGCATTTTTCCCGGGGAGCAAGGGTTTTATGAACGGCGGGGGCGCCGCTGGAAGGGGTTGCGGCGCAGAATGGTCTCCTCCCGCTTTTCCCCCACCGAGACCAGGGTCACCCGGGTCCCGGTCAGCTCCTCGATCCGCCGCACGTAATGCCGGGCCTGGCGGGGGAGATCCCGGAAGCTCCGGGCATTCCTCAGTTCCGCCTTCCAGCCCGGGTGCTCTTCGTAGACGGGCTCGCATTCCTTCAGAACCTGAACCTGCGAGGGAACCTCCTCGATCCTCCGGCCGCGGTGCTGGTAGGCCGTGCAGATCCGGATGGTATCGAACTCGCCGAGCACGTCCATCTTGGTGAGGGCGATGCCGGTGAGGCCGTTCAACCGGATGGAGTCGCGGAGCAGCGGAATGTCCAGCCACCCGCAGCGGCGGGGTCTTCCGGTCGTGGCCCCGAATTCCCGGCCCCGTTCCCGGATCTTTTCCCCCACGGCGTCATTCAGCTCGGTGGGGAAGGGGCCCCCTCCCACCCGCGTGGTGTAGGCCTTGGAGACGCCGATGACCTCGGTGATCCGGGTGGGCCCAACCCCGGCCCCCGTGCAGGCGCCCCCGGAGACGGTGTTGGATGAAGTCACAAAGGGATAAGTTCCGTGGTCCACATCCAGGTGGGTTCCCTGGGCTCCTTCGAAGAGGATCTGGCGGCCCTGTCGGATCTGTCCGTTGATGAAAAGGGAGACATTGCCGGCGAATTTTTTCAGACGCTCGCCGTACCCGCGGTATTCCTGGAACACGGCCTCGAGGTCGAACCCCTGGTCTTTCAGACAGGTGTCCAGGTAATGGTTCTTCACCGGCAGAATGGCGCCCAATTTTTCCCGGAAAACCTTTTCTTCCCCAAGGTCTCCGAAGCGGATCCCTTCCCGGGCCACTTTATCCTCGTAGGCGGGCCCGATGCCCCGTCCGGTGGTCCCGATCTTGCCCTCGCCCTTCATCCGCTCCCGGGCCACGTCGATCCTCCGGTGGTAGGGCATGATCAGGTGAGCATCCTCGCTGACCAGGAGCTGGCGATCATCCAGGAAATGGCCCCGTTTCCTCAGCTCGTCGATCTCCTGCAGGAGGACCTGGGGGTCGACCACGACCCCGTTGCCGATCACGCAGGTTTTGCCCCGGTAGAGGGCACCAGAAGGGACCAGGTGAAGGATGATGGTCTCCTGGCCCACGACCACGGTGTGGCCCGCGTTGTTCCCCCCCTGGAAGCGGACCACCACGTCGGCGTACTCGGTCAGAAGGTCGACGACCTTCCCTTTTCCCTCATCGCCCCACTGCATTCCGACGATCACGATGTTAGCCATAAAAATCCTTTTCAGGTAATGGGTAATTGGTCATGGGTAATAGGTGATGGGTCATAGGCAATGGGTAATAGGTAACGGGCTACGAATTTTTTTCCTATAACCCATAACCTCTTACCCATTACCTCTTTCTTTTCGTCCGTTACCTTTGCTTCTATATTTGATCAGACTTCCCAGCTTCTTCCCAAGGGATGCACATTTTTCATCCAACTGCCGGAAGGTGGCCTCGTCAATATAACCGATTTCAAAAGCTATTTCTAACTGGGTTTGGAGCTCGGCCAATGATCCTTTAGCCATATAAAAAAACCTGACTGCCTCTCTGTTTGTTTCCCGTTCATCGCCTTCTGCAATGTTGCTCGGAAAACTTACGCCTGACCGGCGAATTTGATCTTTCAGTGAAAAATCTCTATAAAAAGCACCCTTTTGAGTTATTTTATAAATTTCAACTGCCAATTCTTTCCCTTCCTGCCACACCTTTAAACCCCTAAATCCCTTCATAAAATGATCCCCCCTTCGCCCTGTGCCCTATAACCTATTACCCATGACCTATGACCCATTACCCATTAACTAATATTTTCATCGCGGCCTTGACACCCGCCCCCATTTCAAATTTGTACCCGAGTTCATGCAAAGTCAATTCCATTGCGGCGATGCCGGCCACGATGTCCGCCCCATCGATGTACCCCATGTGGGCCAGGCGGAAAATCTTCCCCTTGGCCCGGTCCTGTCCTCCGGCGATGGTCAGGTTGTGCTTCTCGCGGAGGATCTTCACTACTTTCTGCCCGTCGATCCCCGGCGGGGCCAGGACGGCGGTGACAGCGTCCGAATAGGCCCGGGGGGCATAGAGCTCAAGGCCCAGGGCGCCCACGGCGGCACGGGTGGCTTTGGCCAGGCGTGCGTGGCGGACCAGGATGTTTTCCAGACCTTCCTTCCGGATCAGGCGCAAGGATTCGGCCAGGCCCACGACCAGGGAGATGGCGGGTGTGTAAGCGCTCTGGTTCTGAGTCAGGTTTTTCAGCTCCTTTTTAAAATCGAAATAGAAACGGGGAAGGGTGGACCTTTCCACGAATTCCCAGGCCTTGTCGCTTAGGGCGGCGAAGGCCAGGCCGGGGGGGAGCATGAGGGCCTTCTGCGACCCGCAGAGGACCACGTCCAGCTTCCATTCGTCCATGGGGAGCTCCACCGCTCCCAGGTGGGAAATCCCGTCCACTACCAGGAGGGTCCCCGGAAGCCGGGAGACGAGGGCGGCGATTTCCCCGACCGGGTGGAGAACTCCGGTGGAAGTTTCCGTGGCCTGGATGAAGACCGCCTTGATCGAAGGGTCTTCTCTCAGGACATTTTCAATGACCCCGGGATTCACCGCCTGCCCCCAGGCTACGGGAAGGGCGATGGGAATGACGCCGTAGGCCCGGCATATTTGGCTAAACCGTTCTCCGAACTTGCCCCCTTCCACGACGAGCGCCTTGTCCCCGGCGCAGAGGGTGTTGGTCACCGCCCCTTCCATGGCCCCGGTTCCCGATGAGGCGAAGATCAGGACCTCGGATTTGGTCTGAAAAAGGTACTTCAATCCACCACGCACTTCCCGAAGAATTTCTTCATACAGGGGCGTGCGGTGGTGGATGATGGGCCTGCCCAGCGCCTCGAGAACTTCGGGAGGAATGGGGGTGGGGCCGGGGGCCAGGAGATAATTTTTTTTCATAGATATTTTATATTGGACACAGATGAACACAGATAAACACAGATTTCGTCGGCCAAAGAGTCAAATCATAAAGACCGATTGGGACACGACTGAACGGGGGTGCACACGGATCAAGATTCCTGAAAAAATACTAATGATGGCGGTTTGGCCAAACCTTTTTTTCATACCAAAATCGACTCACCATGTCAAGGTGAAAGGGAAATTGGGGGCATAAAAAAACCCCCGGGTTTGGCCCGGGGGTTTTAAGGTTGGCTGCTTGCGTTTTTTCTAGAAGAAGTAGCGCAGGCAGGTGACGGCGGTAAAGGCGTTGTCGGCGGATTTGTTGGCTGCATCATACACATCGCCGGGGAAGAAATAGCCAAAGGCGATGTTGTAGTACATGGACTTGTAAATCTTCAGCTTGGCGAGCACATTCACTTCCGAGCCCACGTAGTCTTCATCCTTATCCTGCCGTGCGGTGCTCGCGTAGCTGACGATGTTCCCATTATCCCGGGTGTCCCCGATGTACAGGTAGTTGAAATTCAGGTTAATCCAGGCAAGGGGGTTGTACTCGAAATTCACCCGCCCGTACCACAGGCCGGAAGCATTGACATACTTCGCGTGGGTGTACATGAAGTCGCTGTTCTGGAACATGAAGATGGACCGGTTGTTACCAAAGCCATACCACGCTTCCGACCCGCTGGGAACGGTGTAATAGCCGTATTCATCGGTATCGTTGGCGTCACCGCCCGTGGCATAGTATCCTTCCACAGACACGGCCATTCCCGGGCCAATCTTGTATGTGGCCAGGGCGTCAACAACCCAGCCTTTGTAGTCGAAGTCCGTTCCCGTTACGTAGTCTCTCTCCCCTCCGTTATAGATGAAATTCCCGCTGAATTCCCAGTTGCCGGGACGGAAACCGCCCTGAACGCCGACCCACCAGGGATGATCATCATAGGTGGCATTGCTGACGTCGTTCTTGTAGGCAAAGAAGGCGCCCACGTTGAAGACTTTCTGTTTCATTCCCCACGCGAGGCCGTAAGTGTCGTTGGTGTCGTAGGTATCGCGAGCGTCGTCCTTTTCCCTCCACCAGAAAGCCTGGATCTTGTGGGGAGCGAAATTGGCGGCTAACATTACGCCGGGGGCGTCCTTGGACTGCCATAAACGGCCTCCAAAGCCGAACCACTGCATACCGGCGGTGACCGTCAGGGGGGTATTGGGAACCACGAATTCGAGGAACGCGTGCTTGATCTCGAGCTGCAATTGGTCGGTGCCGTACGTCCCCATTCGGCCACTGGGGTTGGCGGTAGTTCCGGTATTATCCCATGCGGTTTCACCCCAATTGCTGCTGTCGCCCTCAAACCCGATGACCGCGCGGACGGTCTTGGGATCCCCGTACTGCAGGTAGAAACGGAAACGCTGGGTAATCCATTTCTCGTTCATATCCCGGTCCACGTTCAAGGCTGTACCGTCAGCAGCATAGCCCCCGATGTTGAAATCATTCTGGTTTCTCCACATCGTGGCGATCTCCATATGGCCCCAGGATTTGAACTGGGCCATGGAAGGGGAAGCCACGGCCATCACCAGTAAAGCTGCCCCGAGTAGTACCAGATACTTCTTCATTCTTTAACCTCCTTTTCGCTTGATGCTGACCCGTAAAATTTTTCCATCCTTGCTGTTTCTCTTCTCAATTTCGCTCCCCTTTTCACCCCCTTCCCTTGGGAATTTCTACTAAATCATTAAGTTTCCCGGTCCCAAAATACTGATCTTTGAATATCTTGTCAACAAAAAAATTTTAATCCCTCCGACCCTCTCCCCACCCCCATCCAGGGGGAAGGAACAACGGCTGCGTTACTGCATCCGGCCGATCATCAGAGCGCTGTTGGAACCCCCGGAAAAAATGCTCTCCCCGGGAAGATTTACGGCCACCACCAGCTCCTTTCCCGGAGCCCCGTCCAGATCCTGGTCTTGAAAGTCCACCAGGTAACCCGCGATCTCCACAGATCTCCAGGTCTCCATGAACATGGCTCCGTTCCAGACCAGGCTCTCGACTTCCCCGCCCGTGTAGTAACTCTGCTTCTTAAAGAGTTGCCCCAGGGGAGAGGTGTTTCGCAGGATGAGCAATTCATCCCCCCGGGCAATCACCCGCACGTTTACGAAAGCGAGGTCATCCCCCTCGTAGTACCCGGCGTATCCGGTGGGCAATGGCTTGGCCTGGAAAGAAATGTCGGATCCATAATTCTTCTGACTTCTCCAGATCATTTTTCCCTTGGCGTCCAGCACTTTGAGCCGGAAGTCGGAATCGATAAAGGCGTAAAAAGTTTTTCCTCCATGGAAGAAAGGAGTGAAGCCGTACAGGCTGAAAACCTTGGAGACCTCTATTTTCCGCACCTCCTTGTACCCCTTTCCATTCCATCCCATCTCGTAAATGGGGGCTTGGTAGGGAATGTCGTACCCCCTGCTCTGCCCCAACAGAACCGTTCCCTTTTCCCCCCAACCCACGACTCTCAGGTACCAGGGAATGTTTCTAAAGGTGACCCGGTAGTCCCCCTCCCGGAAGGCCACCACGAAGGAGGAGAGCTTCCGCGGGTTCGTCTCGGTCGCATCCCCCTCCAGGCTGGTCACGAAAATTTCCGCCTTCCCATCCTTGTCGATATCCCCCGTGTCCACCGCCAGGTATTGATGCATCCTTCCGCCGGTGAGCTTTTTAAGCAGCTTGAATTCGTTTTCCCAGCGGTAGATCCAGAGATTCCGCTCGTCTATGAGAACGACTTCGTTTCTCCCGTCTCCGTCCAGGTCGGCCATCGACATTCCCACGATCTTGAAGGAAAAGGGACTGCTTTTCCAGAATCCGTAGGCACTCACCGCTCGATCCGGCCTGGCCGGGGCTAAGGGCTGTAAACCCGGGGGCGGGGGAGGAATCGCCGCCCTGGGCTTGGGCGCCTCAGCCGGTTTCCCAGCTACCGCTGCCTTTTCCGCCGGCGGCGGGCTCAGAGGGTATCCCAAAATCTTCTCATCAATCTTCCGGGCCAGCACATCCACCTGGACGATGACCTCTTCCATCTTCCTTGCCTGGATATAAACCGAAGAGCCGGGCTTTTCTCCCTTCACTTTCACAACTTTCAGGTCGAGGCTGGCGCTGTCGCCCAGCTTGGTCAGGCTGCCATAAACGACGTAATCCGCTCCCAGAGTTTCTCCCAGTTTACGGGCTCTTTCGGAATCGATCTCTCCCACGTCCGGGGGAATCGCTTTTTTCACCGCTCCCTTTTCCAGGACCGAGATACGGCCCTCCAGTTCGATCCGGGAAGTGAGCATGTCCATGAGCCCGGCCCGCATGTAATCGAGGTCTTCCGGGCTGTGTATGGTCACCGGAAGAATGGCCACCTTAAAAGGACCGTTCGCCCTGGTATCGGCTTGCGGAGCCATGGTTGCTTGAGCCGGGATCCCAGGAATAAGAAGGGCCCCAGCGATAAAGAATATGAGTATTTTCAAAGAGCTTTTTCTCCCTTTTAGAATGCTCAAGGAAGGAAGAAAGCCAAGATTTTTCTCATTAAATGAATGTCTCAAGGCCAATATTATCTCGCTAAGCGGCTAAAATTAGCAATTTTAATGCCACCTGATCGGTTTCCCGCCCCCGCCAGGGTGATTCAGCCGGGGATTCCTTTTTCCGTTGGCCTTCACCGACTCTCTTTTGTAACCATTTGAATTTTTACAATAAAAAATCATCTACGGAAAAAATGGACCTCTCCCGGGAATCAATCAAAACATTGCCCCTCTTGCCTTTAAGGGATCCGCACAGGGGAGATGGAAATCTTCCATTTTTCTTGTATTAAAAAGGCCACAAAAGGCTTCCCGGGGGTTGTTATTTATGCAACAAAAACAAATCGGGTAATGGGTATTGGCTTTTAGGTATGGGATAAAAAAATAAAGGGATTTAATTACTTAAAATTAAACGAATTTTTTGTTTTGACCCACCGCCCACAGCCTCCAACCTCTAACCTCCAACCTCCAACCTATGCCCTCTAACCCCCGACTCTGTTTTTTTTACGCTATTTTGAATTCCTTCCCCGGGAGCCTGACGCTGAGAACCGGGCAGGGCGCCCGGCGGACCACCTTTTCGGCGGTGCTGCCGAAGAGAACGTGATCGAGCCCGGTCCGGCCATGAGTGCCCACCACGATCAATTCCACATTCTTTTCCTTGGCCGTGCGGAGAATTTCCAGGAAGGGAGTTCCATGCACGATCAGGCATTCGAATTTCGAGCATCCCTTGAGGTCCTTTTCCTTCAGGGTTTGCATCTCTTTTTGCACCGCCTCGGAGATGCTCTGGCTGAATTTATCCATGGCGTCGAAGGAGATCTCCGCGTACATCCCCAGGGGATAGCTCGGCTGCTGGATCACGTGCAGGACGTAGAGCATGGCGTCGTACTTCTGGGCGAAGGAGATGGCGAAGGTCAGGGCGTACCTGGAGTTGTCGGAAAAATCGGTGGCAAAGAGGATCCTTTTTATGTCGGCCATACGCGCTCCTCCTCTGACGAAAAAGTGGGCTCTTTGGCTTTCATGCTGGAAAGAAAATTCGAGCGGAAGGATTTTCTTCAGCTATCACTCGAGCTGAAAGGAAACCAGGATTCCATATTATTCCCTCCGCGTAATTTGTCAAGATGGAAATTGATCTTGCCCCTTCCCTTTTCGTCGAGCAGGCCTAAACCCTATTGAATTTCAGGCATAGCCCGGCCCGAAAGCAAGGGAGATAAAAACCGCAAGTCGCAAGGCGTAAGGCGTGAGGGCGGAAATGCCTTTATCGCCTTGCGCTCTCGCGACTCACGCCTTGCGTTTGTCATTCCCGCCGAGCCTGATGATCCGAATTCCTCCAACCCGAACCCCAACGACTGCAAAAAGCCGGGGATGGGCAAGGGAAATGGATGGATAATTTTGCCTTTACATTTCCGGGCAAAAAAAATATACTCTCCTTGGCATGAAGAGGCTCCTCGGGGAAGACGAGATCCGGAAAAAAGTCGGCCGCCTGGCCGGGCAGATTTCCCGGGATTTTGCGGGAAGGGAAGTCCTCCTGGTGGGCATTTTGAAGGGGGCTTTCGTTTTTATGGCCGACCTAGCCCGGAAAATGACCCTCCCGGTAAAGATGGATTTTGTCCGCCTGGCCAGTTATGGGGGGGGAACCGTTTCCTCGGGAAAAGTGCGATTTACCAAGGATCTGGAAATTTCCGTGAGGGGAAGAGATGTTCTCATCGTAGAGGACATCATCGACACGGGGATCACCCTGAAATACCTGTGGCGGCGCCTGAAGAGCCGCCGGCCCCGTTCTCTCAAGACCGTTACCCTGCTGGACAAACCCTCCCGGAGGAAGGTCCCTTTCCGGGCCGATTATGTGGGCTTTGCCATTGAGGATCACTTTGTCGTCGGATACGGGTTGGATTGCAACGAAAAATTCCGCAACCTTCCGGGGATCTATGTGCTAAAATAGCTTTTAGCTATCAGCTCTCAGCAATCAGCAAACAGCCTTCAGCCAAATTTCGAAAGATAACCTGTAGGCTGAAAGCTGGCGGCTGATCGCTGAAAGCTGTTTTTTAATTTCTTGCTGACCGCTGAAAGCTGACCGCTGTTTTTTGATTGTTTGCTGAAAGCTGATCGCTGAGAGCTTGAATATGATCATCACCTGTCCCGTGTGTCTCACGAAATTTCGCCTGGACGAAGAGCGGATCCCCGAAGGGGGGGTCAGGGCCCGGTGCTCGCAATGCCAGCATGTCTTCTCGGTGCAGAAACCGGCGCCGCCCGAAGATTCCTTTTTCTCCCAGGGGGAAGCCCCCGGCGAAATCCAACCGGAAGAAGGATACGAGAGACCCGTCCGGGGCCGTTTCCTGCGGTGGAAAGTGGCGGTCCTGGCCCTGGTGGTCGTCCTGGCGGCGGGGGGGGGCTTCTACTTCTTCCGGGGCCAGGTTTCCCGGCAGTTCTCTTCTTTCGGGAAGTATGTGGAGGAAAAGGCCGTTTCCCTGAAGAAGGTATCCCTCAACTTTCCTTTCCTAAAAAAATACCTGGGCCTGGGAGATTCGAGGGAGGGCTACATTTCCCTGGAAAAGGTGAAGGGGTATTACCTGGAGAGCAACACCCTGAACAAGATCTTCGTCATCGAGGGGGAAGCGGTCAATCACTGGAAAGAGTCCCGCAGTTTCATCAAAGTCAAGGGGGTCCTGCTGGACTCCGGGGGGAATAAAGTCCAGGAAAAAGAGGTCTATTCCGGAAACATCCTGTCGGAGAAAGACCTGAAAGAAATGTCCAAAGTGGCGGTCGATAAAAGCCTCTCCTCCCAGTTCGGCATCTCTTTTTCCAACGTGAACATCCAGCCCAATAAGAGCGTTCCCTTCATGATCGTTTTCATGGACCTTCCCCCCGACCGGGGGCCGGGGAAACCCGCGGCGGTTCCTGCCGCCAAGCCGGGTGAAGCGCCCGCCAGGCTTTCCGATTTCACCGTGGAAGTGGTCAGCTCGCAGAAAGGCTCCAAGTGAGGAAGGCCCGCATCTCTTTCCCCGCGCCCGATGGAGACATGCTCAAGCGGGTTCAGGTCAACCTTCCCTTTCCCATGCTGGTCGAAAACCTGGATGCGGTTGTGGCCCTGGGGCTGCAGCCCGAGATTTATTTCAATGGGTTCACGCTGGACCGGCTCTCCCCCGCGGAGGCGAAAAAGACTTCGGAGGCCCTGCGCGGAAAGGGGATCCCGGTGACCTTTCACGCCCCCTTCATGGACCTGAATCCTGGGGCGGTCGATGAAAGGGTTCGGAAAATCACCTCCTTCCGTTTCGAGCAGGCCTTGAAGCTGGTTCCCCATTTTCAGCCCCGGTCGGTCGTCTTCCACCCCGGGTACGACCGCTGGCGGTATGACGACGACGTGGACCTCTGGCGAGAAAAGAGCCTCCTCACGTGGAAACCGCTGGTGAAAAAGGCCGAGGCCCTGGGGGTCAGGCTGGCCTTGGAGAACGTCTTCGATGATAACCCGGGGCCCCTCCGAAAAATCCTGGAGGAAATCAATTCTCCTTTCCTGGGGTTCTGCATGGATGCGGGACATGCGAACCTCTTTTCCCGAGTCCCCCTGGTGAACTGGGTCGAGGTTCTGGGGTCACGGCTGGTGGAGATTCACCTCCACGACAACCACGGAAAAGCCGACGATCACCTTCCCCTGGGCCGGGGCAGCATCGACTTTCCCGCCCTCTTTTCCCTCCTAAGAGAGAAGAAAATCCATCCCATCTACACCATTGAACCGCACGAGATCGGCCTCCTTCAGCCCAGCCTGGAAGCTTTAGAAAAATACTTGGGGTAAAGAGGGGAAAAGGCGAAAGGGCGAAAAAGACCCGGGAGAAAGCCCTGGGCTGGTTTTTATCCCTTTTCGCCCCTTCTCCTCTTCCCCCTTTCGCCCGCTCGGATTTCTTCCAGGATGGCGGCGGTGAGGAGGGGGAACATGATTTCGTGGTGGCCTGTCAGGTGGAACCCTTTGCCTCCGCCCAGGGTGGGCCGCTGGACGACATTGGTGAGGGGACGGTAGTGGGGAATGAAATCCATGTTTACAGAGGTGAAATTCCCGACCCGGTAGCCCTGGTTCCGCGCCAGGGACAGGGCCTTCAGGAAGACCTCGGGCAGGATGACGGCGGAGCCCAGGTTCAGGTACACTCCCCCCTCCAGGCGGGATACCAGCGCCGCGAAGAGACGGAAATCCCGGTGGCTCCCCTCACCCAGGGCCGCGCCCCGGCAATGGGGGTGCATGTGGATGACGTCCGTTCCCACGGCCACGTGCACGGTCACCGGAATCCCCAGCCTCGCCCCCGCAGCGGTGATGCTCAACCCCCGGTGGCGGAAATTGCTCTTCCAGATCGCTTCGCCGACCGACCGGCCGAGCCCCCAGCCCTTCTCCCCGCTCTGGTTGATGGCCGCGTTGAGGATGCGCCCGGTTTCCTCGGCCATGCCGAAAGAACCCTCGCCGATTTCGAAGGCCACATCCTCCGAGGTCATTCCCGCAAAGGCGACCTCGAAATCATGGATGATTCCGGCCCCGTTCATGGCCACGCCCTGCAAAACCCCTTTTTCCATCAGGTGGATGATCAGGGGACTCAGCCCCACTTTAATCGGGTGGGCCCCCATCCCGAGGATCACCGGCCTTCCTCTGGCATGGGCTTTCCCGATCCGGGCGACCACTTCCCGAAAATCCCTGGCCGCCAGGATGCCGGGCAAGGAGTTTAGGAATTTCTCGAAAGAAGACCGGGGAAGGACGGGCCGGCCGAAGTCCTGCGCCGTGACCAGACTCTTGCGGGAAGAAAGGGGGTAGGTTTTGACGCCTTCGAGGCTCAAAGGTTGCAGAATTTTTTTTCTAGCAAGGCTCATAAATAAATTAACCGCAGAGCACGCAGAGGGCACAAAGAATCTTTAATCAAAAACAAAAAATAATAAAACAGGAAAGCCCCTGGGCTCCTTTCCAGAAAAACTGCTTTCCGATCTGTCCTTTCCCCGCAGAGGCCACCGGGGTCGCAGAGGTCGAAAAATTTTAACCTATCTCTGCGTTCTCTGCGAGCTCTGCGGTTAATTTTTTTCTTATGCCGGATGCTGGAAGAGCATCCGGTCCACCATCTCGCAGAGGACGTGGCCGACGGTGATGTGCACTTCCTGGATGCGCGGGGTGACCGGGGAATCCACGACGATGGCAATATCGGCCACCTTGGCCAGTTCCCCCCCGTCATTGCCGGCGAGGCCCACCGTCTTCAGGCCCATTTCTTTGGCCACCCTGACGGCTTTGATGACATTGGCCGCCGACCCGCTGGTGGAGATTCCAACGGCCACGTCCCCCTCCTTTCCCAGGGCCTTGACCTGCTTGGCAAAGGAATCCACGTAGCCGTAGTCGTTGCTGATGCTGGTGAGAACCGAGGTGTCCGTGGTCAGGGCGATGGCCGGCAGGGGAGGCCGTTCAATGAGGAAGCGGTTGACAAATTCCCCGGCCAGATGCTGGGCGTCGGCCGCGCTCCCCCCGTTGCCGAAGAGGAGCACCTTGTTGCCCGATTTGAAGGCCTGCACGATCATCCTGACCACCTGGGCCAGGGCTTCCGCGTTTTGCCGGATGAAACGGAGTTTCAGATCAGCGCTTTCCCGGAAAATCTGGGCGATTTCTTCTTTCATGGTCTCCCCGTCGAGGTTGAGGCTAAGGTTAAGGCTGAGGAACAGGATTTATATTATAATCCTTTTCCTTAACCTTGTCCTCAGCCTTGCCCTTGACATTGACCTTGATGATTTCATTGACCCTTGCCTGCATTTGCCGCAGAAGGTCAGGGTCGAGAGGCGCCCCTTCCCGAAGCCGGGCATCCAGAGCCTCCCGGGGGTTGAAATTCTGCAGGGTATACCGCCTGGCCCCCAGAATCCGGCGAGCCAGTTCGCAGACCTCCTCTTCTCCCAGGAGCGCGGGGACGAAGGTGGTGCGGAATTCATAATCGGCCTTCCCGGAGAGAAGAATCCGAATACTGGCTTGGATCCGGTCGATCTGCTCGTCTCCCCAGGAAACGCCCGTGAGGGCGGAGTAACGGTCGGGCTTCAGGGGGGCCTTGAGATCCATGGCCACATAGTCCAGCAATCCATCGGCCAGGAGGTTCTCCAGGACCTCCGGGCGGGTGCCGTTGGTGTCCAGCTTGACGGCCAGGGGCTCCCCGTTGGGTGTCAACCGGCGGTCTGATTTCAGCTCCCGGATCAGGAGCGGCAGCCAGGGATGAAGGGTGGGCTCTCCTCCGGTGAGGCAGACCCCGTCGATCCATCCCCTGCGTTTGCGCAGTCCTTCGAGGATGGCCTCCCAGGGAAAATCGGGATAGGTTTCGGGATGGAGGACCAAGCCATGGTTGTGACAGAAGGGACAGCGCAGGTTGCAGGACGGAAGAAAAAGGACCGAAACCACTCTTCCGGGCCAGTCGATAAAGGAGGTCTCTACAAAGCCCTTGATGGAATAGGTCATGGCAACAACCCGCTCGTAGGGGCGGTTCGCGAACCGCCCCTACTGATTGCTGACCCCTAGAAGGTAGTTTTTAATCCGAATAGCCCCGGTGATGGAAGAGGAATCATCCAGAACCAGGATCGGGAGCTGGGTCTCGGCCACCGAGACCAGCTCGTGCCAGGCCAGGTGGGCCAGGGAGTCGGGGTTGTCCGGACTCAGCACTTCTTCCGATATCCCCAGCTTCTTCAGGTCCACGGTCTTCTTGACATAATCGCACTTCTCGCAGCCAATTTTGGTAAAGAGCGTCACTTCTTCCACCTCCATTCAAGATTTATCGGGACGCAGATTTACACAGATGAACGCAGATAAAATAAAAAAAGACAAATTGATGAATTCGCAAAAAGTCATCACTCCGGTGAAAACCGGAGTGACGCAAAGCCATATGAATGTCTATTTTTAAAATCCTGAAAATCTGCGTTCATCTGCGTCCCAATGAAAGCCGTAAGGCGCGAGGCGTGAGGCGTAAGGGGTAAAATGTTTTTACTCTCAGCTCTCCGCTCTACGCTCCATGCTGATTTTTTTATCCGCGTTTATCCGTGTCCCATTAAAAGCCGTAAGGCGCGAGGCGTGAGGCGTAAAATGTTTTTACTCCCAGCTCTCCGCTCTAAGCTCCACGCCGATTTTTTATCCTTGTTTATCTGTGTTCATCTGTGTCCCATTAAAAGGTCTTTACGCCGGCTGGGACGTCGCGCCGGACGGAGCGGGGGCGCCGAAATATTCCCCGCTGCGGTGCCGGTCCCGGAGTTCTCCGAGCTTCCCCTTGTTCCAGCTGGAAATCTTGGTGAAGTAACCGGTGATCCGGGTGATCCCCTCCACCTCGGTGGAGCCGCAGTAGGGGCACTGCGCGCTCAGGCCGCGGGCGGTTCGCCCGCAGGTGGTGCAGGTGGTGAACTCGGGAGAAAAAGCGATCTGGTCATTCTGGGACTGACGGAACACCTTGGTCACGAAATTGGCCAGGGATTCCTTCGAGGGGCGGCTTTCCCCCAGCCAGATATGGGTCAGAGAGCCGGCTTCGATGAGGGGATGGAAGAGCCCCTCCTTGCGCACCCGGTCGATGGGGTTCAGGAGGGTTCCCACGTTGAGATAGGTGGAGTTGGTGTAGTACACCTCTCCCCGGGCGACATCTCCTTTCACCACCTTGCCGGAGAGGGGGGAGTAGTCCCTGAGGTCCAGCTTGGCAAACCGATAGGCGGTGCTCTCCGCCGGGGTCTGTTCCAGGATAAACCGCAGGTTATACTTCTGGCTCATCTTTCCCGCCAAAAGCTTCATGTAGGCGATCACCTTCAGGCCGAACTTCAGGGCCTCGTCCGATTCGTGAAGCTCCTCTCCCCGGTGGACCTGGAGCATTTCGTTCAGCCCGACCATGCCCACGAGGAACGTGGCCCGGTTCATGCGCAGGTAGGACTGGCCGTCCTTCTTCATGGTGAGCAGGGCCAGAGGGCCGTTGTCTCCCAGGGCCAGGAGGCGCTCCAGGAAATCCTTCTTCTGCAGGTGGGCCCGCACAGCCATGTTGAAGGCCTCGTTGATCTTGGCGAAGAGCCGGGTGTCGTCCCCGCCGCACTGGTAGGCGATCCGGGGAAGGTTGAGGGTCACGTTCTGGAGGGCGGAGTACCGCATGCGCCAGGGATAATGGGCGTCATCCAGGTCGGATTTTTCCAGCTTGAAACTCAACCGGCAGCACTCCGAAATCTTGGCCGTGTTGGCCCGGTCGAAGACGAAATAAGTATTTCCCCTTTCGGAGGCCACGTCGCAGATGTGGTGGAGGAAATCCATATGGCCCGGGGTCTGGAAGAATTTCTCGGTGATGTGCACCAGGGGCTTGGGGAAGAAGAAAGGCCGGCCCACGGCGTCTCCCTCCCGGAAAACATCGAAGAGAGACCAGACGAACCTCTGGGACTGCTCCAGGTATTCCCCGTAGGTCTTGCCGGTGAACTCTCCGTTGGGCCCGATGGCCATGACCCCCTCGAAGTGCTTGGGAACTTCCCAGTAGAGATTGATGTCGGTGAAGATGGCCTGCCCGCCCCGGGCCACGGCCTGCTGGGAGAATTCGTAAATGAGCATCTGGGCCAGCTGCTTCACCTCCCGGTCGCTCAACCCCTCGAGGTAGGGGGCGAAGAAGAGGTTGACCGAGTCCCACCCGATGGCCCCGGCGAAGTTGCTCTGGAGGGCCGCGGCGAACTTGACCATGTGGGCCAGGAGGACTTCCGGATGCCTGGCGGGCTTGGCCATGGAGAGGGAGTTGGGCAGGCTGAGACCAAACTTCTTGATGTATTCCAGAGACTGGCCCGAGCAGTACGGCCGGTCGATGAACCCCAGATCATGGAGGTGAAGGTCGCCCCGCATGTGGGCGTCGCCCACGTCCTGGGAGAAGACGTTGAGGAGGGCGTATTCCTTCTTGATCCGTTCGGCCAGGGTCAGGTTGGTCGCTTCCGGGCCATGGGGGACGTTGGCGTTCTCCCGGTTGGGATGGAGGATGAGCTGGTCCACATCGTAGAGGGGAACGCCCAGGCGGGTGTGCATTTTCCGGGCTTCCTCCAGCCCGTACTCGATGAGCTTGGCATCCACGAGTTCCCGGATGAGCGGCGCGGTGACCAGGGAGATTTTGGAGGCGAGGATGAATTCCTCCACTTCCCGGCTGACGCGTTGGGCGGTGTCCCGGTCGATGTTGGTTTCCCGCAGAAGGGCCTCGACGATCCGCTGCCGGTTCCAGTCCGAGAGGGTCTCGGCGGAAGTGCGGACGAAGAGAGCCATGTCCGTGGTTTCGTTATTGAGCTTCCCGGATTCGCTGGATGGGACCGGGGGAATAAGCGTCTTTTCCGTTCCTCCGTTCGTGGGGGAGTGTTTTTTCGAGGATTCAGTAAGAATGGTTAAAGAAGACTTATTCGATGATTCGGCCCCGCCCTGACCAACCTGAGAGTTTCCTACTTCCATTCCCGCCCTCCTTCTACATGGAATATTTTTAAAAATAATTTTAATCGGCTAAGTAAATTTCTTTTAGAAAATGCTTTAAAGAACGAGCCCGGTTTAAAGGCCTGAAATGCAGCGAAGTTAATGCATTGTGGGGAAATATGTTGTGTACAAGAAATTATTAACCACTACATATAGTGTTTGTCAAGAAAAAATTTTCCAGCCCCGCGAAAAATAATTCTAATATATTAAAATCATTATGATTTTATTTTTTTCCGAAAATTTTTTAGCGCGATTGACCAAACATATAGGGGTTGGGAGAAACGCGGCCCACAACATATGGGCCTTGAGCCTTAAACTGGAAAGGAAAGGTTGTTAAGGCGGAAAAAGAGCGGGGCTATGGTTGGGGAAATGGGAATTAAAAAACCACCCGGACACGGGTTGGACCGTTCCCCTTTCCCGCGCCTAAATTTTTTCACCCCTCCGAAGGGCCATGAGGGCGAGAGGTGCGCGGCTAAAGGGTCTTGGCGATTTTCACGGTCAGATCGCCCAGCAAATTGGTGTAACTCCCGAGCTCGTTATCATACCAACCATAGACCACCGCCTGGGTGACCGGGATGTTGGCAATGCATTTTCCACCCTCGGATTTCAAACCGAATTCTTTGAGCTGGGGAATTTTAGCCAGGTCGATGCAGATGGCGGCGGTGCGGGTATGGTTCTCCGTGCCTTCGATGATGGCCGCCGCCCGCGGGTTTCCGACGATGTCCGAGGATACGTTCTGGCGCTCGCTGTACAGGAGATAATCCTTCATATAGCCCTCGGAGGCTTTCGCGTAAATCTGATTGATCAGCTCCCGCTTGATGGGGTTCTGCAGGCTCTCATCCTCCAGGGTCAAGACCAGAACGATCAGGGATCCGGTGCTGGTGGGGATGCGCACCGATTCGGCGATGAGCCCGATGTGCTTCATCTCCGGGATGACCAGGGCCAGGGCCTTGGCCGCGCCGGTCGAGGTGAGGATGATGTTGTTCAGGATGGACCGGTTCTTGCGCAGGTCCGTCGCTTTCGCATCGGGCAGCCGGTCCAGCACTTCCTGCGACCCGGTGGCGGCGTGCACCGTGACCATGGAGGCGGTCAGAATCCTGTCTGCGCCGAAATAATCCAGGAGCGGTTTGACCATGAAGGCCAGGCAGGTGGTGGTGCAGGAGGCCCCGGAAATCATGCGGTGCTTCTGGGGGTCGAAATGATCGTCGTTGATCCCCATCACCACCGTCACCGCGTCGGCAGGCATCTTGAGGGCCTTGTCCTTGATCTTGAAGGGGGCCGAGGCGATCACCTTCTGCGCACCGGCCTGCAGATGGCCCTGAAGGGAGCCTTTTTTGTCTTCCGGAAGAACGGTGGGGTCCAGGAACTTTCCCGTGGTGTCCACCACCAGACGAACCCCCAGGTTTCGCCAGGGAAGGTCCTTGGGGTTGCGGTCCTTCCTGAGGATGGAGACCGGAATCCCGTTGACTTCCAGGGTCCCGTGCTCCTCGTTCAGGTTTTCGATGACCCGCCCCCCCCGGTGTCCGTAAAGAAACTGATTAAGATGGCCATAGGTGGTGTCCCGTTCGAGGTAATCGGCCACATCCTGCAGCCCTTTGCCCACCTCCCGGCCGATGTTCACCACGAGCTCGGAGAAGGATCCCCTGGCCACGTGGTGCCAGAGGGTGAGCTTTCCGATTCGGCCGAGGCCGTTGATCCCCAGTTTCATGGGCAGTTTTTCTCCGCTTTGCGCCGGCCCTTTCCCTTGCCGCGGGTCGTAGGTCATTTTAGTACCTCCCAGAATGGAATGATTTCGTATAAAGGCCGAGCCTGCTGCGAAGACCCGCCTAGGAGATTCACGCACTCAAGCGCCACCCTTTATGCAAGGGAAGCTTCGAAAAAATTCATACCTGGATGGGGAAAACCATTCTTGTTGTCCAGGGGTCGGAAAAATTCCCCCGCCTTGGCGGGGCAAAATCGGCGGAAAATATCCCCTCTTCAAAGAATCCCCCTGGCTTCCGCAGAGGGACGCTTGCACGTTTGTTACCAGCCCAGGCAAATACAATCGGAGTTCCCATGGGCACAACCTAAGTTCGATGGACGCCGGCCTACGAAGAAATCAATGCCTCATTTTGGCAAGCGAAATTTTCCGACCCCTGGACATGCTTTCCCCCCAGAGCGGGAAGAACCGTCACAGAATATTATGATAAGGTTCCCCTTCGTCTTTCACCTCGTGCTTCCCGAGGTAAACCAAGCCTTTTCGGCCATCCAGGCTGATCCAGTCCCCCCGCTGGAGGGGAATACGGTTGATCTGGCAGCGCCCCTCATTCTCCCGGACCGACATGCTGTGACACCCCACCACGGCCGTTCGGTCCAGCTCGAAGGCGACGATGGCCGCATGGGAAGTCTGGCCCCCCTTGGCGGTCAGCAGTCCTTCGGCCAGGGAGATCTCCCGCACATCCTCGGGAACCGTGTCCGAACGGATCAGGACCAGGGGGGTGTCCGGCTCGTCCCGGCGGAATCGCAGGATGTCTTCCAGGGTGAAGACGATCCTTCCCGAGAGGGCCCCACCACTGACCCCGATGCCTTTGCCGATGAAGCTCTCCTCCAGGGCCGGGGAGGGCAAAAAGACCTCGAACCTTTCCCTCTTGGCCGAGACCATGTCCCGGGTCTGGAGGATGTACAGGCCCGTGGCATCGGGGTTTTCATAGGTAAACTCGATTTCCTGAGGGTTCCACCTCCGGTCATAAACCAGGCCCTTGGAGACGGAGAAGAGTTGCTTGTAGATTTCCGGAAAATCTTGCTCCAGGGAAAGGTCCCCCTCTTCGCCGGCCATTTGCCGCTGTTCGTTGGAGATGGGGTAAGTCGTGACCAACCCCCCCACGATGTCTTCCCCCTGGTTGCCGGGAGTGAAATCCCCCCAGAGGGCGACCCGCCGGACCTTGCGGTAGGGATGGGCGGTAAAGAGAACCCCGCTGCCCGAATGGAGGCCGAGATTTCCGAAAATCATGGCCTGGACGATCACCGCGGTTCCCCAGTAGTCGGAGATCCCCATGATCTGCCGGTACTGCCGGGCGTTTTTGGAGTTCCAGGACCGCAGCACCTGCTGGATGGCCACTTGAAGCTGGGCCCAGGGGTCTTCATAGAGGGTGATGTGCCTCTCGGTAACCGCGGCGCGGTAAGCGAGGGCCAGCTGTTTCATCTCTTCGCCGCTGAACTGCCGCTTCTTGTCCACGTGGTAGCGGTCCTTGAAATTGCGCATGACCTCGCTGAAAACTTCCCGCGGCACGCCGAAAGACATGCCCCAGGACTGCAGGAACCGCCGGTAGTTGTCCCAGGCAAACCAGACCTCGCCGGTGGATCGGGCCATGCTCTCCACGATCTCCTCGTTGATCCCCACGTTGAGGAGGGTGGCCATCATTCCCGGCATGGAAACGGTGGCCCCGCTGCGCACCGCCAGGAGCTGGGGGTGCCGGGTACTGCCGAACTCGTTTCCGGTCATCTTTTCGATCTGCTGGATGCCGGCGCGGATCTCCCGGTCGAAATGGTCCCGGGCATACTTGTACCGGTCGACGATCCGCTGACAGCGGAAGACTTCGGTGGTAACGATGAACCCCGGGGGCACGCGGATTCCCTCGGAAGCCAGGACCACCAGGTTGTATCCTTTCCCCCCAAGATGGATCAAGTCGTTGGTCAGGGGGTTGGGTTTGTGGATGAAGCAGGTGACCTTCTTGGCGTCGTAGGTCATCAGCAGGTCCAGGTCCGTTTCGCTCAGGGTCTCCCTCTGCTCGGCGAGGATCTGATGGATACGGGTCAGAAAATTATCCAGGTACTGGAGCCCGAAGGTGGTGGAGACCAGGTCGCGGAGAAATCGCTCGCTGATCTGGTGGAGGAGCTCGCTGGGGGCCAGCTCTTCGGCCGACGGGGGGAGAAATTTCCCCTGGATGTTCTCCCGTCCCATCTGGCGGAGGATGTTGGAGAGGTTATTCTTGTGGGCGTTGAGGTAGTAGACCGACACGATGTCCTTGACCCCTTCCGAGAAACCCCGGAAGATGTCCAGGTACTGGGTGAAGCTGAAGCGCTTGATGTCCAGGGATTTTTCCAGGAGCCGGAGCTGGGTTTCCAGCCGGTGGGAATAGATGCCGTCCAGCTGCAGGGCCCGGAAGAAGTAGTCGATGACCCGGATGATCTGGAAAAAGGTGGCCCGGGTGATGAAGGAAAGGTCCAGAGAGTCGATGAGCCGTTCAAAATAGACGTTGGCCAGGTTTTCCAGCCGGAAAGTCAACCCCAGGGCGTCGAACTTCCTCTCCCGGTACCGGCCGTACATGGAGGGAATGTCCACGGCGATATGCCTTTTGCGATAGATGTCTTCCCGCGCTTCGAACCGCTGGGCCGAGATGATGACCTCCTTCAACCCCTCCAGGTAGGTCAGGATTCCCTCCAGGCACTCCAGGGTGTCATTCCGGTCCAGGATCCTCTGCAGATCCTCCAGCCCTTCGAAGCCCCAGCGGGAAGCCTGCTGGAGGTGGTAACGGATCTCCTGGAAGCCGAGGTGATACTTCTGGTTGATCAGGCGGTAGATTTTGACCAGCAGATCCACGCGCTTCTTTTCTACATCGGATACGGAGGGAAGGGAGGAAAGGATCTCCTCGATCTCCGCGTCGCTGAGCCGCAGCAGGTCTTCTTCCTGCTGGAGGCCGTTGCGATCGAAGATCTCCCCCAGGATCGCGTGCACCTCGTCGATGAAAGGACCTTCGGTCTTCAAGTTCTGGAACACTTCCAAGGGGAGGAAATGCCGCAGCCCGGCCTTGTCCTTCCGGACCCAGAAGCGGAAGATCTGCTGGATGAAGTCTTCGATGAGATTGCTGCTTTCCACGTGGCTCTGCTTGCGCAGGAAATGGATGAGGATGTCCTTGCGGCTGCGGAGCTCGTCGATGTCGGTGGTCACGTCGCGCAGCTGTCCCTCGGCGCCGATTTCGTTGAAATAGACGGGAAGGGCCTTGGTGAGCTGTTTGACCAGGTTGTAGACCGGCTCGATGTCGGAATTCAACAGCTTGGTGATTTCTTTCTGGAAGAGATCCGTGTCCTTGATGCAGGTCCCGCCCAGCCGCAGGTTGATGATGAGGGCGGAAAGGAGGGTGCTGCACCATTTGGGGCTGCGGGCGATGATGTCCAGCCAGACCCGCACGTTGAGAACATGGCAGGGATTGCTGATGATCTCCCAGTTGGCGTTCACCCCCTGATAGCCCGGGTACTGGAAGCCGAAGCGGAGGACCTGCTCCAGAAAGGTCTCCACCAGGGGGCTGTACTCCCGCTTGAAGACCTCGGCCCCGATGGCTTGGATGCACTGGAGGGCGGTCTGGGGATAATTCTCCACGTTCGATTTGAGGAGGGCAAAGGTCCTGATCAGGACCTCCCCCACCCGTTCGGGGGATTCCTTCCGGAGCAGGGCCAGCAGGGTGTGGTTGATCTCCCGCAGGATCTCCTCGTGGATGTCCCTGAGGCCCGGAATCTCCATGATCTTGAAGAGGGAAAGGATCTTCCAGTTCCCGGCGAGCGTTTCCCCGTCGCCCCCGGCGGAGACGGCCAGCCGTTGGGGGACCTCCCGGTAAACCCGGACGATCTCCAGGTAGCCGGGCAGTTCCAGAAGATCCCGCAGCGTCTCCGCCGACCCGTCCCGGGAAGAGATCTGATCCAGGCGGGCCAGGTGCTCCCGGAAGCGCCGGTGGGAAATTTCTCCCAGAAGATCCGTCTCTTGACCCTCCTGTCGGGAGGGTTTCGCCACTGCCCCGGCAAACCATTCCTCCGGGTCCTCCTCCTTCAGCCAGTATTCGTAAGCCGCCCGCAAACTCTGGGTCATGAGACGGTTGAATTCACTCATGCCGGAGCCGTCGGAAACCTTCCGGAGCAGAACCTGGCCGATTCGTTTCAACGGGGTATGGCTGGAGGCCAGCAGGAAGAACTTTTCCTCCGGCAGGGAAGAGAGGTCTTGAAAGCAGGCCTGCAGGGGGGGCAGGAGACTTTCCCGGTTTTCCGGGTTGAGTTCGTTGACGATCTTTTCGAGATAGCTGAACAGGTGGTCGATGGCCTTGGCTTCCACGTCCGCCTTGTGGGAGTTCAAGAGGGCGTCGAGAAAGACGTCGATCATGGCCGAAACGGCCAGGGGTCCCTTGGGGTGACGGGAGTAGGAGGCGAAGTGTTTCAGGGCAAAGCTGCGCAGCTCGGGGAGGATGATTTCCCAGTTCTTGTAAGGATGATGGAGTTCGAAAAGAAGGGTATCGAGGGATTTCAGGATCCCCCGGTAGCCGGACACCGCCTCCCGGAGGACCTGGTATTTGGGGTCTACCGCTACCTGGTCCACCGCGGTCTCTTCCAGGTTGATGCGCAGCGCATCGGAATCGAAAAGGTCCCGGGAATCATCGGGTTCCCTGCGGACCGAACCGGAAGAAGGGGAATCGTTGGCCATGGCAAAACCTCTGGGGGCTAAACGGACTTCTGGGCATCCATGTGCAGAATGAGGTCCAGCACCCGGTTGGAATAGCCCCATTCGTTGTCATACCAGGCCAGCACCTTGGCCATGGTTCCGATTACTTTGGTCGAAGAGCCATCCACCACCGAAGAGTGTGGATCTCCCTGGAAGTCGATGGAGACCAGGGGCTCATCGGTGTATCCCAGGTACCGACTGGCCGCGTCCTTGAGGGCCTGGTTCACGTCCTTGACCGTGGCGTCCTGCTCCAGCTCCATCACCAGATA
>LJUR01000170.1 GCA_001304105.1 Deltaproteobacteria bacterium SM23_61
TCCATATCTGCAGAGATCCCATAATTTTTGATGTTTTGGCTGATTATCCAGTCGATGTGATCAGCTTTAATGCCACCTCTCCTTTAAATCCATCTCTCCGAGGCGCTATGGGTCGCACGAAAAAGGCCCTATGGGGAGGAATCGACCACACTCAAACCCTTCTTCATGGGCCAGTGGAAGCCATTACCCGTGAAGTCTACGGCGCCCTCGAAGAGACCGGAGGGAAGCGATTCGTGCTGGGCCCTGGCTGCGCGATTCCGGCCCAGGTACCGGAAGCGCATTTGCGAGCCGTGCAAGCATCCCTTTCCCAATGGGGAAAAGGTTAATTGGTAGAGGAAAGGAGGGACGGGCATGAAAAGTTGTATGAGGAGCTTAACAGAAGAAATATAAGGATCCTGGGCACCATACCCTATGACCAAAAAATTTCCGCATCTTGGTTGGATGGTAGAGTTTCGGAAGGACCAACCGCAAAGAAGAGCGTCCGAAGAATAATCCCATCGCTGCTGAAGGCATAAAAAAAATGATTCCCCGTCCGTCCGCTTTGTTGCCTTCCGGTCTTTCCGATTGGTGATTTCCCTTAGGGATATGCACGATATTGTGCCCCCCCATTGCAGCTAATGCCAACACTTTGCGCACTGCTTTCAAACCGATCCCGTCGTGGAATGGGGCTATTGTAACCTTAAAAAAATTCCGCCCCAGGAAGAGCTGGAAAGAATCAAAAAAGGGGCGGAAACGGGTAATTATAGCGCGTTATTCGCAAGGGGCCGAGAATTAGGGTTATTCGTACCCTCGGGTATCACCGGTGAGCAATTTGAAGATCTATATCTTTGTTGGGTCTTCTCCCAATCGAGTGGGTGATTTCCGTGGATTTTCCGTCGGACGGCATGCTCGTTGGGGGACTCGGGAGGGGCCCCGGGGGTGCATCCCGTTCATGGCGGGACATAATGAAGCGGTTGTTCTTTCATCGGTCCACGTCTGATCATTATCTTGTTAGCCGGATCGGAGCAGGGATTCGGTTTTCCGCAAGGGGATCGGGGACAGGTGCCTCGCGGAACCCAAGCAACCGCTCCGGAATCTGGGCTGTTCCCGCTGATTCTGTCCCGCCATGAACGGGACGCACCCCCTGGGCGGAGTGTGTTTCGTTCCCCTTTCCACCCACTCGATCGGGAGAAGAGCCTCTTTTTTAATCTTAAATCAGCAAGCCTTGTGATCTGTGGCAAATTTTCTTGACGCATAATTGTTTTTTTTCATATATTGGGACATATTCAAAAGGAGAAAAGGAGGTCTATAAGGGATGAACGACACAATTTGTGGTTATCATGGAAAAGTTCTGCGCGCGAACCTCTCCAAAGGAACGTTCACCACCGAACCGATCGATGAAAGATTCTGCAGGAAATACTTGGGTGGTGCGGGATTTATCTCTTATTATCTCTGGAAGGAATTGCCACAGGGCATCGATCCTTTGGGGCCCGACAACAAATTGATCTTTGCCTTAGGGACGGCAACGGGTTTCCCTCTGGCAGGGAGCGGCAGACATTGCGTCGGGGCAAAATCCCCTCTGACGGGTGGCATCGCAAAGTCCGAGCCTGGCGGATTCTGGGGTGCGGAGCTAAAGAGAGCAGGTTTTGACGCGATCATTGTGGAGGGCAAAGCACCCGAGCCGGTTTACCTCTGGATCCACGATGGGGATGTAAGCCTGCGCAAGGCTAGCCAAATTTGGGGGCAAGATACCAAGGAGACGGAGCAGGCGATAAGAGACGAGCTCGGTGACCAGAAAATACAACTGGCGCTGATTGGCCCAGCAGGTGAAAATCTCGTGAGATATTCTGTTGTTATGCACGGTCTCTTCGATGCTGCCGGCCGGGGCGGCACCGGGGCTGTCATGGGTTCCAAGAACCTCAAAGCGATTGCCGTTAGAGGGCGCAAGTTGCCTTCGTCAGCCAAACCAGAAGGCATCAAGGAACTAAGAGAGTGGCTGTCGAATAACATGAACCTGGTGAAAGGCTATCGCGATTTCGGCACAAGCGGTCGCATGATCGAATTTGAAAAATTGGGAAACCTTCCAACCCGCAATTTCCAGGACGGCGCCTTCGCCGCAATTGAAAGAATCAGCGGGCAGACATTGAAGGCAACCATCGGGGTGGGTATGGATGGTTGCTTCGCCTGCCCGGTGCGTTGTAAAAAGAGAGTTGCATTCCAGGAGCCGTACCCGGTGGATCCGGATTACGGGGGCCCTGAGTATGAAACCCAAGGAGCTTTAGGCTCGAATTGTGGAGTCGAGGATCTCAAGGCAATATCGCTGGCCAGCCAGCTTTGCAATGCTTATTCGCTGGACGTCATATCCACAGGGTGTACAATTGCCTTCGCCATGGAGTGTTTTGAGAATGGGTTATTAACAAGCAAAGATACCGGTGGGATTGAACTCAGATTCGGCAATGCTGAGGCAATGCTACAAACGATTAAACTTATTGCCAAACGGGAAGGTATCGGCAATCTTCTGGCCGAAGGCTCGGCCAGAGCTGCCGAGCAGATTGGCCAAGGTGCTGAAGCTTTGGCCATTCATGTGAAGAAGCAGGAAATTCCCATGCACGAACCGAGGCTGAATAAAGCCCTCGGGCTGGGATATATGGTGAATCCCCATGGAGCTGATCATTGCTGTAACATGATCGACATTCTATTTAACGGCCTCAGTTCAACCGCGGACATTGTTTTGAAGGATATGATACCCTTGGGTTGGGTTGAGCCGGTGCCCCTTGATGATATCAGCCCTCCCAAGGTGAGTCTATTTCGGATGCTCCATCTGAAAAGAATCGCATTCGACAGCCTGGGTATCTGTCAATTTCTCCCTTATTCATTTCAGCAAGTGGCCGATCTCGCATCCGCAATCACCGGATGGGATATAGGCCCGATGGGACTGGCCAGGGTATCCGAGAGGGTACTCACCCTGTACCGATTGTTCAATATTCGGGAGGGCTTTTCCGCCGATGATGATAAGCTTCCCAAGAGATTCTTTCATCCGACGAAATATGGCCCTCTGGCTCATACCGCTTTAGACCCTGAGAAGATGGAGAGAGCGAAGAGATACTATTATTCTTTGATGGGCTGGGATGCGAATAGCGGCAAACCCATGCCGGAAACGATAGAGGCTTTGGGTATCATATAATTTAAGTAAGGACCCAGGGTCAGGCGGGATCAATACTCATCCAGATCAAACACTCCTTGTTGCCGAACGGGTCTGGGACCGGCGCACCGCTTTCCAACTGCAGGGTCGTCACCCGATCCGTCCGGTGGATATCTGAACCTCAGCATGACGGGGGGTCTGGGGATTGCGCCCGGTCCCCGGTCCGGGCGAGAAGCCCTGAATTCAGGCCCCACAGTGCCTATTTTTGGACCTCAGAGCGGTCTTTTTGAACCCGGGGTATATGGAGACATGATTCGGGTTACTGGCACGATCACGATCGGTGAGGAAGAAATTCACCAGCAATTCATCCGTGGCTCTGGCCCGGGCGGTCAGAATGTCAACAAGGTTGCCACGGCCGTGCAGCTCTCTTTCGATGTGGCCCATTCTCCTTCGCTCCCCGAAGAGGTTAAGGACCGCCTTGCCCGTTTGGCCGGAAAGCGTATGACCAAAGAAGGCTGTCTTATCATCGATGCCCGTCGGTTCCGCACCCAGGAACAAAACCGCCGGGACGCTGTTGCCCGCCTGGTAAGCCTGATCCGCCAGGCAGCCCAAAGGCCCAAAATCCGCAAAAAGACCCAGCCCACGCTGGCGTCCAAGGAACGAAGGCTGGAAAGCAAACATCGCCGCGCCAAGATCAAACACCTGCGCCGTGCCGAATGGGAATAAACCTGATTCGCTTCCCAAAGGAAGTTCTTATCAGATCCGCAGGCATTTCCTTGGATATTTGGCTAAGGAGCATGTGGAAACCTCGAGGATGATGCGATGAATAGGCGCAGTCGGCCAGAGGAACATGAAGCCATGCCCGCACTGGAAGAGATCTTTTCCCCGCGCGGAGTTGCCGTTGTCGGGGCCTCTCCGGGCAATCTTTCCTTTGCCGAGTTGGTCGTTTATGCTTTGAAAGAGGCGAAGTTCCCCGCTGTCTTTCCGGTCAATCCCAAGTACAAGGAAGTGCTTGGGCTGCCCTGCTACGCAAGCCTCAGGGAAATTCCCGGGGCGGTGGACCATGTAGTCGTGAGCATCCCGGCAGAGTCGGTTCTCAAGCTCTTGGATGACTGCGCTGCAAAGAGAGTCAAGTCGGTTCACTTCTTCACTGCCGGTTTCGGGGAGACCGGCGAGGTACAGGGGGAAGAACTCGAAAGAGCCATGCTGGTCAAGGCGAAGGCCGGGGGCTTCCGGATCATCGGTCCCAATTGTGTCGGCCTCTACGTTCCCAAGAACCGGCTGGTCAACAGTTTTAATTCTCCGCTGGAACCTGGCCCCATCGCCTTTATTTCTCAGAGTGGAGGCCATGCGCAGAATCTCCCGGACTTCAGCCGTGCCAGAGGGCTCCGGTTTAGCAAGGTGGTTAGCTATGGAAATGCTCTGGATGTGAATGAAAGCGAGCTCCTGGATTACTTCTCCAGGGATCCGGAGACCGAAATCATCGCGGCCTACATCGAGGGGGTGAAGGATGGCCAGCGTTTCATGAGAGCGATGGCGGAGACGGCCGCCCAAAAGCCGGTGGTCATCTACAAGGGAGGCAGAACCGAGGCGGGCAGGCGGGCTGCATACGGGCATACCGCAAGCATGACCAGCTCAGTCGCGATCTTCGACGCCCTGTGCCGTCAGGTAAATGCGATTCAGGTGGATGACCTGGACGAGATGATCGACGTCCTCACAGCTCTGCGGTTCGTTCGCCCCCTGCCCCGGGATACCAGGGCTGTCCTCATGGGCGCCGGCGGAGGCCCCAGCGTCCTGGCCAGCGACGAAATGGAGGACGAGGGTCTTCGGGTGCCGCCTCTCTCGCCAGCGGTGCAGGCCGAGTTGAAACAGAGCCTTCCCGTGGCCGGGAGCATCTTCATCAATCCTTTGGATACCCCGAACCTCATCGCTCCGGAGGCCATCTCGACAGCCATGCAGGTGCTCGGTCGGGTCCCGGGGATTCAAATGCTTATCTATCATCTCGGGTTCCATCCGATCAGCCGTTGGGGATTGGGCCGGCTATCTCTTGAGAACTTTGTCAAGCCGGCAATAGGCGTCATGAAGGAAGCCGTGCGGAAAACCGGCAAGCCCGTTCTTCTTGCCCTGCGTCCGCCGCAGGGTCTTGACGGAATGACGGAATTCCTCGTCGTTCAGCAGGCATTTGTAGAAGCAGGCTTCCCGGTATTCTATTCCATGCGCCATTTGGCCCGGGCCATGGTTCGGGTCATCGCGTGGTACGGATCCTGTCCTGATTCCGGGGGCCCGGTGAGCTTGCCCTGAGTTCACCGAAGGGATTCCGGCCGCAAGCCCCACGGTCATCATTTCCTTCTGAACCGATGTTTCTCGCTTCCTTCTACCGGTCTGCTCAAAAGGGGATTTCCCCAATACGGTACCCCGCGAGGAAACCTTCATGAATCGCCTTGTAGAGGTCTCCCGGCTCCAGGCAATCCCCAATGCTGATAATTTTCATCTTTCCCTGCAGTTCTTTTAAGAGGGAAATAAGGGGAAGGGGCGGTTCATCCAAGACAACCTGGTGGCAGGGAATGAAGCGGGAAGTTTTTCCCCGGACGGTGAGGCCTTCCGGATCGATCCGGGTGACCGATGTGTCGCTCAAGATTTCAACTTCGCACTTCTGCAGCCTTTCCATGAGCAGTCGCCGTTCGAAGATGGGCTCCATTTCACTGCCCATTTCTTCCATGGGACCGGAATTAAGAAGAATGACTTTTTTATTCCGGCGAGCGGCCAGGAGTTCCGCCGTTTCGCAAGCCACCCGACTTCTCCCGATCACGACCATTCGATCCCCTTTGAGAGGGACTTTTCCGGCCAGAACATCCCAACAGCGCACAACCTTCGGATCCGACCAGCGGGGAGTTCCAGGAGGGGTGGAGCCGGAAGCCAGGATCACGACATCAAAGGATTCCCGGAGCAGGTCTTCAGGTCGAATCTCTCTTTCCAACTGGATCTCCACACCTCGCTTCACTTGCTCCCGGAGGCAGGCGAGAAGGCCTGCCAGGTCTTTTTTGAAGGGCGGGACCATGGCCAACTTCAGTTGCCCTCCCAAGACACGTTCTTTTTCGAAAAGGGTTACCTCATGCCCCCGGAGGCTGGCCACTCTGGCAGCCTCCATTCCCGCTGGCCCCCCTCCGATGACCGCCACGCGCCGCCTGCGGGGAGCGGGGATCAATGGAAATGACCCTTCCCGGCCCGCCCGCGCGTTAAGCGCGCAACGGATCTTCCTCCGGGCCATAATCCGGTGGCAGCGATTGCAGGAGATACAGCGTCGAATCTCTTTTTTTCTTCCCCGAAGAGCCTTGATCGGCCATTCCGGATCAGCCACGAGCGTTCGGCCGAGAGCGATAAAATCCACTCGATTCTCTTCGAGGAGTTTTTCCGCAAACTCAGGATCCCGGATTTTTCCCACGCCGATTACGGGAATACGGACGGCTTTTTTAATGGCCTCCGCATCGCCAATAAAGGCTCCCTGGCCGTAGGACATGGGCGGGTTCATCATCGTAAATGGCCCGGCCATCATGGTGATGCCTGCCGAGATGTGGAGCGCGTGAATCCCCAGGCGCTCCAAGTGCCCGGCCACCTCCAGGGACTCATCGATTTCCCGTCCACCTTCAAAGTACTCCCGGCCGCTGAAGCGGACCAGCAAGGGGTATTCGGGGCCCACCGCTTCCCGGATTCCCTGGCAGACCTCGGCGGCAAATTTCATTCGCCCCAGGAAATCCCCCCCGTATTCGTCTTCTCTCTTATTGGTGGCCGGGGAGAGGAAAGCAGCCAGGAGGTAGCCGTGGGCGGCATGGATTTCAATGGCATCAAAGCCCGCGGACTTGGCGATCCCCGCCGCCCGGATGAATGAGGCGCGGAGTTCGGTAATTTCTCTCTTTTCCAGGGCGCGAACTTCCTTGACCTGCTTCAACCGGGAGGGGACTCCAAACCCGGGGCCCGTCTCATCAAATACGTAGGAGAAAGGAGAGGGACCCACCGGTTGAATCCCGGGCTGCAATTCCAGATCGACCCCCCCTCCCTGGATGTTGATCTGAACAGCAATCTTGGCACCGGAGGCATGGACCGTCTCAACCAGTTCGTTCAGACCGGGAGTGAACTTTGGATCGTCGATCCGGAGCTGATGGGCCAGCCCCCTTCCGAAGCGGACATCGGCCAGAGCGTTCTCCACGATGACCAGAGCCACGCCTCCCCGGGCCCGCTCCGCGTACCAGTCGATGAGCTGCGGAGTCACGGCTCCGCCAACGTCGGCCAGGTTGGTGCCGATGGGAGCCATGACAATTCGGTTGCGAAGCCGCATCCTGCCGATGGATCCGGCCTGAAAGAGAAGAGGGAATTCGCTCATGCCGCTCACATCATTTTTGAGGGAAGCCAAAGGGCAAGACCGGGATAGAGGGCGATCAGGAACACCATGATGAGCATCATGATCTCCCCGCGCCACGGTGCTCAAAGGACTCCGGGCCAGCCCCTGAATCACGAATAGATTCATCCCCACCGGCGGCGTGATCAGCCCCACCTCCAAAAGGATCACCAGGACCACCCCGAACCAGATTGGATCATAGCCCAGAGCCATCATGACCGGGAAAACGACCGGAAGGGTGAGAAGCATCAGGGAGATGGCGTCCATGAAACATCCGAGTATAAGATACATGACACACATGAGCAGGAAAATCACCCATGGGGGCACTGTAAGGCTGGTAATAAAGGCGACCAGCCCCCGGGGGATCCCGGCGGTCACCAAAGCATAGGACATGATCTGTGCCCCTACCACGATGAAGAGAATCATGCAATTGGTTTTTACCGCCTCGTTCAGACTGTTCTTCAGGATCGTCCAATTGAGCTTTCCGGCAGGACGGCCAGCAGACCCCGCCCGCGTTCGCTCCAGGTGGCCCGGATCTCTCCCCGGGGCACGAGGTTGGGATTCAGCGCGGTGCGCAGGCCGACATAAAGAACGAACAGGCTGGACATAAAAACACCCGGAATGACTCCGGCGATGAAGAGTCTCCCTACGGATTCTCCCACGATGGCGCCGTAAAGAATAAAGATGATACTCGGGGGAATCAAAATCCCCAGAGTCCCGCCTGCGGCCAGGGAGCCATAGGTCAAAGAACGGCTGTATCCCCGGCGCTCCATTTCCGGGATGGCGATGGCCCCGATGGCCGCGGCCGTGGCCACGCTGGAGCCGGACACGGCGGCAAAGATGCTGCAAGCCAGAACATTTGAATGGGCCAGGCTGCCCGGAACATGATCCAACCAGGTACTCAGGCCCTTGTAAAAACTCGAGCTGACTCCGCTGTGAAGAATGATGGATCCCATCAGCAGGAAAAGAGGGACTGCCGTGAGGACAAAACTCTCCAGGGTGTCCCAGACGATGATTCCCACGCCCATGATGGCCGAAGGCTCAATGATCAGCAGCATGAGGATTCCCACCATTCCGAGGGCCATGGCAATCCAGACGCCTGAAAGGAGCAATCCAAAAAGAATGATGACGATAATCAAACTGAGCAATTGCCAGGTCATCGCGTGGATTCCCTCCTAAGCGGTCGTACGGGATGGGATAAGGGTATGAATCAATTCCACGAGTTCGACAGCGAGGGTGAGAATCAGAAGCATACAGCCGATCGGCATGAGCATCTGAAAAGGAAAGAGGGGCAACTGGGAAGGAGTGGGGGAAAAAGCGTCCAAGGCATAGCTCTCCCAGGTGAGCTGGCTGGTCATGATCAGAAGGATGACCGTGTAGACAAGGCTGGTGACGCACCACAGGATCCTCAAAGAGGAACGGCTTTTGGGGGAAACATTTTGCACAAGAATTTTGACCTGGATGTGCCCGTCTTCCTTGAGGGTATATCCCAGTCCCATCAGGGTGACGAGGACCAACAGGTAACCGGCCACTTCGTCGGCAAAGATGATGGGGGCATTAAACACCCGGCGCAAGACCACATCCGACACCACCAGCCCGGTCATCACCATGAGGCCGATATCGGCAACAGCCGTGGCTACCCGATTCATCGCCGCTATGGATTTCGCAATTTTGGCAAACATGTCCAGCCTCTGTTCCATCTTGGAAGGCGGCCCCGGTGGCGGGAGAAGTCTCAGCGGACCACCGGGGCGCCAGAAATGAAAAGGGAACTGGGCCCCTTTTTCTTTATTCCAGTTTGAGGGCTTTCAAGGCTTTATTCAGGGCCTCCGGACCGTTGGGCTTCATATGCTTCTGGGTGTAGGCTTTCAGATCGGGAAGCAGTTGCTGCCTGGTTTTTTTCCTCTCTTCCAGAGAAATGGCAGAGACGGTTTTGATCTGGCCTTTGGCGCGCATTTCCTTTAAAGCCTTGTCGTCCAGCTCGTGCATGACTTTCTGATCCCAAAAACCCGCCCAGTCGGTGACCACTTGCCGAATGGACTTCTGGTGATCTTTGGACAATGCGTTCCAGGATTTCTTGTTGATGCAGATATACAGGTGCATCAAGGGCCCTTCGATTTGGAGGAAGTAGGGGCAGACCTCGTACACTTTGGACTGCTGGATGGCCAGGGTTGCAGTCATGATGGCGTCCACAATCCCTCTTTGGGCCGCCGGGTATACTTCCGCCCAAACCACGAAGGTCGGCACGGCCCCCCATAGCTTGATGTAGACATCCTGTAAACTTCCGGCTGTGCGGACTTTCTGGCCCTTGAGATTTTCCAGGTTGTTCGTCGGTTTCCGGGAGACGATTTGTCTCGGCCCATAGCTCAAAATCGCCAGGGGCTCCACCCCTCTTTTCCGAAGCTCCGCCAGAACGTAGGGGGCGACCACCTGGCGGACGGTTTTCATTTCCTGCTCGTTCAAGGCCAGGTAGGGGAAGTCCAATAAAGCCAGCAGGGGGGCTTCTCCGAATACGAACCCCGCGACCACCTCGGCCATATCAACCAATCCTTTGCTGCATACCTTAAGCAGGTCGGTCCCCTTGTAAGGGAGTTCGCCGGCCGGATAATTGGTGACTTTCACCTCTCCTTTGGTGGCTTCGGTGATTTTATCGGCCAATTGGTTGAAGTATTCGGTGTAAATTTGCCCGGCGGGTTGGATGTTGGTGAACTTCCATTGAACCTTGGGTGCAGCATTGGCCGGAAGGGCGGCCAAGGCCAGAAGGAGCACTGCCGACAAAGTGAAAATGGCGATCCTTTTCATACTTTCCTCCTTTCGCATGGGATAAAACTACCATGGGGCCATATTTTTTCTTTGAGTCACCTCCTTTCGCCCCATCGCCGGATCGGATGGGCGTTGAATCTCAAGGGTTACGCCCGGTGGACTGAGCCAGAATTTTTTCCATGTCCAGACCCTTGGATAGATAATAAGACTGGGCAACCACGTGGTCCAGGTGGCGGACGAGCAGGGCTTCGATGGTGGAGGGTGGAGCGGGGGAGTACTTGAAGGAGTGCGCACCGATCACATGGGCGATTTCCTCGGGAAGCCCCTCTTCCCGGGCCATGGCGGCCCCCATCACGGCATGGGGAAGCCGGCGTCCCCTTTCGGTCAGCCCTCCGCTGCGGGCATCGAAGATTACCATCTTGTCCACGTCGTGCAATACGGCTCCGGCCAAGAGATAGTCCCTGTTCAGGCGAAGATTCAGCAAGGCGGCCAGTATTTCTCCCATTTGCTCGCACGCCCGGCATACCTGGTTGGTGTGATCCACGTTCGTGTAGGCGATATGATCGCGGGCCGGCTCAAACTGATGCACATCTTCGATGCGTGGGAAATTGCCCTGTTTCCAGGCGTTATACCAGGCCCGGATTACTTTTTCCCGAATCCCGTCATCGCCGATCTGGCGGATGGACGGGAAGAGATTTACGATGTGATCCCGGTCTTCTTGGCGCATCACGACCTCCTCAGGGAAAGGGAAAACAGGGGTTCAAGAAAATATGGAAGGTTTTTTTGCCGACATCTTAAAGCAGTTTAAGAATAAAATCAACACATAAAGTTGCCCCCCGTGCCCCTTTGGGAAATCAGCAGCGATGGTATGCGTTTCCCATCCCCGGAATGAAAAATTTTTCGCTGGGGGGAGAGGTGCAAGATAAGATCCACGAGGGTATTTCTGCCTTGACAAACGGTTGGGGCTTCAATAAGATTTTTCTAAAATTATTGGACGGTTAGCCGCTGCCTGGCCCTCTCTCTTATTTTACTTCCGAAACACGGGGCCCCGGTGAGTGTCTTTGGTCGTCCGGAAAAACCGGCAGGAGGAATCCTTGGATTTCGAACGCAGCGAACGGCAGAAACAAGTGCAAGCCTCGGCCAGGGCTTTTGCCGAAGGGGTGATCGAACCGGAGGCCCGCGAATTTGACGAAAAGGGCCTATTCCCCTGGGATTCCTTCCGAAAGATGGGCCGGGAAGGATTCCTGGGCCTCACCGTGCCGGGTGCATTCGGGGGGGGGGACGGGGGAGCGACGGAATACAGCCTTCTCTGCGAGGAAATCGCCAGAGCCAGCGCGGCGTACATCCATAATGGCCATTACCAAACCGAAAAGATGATCATCCATCATGGTTCAAAAGCCCAGCAGGAGGAATTTTTACCCAAACTTTCCAGAGGGGAATATTTGGCCGCCACGGCCATTTCTGAACCGGGAGTCGGGTCCAGCTTCAGCGGCATGGTCTCAAGGGCGAGAAAAGAAGGGGATTTTTACATCCTTGACGGCCTGAAGGTGCACATCAACGACGCGGCGGAGGCCCGGGTGATCAATTTTTTCGCCATGGCGCCAAAGGGGTTGACCGTTTTTTTGGTGGATCCGAAAACTGCCGGGTTTTCCATTGTGGAAAAAATGGACCCCATCGGCTTGCGGGCTTCTCCCGTCTATTCCTTCCGCCTGGAGGAGTACCGCATCCCGGAAAGCCGCCGGATTGGAGCGGAAGGAGATGGGGCAAGGGTTTTTTTCTCGGCTTTCAATCACAGCCGGATCGGCAATGCCAGCTGTCTGTTGGGAATCGCCGGAGGGGCAATCGAAAAAGCGGTTGATTTTGCCAAACAGAGAAAAGCGGGAAAGCAATGGGTCACCGATTTTCAAGGGATTCGCTGGATGATCGCCGAGATGAGCACCCGTCTTGAGGCCGGGACCCTTCTCCGGGATAAAGCCGCCTGGATGGAAGACCAGGGGAAAGACCCGGCCCGGGAGACCTCCATGGCCAAACTGCTGGCCGGAGAGATCTCCGTGGAGATTGTCTCCCAGGCCATCCAGGTAACGGGAAGTCACGGTTGCTACCGCAACACGCCCTACGAACGATATTTCCGGGACGCAAAGGCCCTGTGCATTGCGGGGGGCACGCTGGAAGTCATGAAAAATAACATTGCCCGCCAAATTCTGGGTTAGGATCCGAGGGCTATG
>LJUR01000171.1 GCA_001304105.1 Deltaproteobacteria bacterium SM23_61
CTGGATGTGAAGGCGGGAGACCGGATCCTCTTCGGCAAGTATTCCGGGACCGAGGTGAAGATCGACGGCGAAGAGCATCTCATCATGAGAGAAGACGACATTTTGGGGGTCATCGAAAAGTAATCCAAAGAATCCATAAAGGAATCAATAAAGGAGGAATGAAAAGATGGCAGCGAAAGAAATCCGTTATGATCAGAAAGCCCGGGAAGCGATCCTCAAAGGGGTCAACATCCTGGCTGATGCCGTAAAAGTAACCCTGGGCCCAAAGGGCCGGAACGTGATCCTGGAGAAGAGCTTCGGGTCCCCCACGGTCACCAAGGACGGGGTCACCGTGGCCAAAGAAATCGAGCTGGAGGACAAGTTCGAGAACATGGGGGCCCAGATGGTCCGCGAAGTGGCCTCCAAGACTTCGGACATCGCCGGCGACGGTACCACCACGGCCACCGTCCTGGCCCAGGCGATCTACCGTGAAGGCTCCAAGCTGGTGGCGGCGGGCCACAACCCCATGGAGTTGAAGCGGGGGATCGAGAAGGGCGTGGAGACGGTCATCGATGAACTCAAAAAGCTCTCCAAACCCACCAAGGAACAGAAGGAAATTTCCCAGGTAGGAAAGATCTCCGCGAACAATGACGAGACCATCGGCAACATCATTGCCGAGGCCATGGCCAAAGTGGGCAAAGAAGGGGTCATCACCGTGGAGGAAGCCAAGGCCATGGAAACCACCCTGGACATCGTGGAGGGGATGCAGTTCGACCGCGGGTACATCTCCCCCTACTTCGTGACCAACCCCGAGAAGATGGAAGCCGTCCTGGAGGACGCCCTGATTCTCATCAACGAGAAGAAGATCAGCAACATGAAGGACCTGCTCCCGGTTCTGGAGCAGATCGCCAAGATGGGTAAGCCCCTTCTGATCATCGCCGAGGAGGTGGAGGGCGAAGCCTTGGCCACCCTGGTGGTGAACAAACTGCGGGGCACCCTGAAGTGCGCGGCGGTGAAGGCTCCCGGGTTCGGCGACCGGCGCAAGGCCATGCTGGAAGACATCGCCACCCTGACCGGCGGGCAGATGATTTCCGAGGAGATGGGAGTGAAACTGGAATCCATCACCCTGAAGGACCTGGGCAAGGCCAAGCGGATCACCATCGACAAGGACAACACCACCATCGTCGAAGGCGCCGGTGATTCCAAGGCGATCGAGGGCCGGGTCAAACAGATCCGGGCCCAGATCGAAGAGACGACTTCGGATTACGACCGCGAGAAACTGCAGGAACGATTGGCCAAGCTGGTCGGCGGCGTGGCGGTGATCAACGTGGGAGCGGCCACCGAGTCGGAGATGAAGGAGAAGAAGGCCCGGGTGGAGGACGCCCTGAACGCGACCCGCGCGGCAGTGGAAGAAGGAATCGTTGCCGGCGGCGGGGTGGCTTACCTGCGCGCCCTGCCGACGCTGGAAAAGATGAAGCTTCCCGAGGAACAGCAGTTCGGGTTGAACATCCTGAAGAGATCCCTGGAAGAGCCCATTCGCTGGATTGCCATGAACGCCGGGTTTGACGGCTCCATCGTGGTGGAAAAGGTGAAGACGGAGAAGGGCAACTACGGGTTTGACGCCCAGAACGAAGAGTACACCGACATGGTGAAGGCCGGGATCATCGATCCCACCAAGGTGGTGCGAACCGCCCTGCAGAACGCCTCTTCGGTTGCCTCCCTGCTCCTCACCACGGAAGCCATGGTGGCCGAGAGACCCAAAGAGAAGGAGAAAATGCCCCCCATGCCTCCGGGAGGAGGAATGGAAGGGATGTATTAAAAGCAAAGAGCATGGAGCATGGGGCAGAGAGTTAAAAACTCACAGCCCTAATATCGAAACATGAAAAGGCCCTCCGTCAAAAACGGAGGGCTTTTTTTTGTGCGGTTAAGTTTTTTTTTCGGGGGTTTGAAAGGACTTGAAATCGGGCCCGCCCCGCGGGACAATAAGTGCGTGCAGGCCGTGAGCCCCGTTTGACCCGACCCAGGGCCGGGGTTGCCCTTTAAAAAACTTCCAGGTTCCGGAAAGGGAGAAGATGAAAAAGAAAAAACCAGCCTGTCGGGGAAGGAAAAAATATCTCGCCGGGAAAAGAATTCTTCCCGCGCCGATTTCCAAAGACACGGATATCGTCACCTTGATCGACAACCTGGATGCTTATAACGGCGGAAGATTGAGAGCCGCCTGCCATCTGTTAAGGGACAAATATTCCCGGGAGGAGGTGACCGTGGGATTAAGCCTGGCCGGGGCTTTGACCCCTGCCGGTTTAGGGCCTTCGGCGGTCATTCCGCTGATGAATCACGGTTTTGTGGACTGGATCACGGCCACCGGAGCCAATATGTACCACGACCTGCATTTTGCCTTCAATCTGCCCATGCATCGGGGCAGCCATCTGGTGGATGACGCTGATTTGAGAGCCAAGGGGGTGACGCCAAGGGGGTGACCCGGATCTACGACATTCTCTTCGATTATGAGGATGTGTTGATGGAAACGGATCGAAGATTGAAAAAAATTCTGGTGCGCCCCGAATTTCAGAAGGAAATGGGAACCCGGGAGTTTTATCATCACCTGGGGAGGGTCATGAATGAATTCGAGAAGAAGAATCGTCTGGGAGAGGTGAGCATCATGGCCGCGGCCTACCGGAACGGGATCCCGGTCTTCACTTCATCCCCGGGGGACTCCACCATCGGAATGAATGTGGCCGGCCTGGAACTCCTGGCCGAAGCCGCCGCCCTGGGGGATCGATTCAAGCTGAGAATCAACCCGAGCATCGACGTAAATGAGTCAACCGCCATCATCCTGAACGCCAAGCGGTATGAGCACGGCAAAACGGGGGTGATCCTGATCGGCGGCGGAAGCCCGAAAAACTTCATGCTCCAGACGGAGCCGCAGATCCAGGAAGTGCTCATGATCCCGGAAATGGGCCAGGATTATGACATCAATGTGACCGATGCGCGGCCGGACACGGGCGGACTGTCGGGTGCCCCGCCGAGCGAAGCGGCCAGCTGGGGAAAGATCGACCCCAGCCAGCTGGAAGAAACCGTGACGGCTTACCTGGATGTCACCGTAGCCCTTCCCCTGATGACCGCCTACGTAATCCAGACGACCCGGCCCAAAAAACAGAAGAGACTGTATGACCGCGGGCCGGAACTGTATCAAAAGCTGATCCAGTCCTACCTGGAAAACAACCGGGAAGTCAGCCGGATGAAACGCCTCCTCCGGAAACTGGCCCCGTGAAGGAAGGAAAAGCAGAATGAAAAAAAGGCTCCTGGCCCTGGCGGAAAGACATGGAACTCCCCTGTTCATCCTCGACCACCCAAAAATCAGGAAAAACTACCGGATTTTCAAGAAGAGCCTGCCGCGGGTCCAGTGCTATTACGCGGTCAAAGCAAATTCGAACCAGGAGATCATCAAGACCCTCTTCGAGTCAGGCTCGAGCTTCGATGTGGCTTCCTACAACGAGTTCATGCAGGTTTACGAATACCTGAAGCATTTCGAGGAAAAGGAAAAAGATTTTTTCATCTGGGACAAGATTATTTTTTCCAACACCATAAAAGACCCGGAGACCCTCAGGAAGATCAAGCGGTACAAGCCTCTGGTGACCTATGACAACGTCGACGAATTGAAGAAAATAAGTCAGCATTGTGAAACGGCCGGGCTGGTTTTACGGCTAAAGGTTCCCGACACGGGCTCGCAGGTCGAGATGAGCTCCAAATTCGGCGCCGAACCGGGGGAGGCGGATTCCCTGATCCGCAAGGCCTTTGATATGGGGTTGGTGGTGGAAGGGTTGAGCTTTCATGTGGGGAGCCAGTGCACCAACTTCGACAACTACACCGCCGCCCTGGCGATCACCTCCGAAGTTTTCCATGAGGCGCGAAAGAAGGGGTACAGCCTGAAAATCGTGGACATCGGGGGCGGCTTTCCGGTGCCTTATGACAAACAGGTTCCCAGGTTCGAAAAGCTGGCCCAACTCATCAATGCCGAGTGCCAGCGCCTCTTCCCGGAGGACATTGAGATCATCGCCGAACCGGGAAGGTTCATCGTGGCCACGGCAGCGACGCTCATATCCGCAATCATCGGCAAAGCGCGCAGGGATGGGAAGATCTTTTATTACCTCAACGACGGGGTATACCAAACCTTCTCGGGTGTGGTTTACGATCACTGGATTCCCAATTTCCACTCCTTCGGGCGGGGGAAAAATGAGGTCTGCGCGGTCGTCGGGCCGACCTGCGACAGTTTTGACAAGGTTTCTTTATCTGTAGAACTTCCGGGAAACCTAGGAATCGGGGATTGTCTGTACACCGAGAACATCGGGGCCTACAGCATTGCTTCATCGACCAAATTTAACGGCTTTGACGGCGCCCGGGTGATTCATATTTATTAGCCGGGGGCAGAAAAAGAAAAAAATAACCGCGGAGAACGCGGAGACCGCAGAGTTTTTTTGCTAAAGACCAAAAAAATCATTTTAGTGAAATGGACTCCTCTCTGTCTTGCGATCCTGAGCGGATGAAGACAGGAAGGTGAACGAAGAGGAAGCAGCGCGCGCAGAGATCCTTTTATAAGAGTTCCTTGGGAGTTTTGGCCTTCCCGAGAGCTTTGAGAATGGGTCCGTTCGTAACCTTGCACCGCGAGCCTTGCGCCTTGTGACTTGAACCTTCAATTTTTTTTGCCTCTGCGTGCTCTGCGATCTCTGCGGCTAAGTTTTTTGCCCTTATTCTATTTGGGGGGAGGTTCGACGAGGTGGGTTTCCAGCCGGTCATCTAGGGTGCGGAGCCTCTGGGCCATTTTCTTGAGCATCTTCAAGGCGATCTCCGGGCTGTTCTTGAGAAGATTTTCGAAAGTGTCGGGTCCGACCACGAGGATCTTGCTGTCTTCGAGGACTTCCACCGTGGCCGAACGGTCCATGCCCAGGAGAAGGGCCATCTCCCCGATGAATTCTCCGTCCGAGAGCTCGGACAGAACCTTTTCCCCTTTTCCCACTTTCTTTCTTACCTGGACCTTTCCCTTCTGGATGATGAACATTTCCTGTCCGGCGTCTCCCTCACGGCACAGAATCGTTCCTTTGGCGAAATTCTTGCCGAATTTCCAGAAGAGCTGATCTTCGCGGGTCATGGTTACAAAGGCTCCTTTCCCGGGGGGAAATCCCGTTCCTCGGCCAGCCGACCGATGATATCATAGGCCCTTCTCAGACGGGTGGCCAAGTTTCCCAGGATCTTGATTCCCAGGCCGGTCTTCTCCCGGAACAGCTTTTCCAGGACCTCCGGTTCCACCACCAGAACCTGGCTTTCTTCTTCCACCACCGCGTTGATCGAGCGGCACTGGCCGAGCAGGCAGGCCATCTCTCCGAAGAAATCCCCTTCCTTCAGGATGTCAATGGTGATCTCTTGTGGCCCGACCTTCTTGTAGAGGCGGACGCAGCCCTTCTGGATGATGTACATTCCCGAACAGTCCTGCCCCTCTTCAAAGAGAAGGGTTCCGGGAGGAAATATTTGGCCGAATTTTTTGAAAAGAAGCGTTCTCTCCCTCATCGACCCTCCTGGATCTCCAGAAGGAGGGAATAGACCAGGCTGACATCTCCCTCGATCTTGACCAGAAGATAAAAAATGGCCGGTTTGCTTCCCGACCGCACCGGGGGGTGAAAGACTCTTACCATGAAAGGAGATGTGTCGGGCGGGTGGCTCTGGCCGCCTTTCATCCGTTTGAACGAACGGTTGAGGAAATCCCAGCGAACGATCCCTTGCTTGGCCGCTCCATACCACTGGGCCGGGACGGTTTTCAGGGTCAGGGAATGATTGGGTTTGAGGGAGATTTTGTAAAGGTCGTAAATATCGGCGGTGCCGCTGATAAAGCATTCGTTGAAGATGTGGACTCCGGGCTCGAAAGCCGGCAGTTGCAGGGCTTTCTCATAAGTCTCCGGGGCGTCGGTTCCCGAGTCGGCGTCGTTCTGGTCCCAGAGGGAGAGTTGCACAGTATACTGGCCCAGAATCTCTCCGGGGAAACTTCCCCCCTTGCCCTGAATCTGAATCCGGTAAGCATCTGGCCTCGGTTCGGAGTTGGAGGTCCATTCCAGGAAGAGCGACTCTTCATTCGGCTGGTGCTGGCTGGCGGCCCGGAGCGGGGCTCCGTCCGAATCGGTCAGGGTCCATTCCACCACGCCCCCTTTTTTCACGTTCCACTGGGGGGATACCTGAGCCTGGATGGTCTGGCCCGGCTTGACGACCTCGATTTTCAGGACCTGCTCCCCCTCATGAACAATAAACCCCCGGTGCTGCCCTTCGCCCACGGTCCTCTCTTCGGCCCGGATGGGGAGGGCAGCGCACGCCCAGCAAAGGATTGCCAGAAGGCAAATGAATTTCCGATGGCGCATCGGTGAACAGTCCTTTGCGCAGAGGGAAAGGCGGCCTTTCCGGATTAAGCGATCCCCGCCTTCTGGAGAGCCTTCTCGATCTCCCCCTTCTCGAAACCTACGATGACTTCATCGCCGATGACCAGGGTGGGGGTAGCCCTTCTCCCACTCTTCTGGGCCAGCTCTTCCAGGTTCTGGGGATCTTTGATCACATCTTTTTCGATAAAAGGAACCCCTTTTTGCGAGAGAAACTCCCTCGTCGCCTTACAGACGTGTCAGGAAGGGTTAAAATAAACGATAATCGGCTGAGCCATTACGGCTCTCCTCCCCTGAATAAGTTTCGGGTTTCGAGTTTCGGGTTCCGGGTTAAAGAATCAAAGATTTCTTTTGAACTTGAGACTCGAAACTGTTTAAAACCTCCTCACCAGCCGTTCCCATTCTCGGTCCACGTTCTCCTGGATCCGCTCCATGTCCCCTTCCCTAAGGAAGTTGAATCGCCCCTGGGGCTTTAGGTACTCGCTCACCGGGATTCCCTCGGGCTCCACGCTGAGGGTGTAGCGCTCCCCGTCCTCCACCTCGTAGAGGGGAAATACTCTGGTTTGCACCGCCAGACGGGCCAAGCGGATGGTGATCTCCGAGGGAAACCGCCATCCCACGGGGCAGGGTGACAAGGTGTAGATGAACTTGAACCCCCGGGTCTCCCTGGCCTTCCGGATCTTGCGGACGAAATCGTCGACGTAGGCGATGGAGGCCGTGGCCACGTAAGGAACGCGGTGGGCGGCCAGGATCCGGACGATGTCCTTCTTGGGCTGGGCCTTCAAATCCGATGGGGGGGTGGTCGTGGTCCAGGCGCCCCAGGGGGTGGCCGAGGAACGCTGGATTCCGGTGTTCATGTAGGCTTCGTTGTCGTAGCAGATGAAGATGTAGTCGTCGTTGCGTTCGGCGGCGGCGGAGATGGCCTGGATCCCGATGTCGAAGGTTCCCCCGTCCCCGGCCACGGCGATGACCGTCGTTTCCCTATCTCCCTTCACGTCCAGGGCCGCCCGGATTCCCGAGGCGGCCGCTCCCGCAGAGGGGAAGGGGGTGTTGTAAGCGGGAATCCTGATGGGCGAGGCGGGATAGGTTCCGGAGATCGTCCCGAAACAACCGGCGGTGATGGCCGCGATGGTCTTTTCGCCGAGGGCGTGAAAGATCGTGCGCAGGACGATGGGCATGGCACAACCCGGGCAGGCCCCATGGCCCGAGTAAAGGTACTCCTCGAGCAGGTCTTTGGCTTGGGGTTCGATTCCGCTCATTTCTTGACCCCCATCCAAACCGGGGCCCCGTCGGGGCCGGAATGGCTCATGGTGTAGTTGAAAATTTCACCGATGTCCCGGGGGGTGATATCCCTTCCGCCCAGGCCGCCGATGAACTCAAAGATCCTGGGTTTCTTGACCGTTCCGTACAGGGCCGCTTTCAGCTCCTGGGCCACGATGCCCCCGGCCCCCAGGGAATTGTCCCGGTCCAGGACGGCCACCTTTTTGGCTTTTCCCAACAGCCTGCCGATCTCCTCCGAAGGGAAGGGGCGGAACATGCGCAGGCGACAGAGGCCCACTTTCTTTCCCCGCTTGCGGTACGCGTCAACCACCTCCAAGGCCGTGCTGGCCGCCGTTCCCAGGGTGAGGAGCACCACGTCGGCATCGCTCATCCGCACATTGCCCGTGTATCCATAACCTCGGCCGAAGCGGGCCTTGAACTCCCGGTCCACCCGGGCGATGACCTTCTTCGCTTGGTTCATGGCCTGCTGGGCATCGTGCTTGAAATGGATGAACATGGAGGGGTCGGCCATGATGTTGAAGGTATGGGGTTCTTCAGGGCTGAGCTTGAAACGGGGTCGGAAGGGCGGAAGGAAAGAATCCACCATGTTCTGCTCGGGCACATCCACCACTTCCGAGGTGTGGGAGAGGAAGAACCCGTCTTCCAGGACCATCACCGGAAGGAGGACCTCCTCGGCAATTTTGAAGGACTGGATGACCGTGTCGATAGCTTCCTGGGCGCTCTGGCAGTAAAGCTGGATCCAGCCCGTGTCCCGCTGGGAGAGACTGTCGCTGTGGTCGCACCAGATGTTCCAGGGAGAGCCCATGGCCCGGTTGGCGTTGACCATGACCACGGGCAGCCGGGTTCCGGAAGTCCAGTGGAGCATTTCATGCATGTAGGCCAGGCCGTGGGAGGAGGTGGCGGTGAAGGCCCGGGCGCCGGCCGCGGAGGCCGCGGCCACGCACGCCAGGGCGGAATGCTCCGACTCCACGCGGATAAACCGGGCCTTCAGCCGACCGTCGGCCACGATCTCCGAAATCTCTTCCACGATGGTGGTCTGGGGGGTGATGGGGTAGGCGGAGATGACTTCCGCCCGGCAGAGCATGACCCCCAGGGAAATGGCTGAATTTCCGGTGAGCAACTTTTTCATTTCTTCACCTCGACCGAGATGGCGCCGCGGGGGCATTCCTCCACACAGATGCAGCATCCCTTGCAGTAGTCATAGTTGATCTCGTAGCCCTGCCCATCCGGCCGGGCCGAGATCGCCAGGTCGGGGCAGAAGAAGAAGCAGTTGTCGCAGAGGTTGCAAACCCCGCAGTTGAAGCAGCGCTTGGCTTCGTAGAGGGCGGAGGAGCTGGAGAGGCCCCGGTCGATCTCGGAGAAGCTCTTCTTGCGCTGCTCCGGGGTCAGCCTTTCTTTGGGCTTGCGCGCCTGGCGGGGGAAGTAGGCGGTGTTCAGCTCCGGGAACTGCACCACTTGCCGGGCGATTCCATCCCCCTCTCCGCTCCGGTATCCGGCCATGGAAAGGCTTCCCTTCCCCCCCCAGCGGGCCAGGCGGATGGCCTCGGCCGTATTCTCGCCCCGCAGGGTGGCATCGATGGCCATGGCCGCTTTTTTCCCGGAGCCGATAGCGTAGGAAACGGTGCGGGGTTGGGCCACCGCATCGCCCCCGGCAAAGACCTTCTCCAGGCTTGTGGCCCCGGCTTCATCCACCGGGATGGCGTTCCCGGACTTCGGCAGTGGCGATGGAAGGAAGGACAGGTCAGGGGCCTCCCCGATGGCCGAGATCACCGAGTCGACAGCGAGGGTGAAGTTCGAGTTCTCGATCACCCGGGGTTCTCTCCGGCCGTCTTTTCCCGGAGGGCCGAGAAGGTTCTTGAGGCACTCGATCCCCCTGACTTTCCCGTTTTCCGCAAGGACTCTCAAGGGAGAACTCAGGAAGATGAATTCGATCTGCTCTTCTTCCGCCTCGGAGATCTCTTCCCCCCAGGCGGGCATTTCTTCTTTGGTGCGGCGGTAGATGATCAGGGGTTTGGCGCCCAGGCGCAGGGCTGAGCGGGCGGCGTCCAGGGCCGTATTTCCTCCGCCGATGACGGCCACGGTCTTCCCCAGATCGACCTCCTCCCCGGAATTGACTTTCTTCAAGAAGGTCAGGCCGGACATGACCCCCGCCGAATCTTCCCCGGGGACCCGCAGGGACAGGCTTTTCCAGGCCCCCGCGGCCACGAAGACGGCATCGTAGGTTTTCAATTCCTCCCAT